>NZ_MASR01000003.1 GCF_001758195.1 Pseudohongiella acticola
TTTAAGGAGGTGATCCAGCCGCAGGTTCCCCTACGGCTACCTTGTTACGACTTCACCCCAGTCATGAATCACAAAGTGGTGAGCGCACTCCCGAAGGTTATGCTACCCACTTCTTTTGCAACCCACTCCCATGGTGTGACGGGCGGTGTGTACAAGGCCCGGGAACGTATTCACCGTAACATTCTGATTTACGATTACTAGCGATTCCGACTTCACGGAGTCGAGTTGCAGACTCCGATCCGGACTACGATTCGTTTTATGGGATTAGCTCCACCTCGCGGCTTGGCAACCCTTTGTACGAACCATTGTAGCACGTGTGTAGCCCTGGTCGTAAGGGCCATGATGACTTGACGTCGTCCCCACCTTCCTCCGGTTTGTCACCGGCAGTCTCCTTAGAGTGCCCAACTAAATGATGGCAAATAAGGACAAGGGTTGCGCTCGTTACGGGACTTAACCCAACATCTCACGACACGAGCTGACGACAGCCATGCAGCACCTGTCTCCAAGTTCCCGAAGGCACCAATCCATCTCTGGAAAGTTCTTGGGATGTCAAGACCAGGTAAGGTTCTTCGCGTTGCGTCGAATTAAACCACATGCTCCACCGCTTGTGCGGGCCCCCGTCAATTCATTTGAGTTTTAATCTTGCGACCGTACTCCCCAGGCGGTCAACTTAGTGCGTTAGCTGCGCCACTCAGAGCATTACGCTCCCAACGGCTAGTTGACATCGTTTACGGCGTGGACTACCAGGGTATCTAATCCTGTTTGCTCCCCACGCTTTCGCACCTCAGCGTCAGTATCGATCCAGGGGGCCGCCTTCGCCACCGGTATTCCTCCACATCTCTACGCATTTCACCGCTACACGTGGAATTCTACCCCCCTCTCCCGTACTCTAGCCTGGCAGTATTGGATGCAGTTCCAAGGTTGAGCCCTGGGCTTTCACATCCAACTAACCAAACCGCCTACGCGCGCTTTACGCCCAGTAATTCCGATTAACGCTTGCACCCTTCGTATTACCGCGGCTGCTGGCACGAAGTTAGCCGGTGCTTATTCTGCAGGTAACGTCAACTGACAAGATTATTAGTCTTGCCCCTTTCCTCCCTGCTTAAAGTGCTTTACAACCCGAAGGCCTTCTTCACACACGCGGCATGGCTGGATCAGGGTTGCCCCCATTGTCCAATATTCCCCACTGCTGCCTCCCGTAGGAGTCCGGACCGTGTCTCAGTTCCGGTGTGACTGATCATCCTCTCAGACCAGTTACGGATCGTCGCCTTGGTGGGCCTTTACCCCACCAACTAGCTAATCCGACGCAGGCTCATCTGATAGCGCAAGGTCCGAAGATCCCCTGCTTTCCCCCGTAGGGCGTATGCGGTATTAATTCGAGTTTCCCCGAGCTATCCCCCACTACCAGGCAGATTCCTACGCGTTACTCACCCGTCCGCCGCTCGACGCCTGGGAGCAAGCTCCCATCGTTTCCGCTCGACTTGCATGTGTTAAGCCTGCCGCCAGCGTTCAATCTGAGCCATGATCAAACTCTTCAGTTTAAGGTTTTACACTCAAGCTTACTCGCCGTACTACTTAACCGACAATTCACTCAAGTTAAAATCATGCTCAAAGTTTACAACTACTGTCTATTGACTTAAATCATCAACCCTTGGGAGGGCTGATAATTAACGCGGTTGCTTCCCTTTGATATCTTTACGATTGCGCAAAAATACCTCGGCAAGCACCCACCTCTATTACTTAATCTCTGTCTTTTAAAGAACTTTTCCGCCTCAGCCTTCGTGGCTAAGAGGCCGCGTATTATACGCGTTTCAAGCAATCTGGCAAGCACTTTTTTTCACTTTCTTTGCCAGCTCATCGCCAACAATTCCATCTGAAAATACTGCTGTCCTGCCAACCTTGACCAGGGTGTTATCTCGTCAAGGGCGCGCATTATGCCACAGTGATTTTTTGCTGCAAGTGTTTTGTCGAAATTTCATCAAGAAATTACTGGCCATGCTGCAGGCCTGCCACAGGGTCCGCCTTTCTCCGCTGGTCAGGCCGCCTAAACGGCCTGGCGGCGAGCCGCCCTGGTGCGCCGCTTTTTCAGCCGGGTTACCAATCGATATACCAATAGCAGAAAGAGAATCGTACCATAAAATACAGCATCAAAAAGGTCTGTGCGCAGGATCCAAAGCAGGTGCAGCAAGGCCAGCATTGCCGCCATGTAAACCAGTTGATGTAACTGCTTCCAGCGCGGCCCAAGACGACGCATCATCGCCTTTGTTGACGTCACTCCCATGGCTGCCAGAATCAGCAGCGCAACAAAACCGACGGTAATATAGGGTCGCTCCAGAATGTCGCTGCCGATCTCGGACCAGCGCAACGCCAGCAGAAACACCATATAAACGATGAAATGCAAAACCGCATAGAACAGTGCAAACAGACCCAGCATGCGGCGCAATGGAAACAGCCCGGTGAGCCCGGTCAATTCACGCAGCGGTGTAATCGCCAGACTTAAAAGCAGCATGCGTAACGCCCAGCGCCCGGTCTCAAGCGCAAGCTCACGCGCCGGATCTGCCCCAAGTGTATTGAGTAGCGCTCCCTGCAACAGGAAAACAAAAGGCAGCAACGCCAGACAGAAGATGATGACCCGCGCAACCTGCCAGAAGCGAGGGTTGCGCAGCATCGGTAGCCGAGACAAAGATTTCACGACAGAGCCTGCTGCTTCAATAGTAACGCGCCAGATCCATGCCCTGATACAGATGTGCTACCTGGTCGGCGTATCCGTTGAACATCTGTGTTTCCATGCGCCCCGAGCTGAACAGCGTCCTGGGCAACCGTGTTTCCATGTCCTGCCGCCAGCGCGGGTGGTGGACTTCAGGGTTCACATTGGCATAAAAGCCATATTCACTGGGTTGCAGCATATTCCATGACGTCGCCGGCTCAGTTTCAGTGAAGTGAATCCGGACAATCGATTTGATGCTTTTGAAACCGTACTTCCACGGAATGACCAGCCTGATCGGGGCGCCATTCTGCGGCGGCATGTAATTGCCATACAGACCGACCGCCAAAAAGCTAAGTGGGTTCATCGCCTCATCCATACGCAGGCCTTCACGATAGGGCCACTCAATCACGCTGAACCGGCCACGCTGCCCTGGCATCTGGTCAGGATCCAACAAGGTTTCAAATGCCACATACTTTGCTTTTGATGTCGGCCCGACCCGTTTGATCAAATCCGCCAGCGGAAAACCGATCCACGGGATCACCATCGACCAGCGCTCCACACAGCGCAGGCGATATATCCGCTCCTCCAGCTGGTGCGGTTTCATGAAATCCTCAAGATCATATGTCCCGGGGTTATCCACCTCACCGGCAATCTCGATTGACCAGGGATCAACATCAAAGCTTTGCGCGTTCTGGTAGGGATCCGACTTATCGGTACCAAATTCGTAGAAATTGTTATAGGTCACCACATCGCGATAAGGCGTCAAATCTTCATCGGTCCAGAAGTTTCCGCCACGCTCGGCGGCATCAATGCCGGCAAACTTATCCTGCCACCAGGCTGCCGGGGCCGATCGCTCCATATCAGCGGGTGCCCGGGCACGCAGCCCATCGCCAGATGCACCCAATGCCGCACCCGGCATTGCTGCCAGACCGCCCGTGGCGATACCCAGCTTGAGCGCATCGGCCATGAACTGTCGCCGGTTTCGGTAAACCGACTCAGGCGTAATTTCGGAAGACAGGATATCGGGGGCTGATTTGATCAACATAATTGAACCTCTTGCGCCCTCAGTCGGGCATCGATTGCCAGCCCCGCACGGGTCCGGCGATTCACGAGCATTTGATAACCTCTACGCTGCAGAGTCACGGCCGGTTTTTCGTTTACGGGCCGAAACTTTTCTGTACATCGCAATAACCGGACCGGAAAGCGCGTAAACAACGCACATCGTCAGTAAAACTTCATGCGGACGCTGGGCAATGACTACCAGCAGAACAACCGCCATCAGGAAAACAACATAAGGCACCGTCCCCTTGAAATGAATTTCCTTGAAACTGTAATAACGATAATTCGACACCATCAGCAAGCCTACAAATGCCGTGAGCCCTGCTGTTGCTCCCGACAGCCAGACGCTCGGCTGCACCTCGTACTTGTAGGCAACCCATACCACAAATGTGACCAGTCCTGCCGCTACCGGGCTTTGCAGCCCCATAAAAAAACGCTTGTCGACGGTCCCCAGCTGCACATTGAAACGTGCCAGACGCAGCGCCGCACACGACATAAAAATGAAACTCGCCGCCCAGCCAGCATTACCGATCGAAGAAAGCGTCCAGCTGAATACAATCAACGCCGGTGCCACACCAAATGACACCATGTCAGCCAGACTGTCGAATTGCTCACCAAAGGAGCTTTGGGTATTGGTCAGTCGCGCCACTCGACCGTCCAGCCCGTCAAGAATTGCTGCGATCAGAATTGCCCAGCCGGCGGCGTTAAAATTGCCGTTCATACCGGCAATGATGGCGTAAAAACCCGCAAACAGAGCACCCAGCGTCAGCAGATTGGGTAACAGATAAATTCCTTTGCGACTGATTTTTTTACCATCCTGGGAAACAAACTCCTCATGTTCGTCAATCGGGATAAAGCTTTCGTCCAGCTCGTGAGCTTCATCACTCTGCGGATTTTTCTCTGTTGGCATACACTACCCCTGACAAATTCCAAGCCTTGATTATACACATAAGGCTGCTGCTTGCGAGGCTTGCAGACAGCCAGCCGCGCTGCTATTGCTGGCCCGCAGCGGCGACCTGCCACAAGGCATTGACCAGCGGATTGACGAACTTGCGACGCCGGGCACACAGGCCCACCGTAAACGGCCGCAACTCATGCATCACCGGCAACACCTCAATTCGGTCACTGACCGGACTGTTGTCCACAACCACCCTGGGCACCACGGCAACACCACAACCCAGACTGACCATGCTGACCATCGCTTCATGACCGCTGACCTGGGCGTATACCCTGGGTTTCTGGCCACGTTGCGCAAACCATTGCTCCAGCCGCGATCGTGCCAGGCCCGTCTCTGGCATGATCACCGGCAACGCCTGCCAGTCATAGTCGCCGCTGGCCCGCGCCTGTTCCAGTGCATGACGAACCGGGCACGGCAGCGTAGGCCCGATGCAAACCAGAGGTGACTCCCCCAGCGGCAGAAATGCCAGTGAATCCGGCAAACGGTCAGGCATTGCGGCTATCGCAATGTCGTCCTGCCCGGCCATGACCCGCTCCAGCGCTAGCGCCGAATCGCCCGTGTGTAGCTGCAGTTCAACCTGTGGGTAAACAGCGCGAAACTGTTGCAGCAACTCGTGCAGAAAGCTGTAGCTGGCAGTCACCGAGCAAAACAGGCTAAGACTGCCGCGCAGCCCATCTCCCGAGCGCTGCAGGTCAGCTTTGAGCTGCAGTAACTGATCAAGCGTCTGCACGGCATAATCCCGCAACTGCAGGCCGGCCGCGGTCAAGCGCACCGTGCGGTTATCACGCTCAAACAATGCCACCCCGAACTCTTCCTCGAGACGCTGTATTGCGCGCGTGAGTCCGGACGGACTGATATGTAATTCTTTGCTGCTTCTGGCAAAATGCAGGGTCTTGCTGAGATGAAGAAACAACCGCAAGTCTTTGAGGTCCATTTATTAGCTCGACATTTATTGGCTCGACATTAGCTTTTGCTGCAATACACTGTATTGCAATATGTGAAATAGTTAATTGCAAATATATCATTTTACGCAACCCCAACAAAGCCCTATCATTCACCCCGACTATTAAACAGCCGGACTGACAGTCCAAAGGATAACCACCATGAACTACTTCAACACCCTGCCCTTGCGCCTGCAACTGGAGCAGCTGGGCAAATGCCGTTTTATGGACCGCGCCGAATTTGCTGACGGCGTTAACCGCCTGCTAGGGCAAAAAGTTGTCATCGTGGGCTGTGGCGCACAGGGTCTCAACCAGGGCCTGAACATGCGCGACAGTGGACTGGATATCAGCTATGCACTGCGCGCCGAGGCAATCGCCGAAAAACGTCAATCCTGGAAAAACGCGTCCGAGAACGGATTCAACGTTGGCACTTATGAAGACCTGATTCCGCAGGCCGATCTGGTTCTGAACCTGACACCGGACAAGCAGCACACTGCTGTTGTTAAACAGGTTATGCCACTGATGAAAAAAGGCGCCTGTCTGGCCTACTCGCATGGCTTCAACATTGTTGAAGAAGGCATGCAGATTCGCGACGACCTGACCGTGGTGATGGTTGCTCCCAAGTGCCCGGGCACTGAGGTACGCGAAGAGTACAAGCGCGGTTTCGGCGTACCTACGCTGATCGCCGTGCACGCCGAAAACGACCCCAATGGCGACGGCATCGACATTGCCAAGGCATACGCGGCTGCTACCGGCGGTCACCGCGCAGGCGTTCTGGAGTCCTCCTTTATTGCCGAAGTCAAATCCGACCTGATGGGCGAACAAACCATCCTCTGCGGCATGCTGCAAGCCGGTTCCATTCTTTGCTACAACCGCATGATCGAAAAAGGCGTGGATGCCGGTTACGCCTCCAAGCTGATCCAGCACGGTTGGGAAGTGACTTCCGAGGGTCTGAAACATGGTGGCATCACTAACATGATGGACCGCCTGTCGAACCCGGCCAAACTGGTCGCCAATTCATTGGCAGAAGAACTCAAGACCATCATGGCGCCGCTGTTCCAGAAGCACATGGACAACATCATTGCCGGCGAATTCTCGCGCGACATGATGGAAGACTGGGCCAATGACGACAAGAAACTGCTGACCTGGCGCGAACAGACAGCCGAAACCGCGTTCGAGAAATCCACACCCGGCTCTATGGACATCTCTGAACAGGAATACTACGACAACGGCATCCTGATGGTTGCCATGCTGAAAGCCGGCGTGGAACTGGCCTTCGAAACCATGACCGCAGCCGGCATCATCGAAGAGTCTGCCTACTACGAGTCGCTGCATGAGACGCCGCTGATTGCCAACCTGATCGGCCGCAAGAAGCTGTACGAAATGAACAAGGTAATTTCCGACACCGCAGAATACGGCTGCTACCTGTTCTCGCACGAATGCGTGCCGCTGCTGAAAGATTTCATGCAGAAAGTCGACACTGATGTGATCGGCAAAGGCATCAGCGTTAAAGACAACAGCGTTGATAACGCTGAACTGATCGCTGTTAACCAGGGCCTGCGCAACCATCCGATCGAAATTGTTGGTCGTCGCCTGCGCTCGTATATGACCGCGATGAAAAAGGCCATCTAAGCCCTTTTCCAGCGCTCAATAAAAAAAGGCCGGAGCCACTGATACTGTCAGCGGCCCCGGCCTTTTTTTGTACGCAGCATTTAATGCCCGACGCTAGCCACTGGCTTCGAACGGCGCTGGCTGAGGAGCAGGTGGCAACGAGCGACCAATCAGGCCGCGCTTTTCCGTAGCAAAATTGCCCGAAACAGCGCGAGGACTGTCTGAGCTCGCAAGGCGCTCAGCGCCTGAGGGCGAGTTCCGCAGCGCCGGGCAGATTTGCGGAGGAAGCGGTCGGTCGCGACTGCCACCTGCTCCTCAGCCAGCGCCGCCCCTGCCCTCGAACGACTCTGTCAGAGTCCAAACCTACAGGCTCAGCACCTTCTCCCCACGAGAGATCCCCGTCACCCCGGTCCGCGCAACCTCCAGCACCGACGCATTGCCAATGGCCGCCAGAAAACTGTCCAGCTTATCCGACGCCCCGGTCAGCTGAATGCTGTACACGGTACTGGTGACATCCACAATCTGACCCCGGAAAATATCCGTTGTACGTTTGATCTCGGCACGTTGAGCCCCAGTTGCCTTCACCTTCAGCAACATCAGCTCGCGCTCGATATGCGCACCCTCAGTCAGATCAACCAGCTTCACCACATCAATCAGTTTGTTCAGGTGCTTGGTAATCTGCTCGATCTTGCGGTCATCACCAATGGTCGTGATAGTCAGCCGCGACAAGGTATGATCTTCCGTTGGCGCCACTGTCAGCGACTCAATATTGTAATTGCGCTGAGAAAACAAACCCACTACACGAGACAAAGCGCCAGGTTCATTCTCCAACAAAATGGAAATAATGTGCCTCATCTTATGTTCGCTCCGTTTTGCTCAGATACATATCTTTCATCGAACCGCCCTTGATCGCCATCGGATAAACATGCTCCGACGGGTCAACTGCCACATCAATGAATACCAGTCGATCCTTCAGGGCAAACGCCTCTGTCATCTTCTGGTCCAGCTCCGATAATTTCTCGATGCGAACCCCGACATGACCGTAAGCCTCCACCAGTTTGACAAAATCAGGCAGCGACTCCGAATAGGTGCTGTTGGAATAACGCCCGCCGTACTGCATATCCTGCCATTGCCGCACCATGCCCAAAGACTCATTATTCAGGCACACAATTTTCACCGGCAAACCGTACTGCAGACAGGTCGCCAGTTCCTGAATACACATCTGTATGCTGCCTTCACCGGTAATACACACCGAGATCGCATCAGGGAACGCCAACTGCACACCCATGGCCGCCGGAAAACCAAAGCCCATGGTGCCCAGACCACCGGAGTTGATCCAGCGCCGCGGTTTGTTGAAGTGATAGTACTGAGCCGCAAACATCTGGTGCTGCCCCACATCCGAGGACACGTAGGCTTCGCCTTTGGTAACGCGATAGACACTGTCGACCACCTGCTGCGGCTTGATGACATCATTTTCCGCGTTCGTCACTTTTAGACACTGCTTGGCGCGCCAGCCTTCAATCTGTTGCCACCACAAATCCAGCGACTTGCGATCCACTGTTGTGTCTGCCTGCGCGATCAGCTCCAGCATCTCTTCCAACACGCTGGTGACCGAGCCCACAATCGGTACATCGGCGGCGACTGTCTTGGAAATTGATGCCGGGTCGATATCGACATGCAGAATCTTCGCACCCGGGCAGAACTTGGAGATGGCATTGGTGACGCGATCGTCGAAACGCACACCAATACCCAGCACCACATCACTGAAATGCATGGCATTGTTGGCTTCATAGGTGCCATGCATGCCCAGCATGCCGAGGAACTGCTTGTCTGGTGCCGGGAACGCGCCCAGGCCCATCAACGTATTGGTCACCGGGTATCCCAACTTGCGCGCCAGTTGCGTCAGCAATTCCGCCGCGTTGCCCTGAATGACACCGCCACCGGCGTATATGATCGGACGCTTGGCAGCCAGCAGGATCTCGACTGCTTTTTTTATCTGCCCGGTATGACCCTTGGCTGGCACTGAATAGGAGCGCATCTTGACGGTAGTCGGGTACTGGTATTCGAATTTCCGCGCCGGATCGCTGGCATCCTTGGGCACATCAATAACCACCGGCCCCGGACGGCCCGTGGTGGCTATGTGAAACGCCTTTTTCACTATCATGGGGATGTCTTCGGCACTCTGCACCATAAAGCTGTGTTTTACGATCGGGCGTGACACACCCACCATGTCAGTTTCCTGGAACGCATCAGATCCGATCAGGGAACTATCCACCTGGCCGGAGATCACTACCATGGGAATGGAGTCCATAAATGCTGTCGCAATACCGGTAATCGCATTGGTGGCGCCCGGACCGGACGTTACCAGCACCACACCTGGCTTGCCGGTGGCTCTGGCATAACCGTCAGCCGCATGCGTTGCCGCCTGCTCGTGACGTACCAGAATATGTTCCACCTTGTCCTGGTTGAATATCGCATCGTAAATGTGCAGCGCAGCGCCGCCCGGATATCCGAACAACAGCTCAACGCCCTCGTCGTGCAACGCACGAATCAGCATTTCACCACCAGAAAGCAATTCCACAGTTATAGCCTCTCAAATAAAAATATGACACCTGCAATGGCATCAATAAGACACTGCCGGAGGGCAATATCTTCGCAGATAAAGTTAATCTTTTAGTTTTCAGGATCAATCAACAAGCATGGCTGTCAAAGCTGACCATCAAATTTGACACATGCCAGTTCCGGACGTCGGTAACGTACTGGAACCTAGGTGGATGTTGTCTGACACCTAAGCGAGCCCCGGGGCTGACATTTTTCGACGCAACCCGGCCAGAGCAGATTGGGGGAGGGGATTACCTTCTCAGTCTGCGTGCGGCGGGAGAGCCCGATAAGAATCCCCGCCAGCAACACGCGATTTTCCCACGATTTGACGCATTGTCAAGCGTGAGGCCCGTCTTGTGGGCGTTTATCAAAAATAAAACCTTCGTCGGTCACATCAACCAAAATGCAGTCTCCCGGTGCGTACTCTCCCTGAATAACGCGCTGTGCCAACGGATTCTC
Organism: Pseudohongiella acticola; assembly: GCF_001758195.1. Taxonomy (NCBI): domain Bacteria; kingdom Pseudomonadati; phylum Pseudomonadota; class Gammaproteobacteria; order Pseudomonadales; family Pseudohongiellaceae; genus Pseudohongiella; species Pseudohongiella acticola. The sequence continues at coordinate 10,337 of NZ_MASR01000003.1, forward strand.
AATCCAGTTCTGCACCGCCCGGCGTAACGGCCGGGCACCATATACCGGGTCGTACCCAAGCTCGGCTACCTTGTCCAACACTGCATCAGACACTTCAATGGCCAGGTCATTGTCGTGCAACCGCTTGTTCAGCGATGCTATCTGGATATCCGCAATGCCACGTATCTGACTCGCCGCCAGCGGGTGGAAAACCACGGTTTCATCAATGCGGTTGATAAATTCGGGCCTGAAATGCCGGGTCACCACCGACATCACATCATGTTTCACGCGGTCATAGGCCGCCTCATCTGTGGGATCATCCCCCAGCATCTCCTGAACACGGTCCGAGCCCAGATTCGATGTCATCACGATCACCGTATTGCGAAAATCCACGGTGCGACCATGACCATCGGTCAAACGGCCGTCATCAAGCACCTGCAACAGAATGTTGAACACATCCGGATGGGCTTTCTCCACCTCGTCCAGCAGCAGCACTGAATAAGGCCGGCGACGCACCGCTTCTGTCAGATACCCGCCCTCTTCGTAACCCACGTAACCAGGAGGGGCACCGATCAGACGAGCCACCGAATGCTGTTCCATGAACTCAGACATGTCGATACGGACCATCGCCTCTTCGGTATCAAACAGAAATTCAGCCAGTGCTTTGCACAGCTCAGTCTTACCCACGCCGGTCGGCCCCAGGAACAGAAATGAGCCATTGGGGCGATTGGGATCTGACAACCCCGAGCGGGAGCGCCGCACCGCATTGGCGACGGCCGAGATAGCCTCATGCTGCCCTATCACTCGTCCGTGCAACGCCTCTTCCATCTGCAACAGCTTCTGCTTGTCGCTCTGCAGCATTTTTGCCACCGGAATACCGGTCCAGCGCGCCACTACATCAGCGATCTCTTCTTCGGTCACCCGGCTGCGCAACAATTGCATGTCCATCATTTCCGCCTGTGTGGACATGTCCAGGGTCTTTTCCAGATTGGGAATGACGCCGTACTGCAGCTCTGACATGCGCGCCAGGTCACCTGCCCTGCGTGCTGACTCCAGGTCCGCCCGGGCCTTTTCCAGGTTGCTTTTAACTGATTGTGTACCCTGCACCGAAGCTTTTTCAGCTTTCCAGATTTCGTCAAGATCGGCAAACTCTCTCTCTACTCGCTGAATGTCCTCAGCCAGCTTCTCCAGGCGCTTGCGTGACGCATCATCCTCTTCTTTCTTCAGCGCTTCCCGCTCGATTTTTAACTGAATCAGGCGACGTTCCAGCTTGTCCATTTCTTCCGGCTTGGAATCGATTTCCATGCGGATCATGCTGGCGGCTTCGTCAATCAGATCAATGGCCTTGTCCGGCAACTGCCGATCCGGGATGTAGCGTTGTGACAGGCGCGCGGCCGCAATGATGGCGGCATCGGCAATCTGCACACCGTGATGCACTTCGTAACGTTCCTTCAGGCCACGTAGAATGGCAATGGTGTCTTCCTCTGACGGCTCGTCCACCAGCACTTTCTGAAACCGGCGTTCCAGAGCTGCATCTTTTTCAATGTATTTGCGATACTCATCCAACGTGGTGGCGCCAACACAATGCAGCTCTCCGCGCGCCAGCGCGGGCTTCAGCATGTTGCCCGCATCCATGGAGCCTTCGGCTTTACCCGCGCCGACCATGGTATGTATCTCATCGATAAACAGAATGACCGAGCCTTCATGTTTGGAAAGCTCCTTCAGTACGCCTTTCAGGCGCTCTTCAAATTCTCCGCGGAATTTGGCACCGGCAATCAGTGCGCCCATGTCCAACGCCAGAATTTTTTTGTCTTTCAGACCTTCCGGCACTTCACCGTTAACAATGCGCTGTGCCAGGCCTTCGATAATGGCGGTTTTACCCACACCCGGCTCGCCTATCAAAACCGGGTTGTTTTTGGTGCGCCGCTGCAGGACCTGAATGGTGCGACGAATTTCGGAATCGCGGCCGATCACCGGATCCAGCCCCCCCTTGCCGGCACGTTCGGTCAGATCAATGCAATATTTTGACAGCGCCTGCCAGGATTCCTCGGCATCGGCATCGGTAACTTTGTCTCCGCCCCGTAGATTACTGATGGCGGTTTGCAGCGCTTTCTCCGAGATACCAAAACTGTTCAGTAAACGGCCCAGTTCGCCTTTATCTGCTAACGCAGCCAGCATCACGGCCTCACTGGAAATGAATTTGTCACCGTTTTTCTGGGACGACTTGTCAGCCTGATTCAGCAAACGACCCAGTTCATTCGACATGGCAACATCCGCACCATTGCCTTCCACAGTTGGCAGTCTTTGCAGGATGTCGTTGAGGCCTTTGCGCAATTGCGTCAGGTCAAACCCCGTCTGCGACAACAACGGTCGCACCGAACCGCCTCTCTGCTCGAGAAGGCTGATCATCAGGTGCACAGGTTCAATAAAATTATGGTCGTTGCCCAGCGCCAGCGATTGCGCGTCAGCCAGCGCTGCCTGCAGCTTGCTTGTCAATTGCTCCATTCTCATCATTCACCTCAGTGAACTGGCGTCTTTACAGGACGATAGTTCAGAATTCATTTGTCTATGGCTTATAGATTGAGGTAACGCCAGAAAAATTCAAGCGCATACTAAGATTTAACAATCTGAAGTGCAGACTGATTCAACCATCCTTGAGGTAGATCAGGCTGGCCATGCGTCCGGTCACGCCATCACGGCGGTAGGAAAAGAACCGGGATGCAGAACAGACCGTGCACTGGTCTCCGCCGTAAATTGCCGTGACGCCCAGCATTTGCAGGCGTTGTCGCGCTGCTGCATATATATCCATCATGCTTTTATTCTGGCCACGGCTATCGTGGCTACCTGCAACCGGTTTAAAGGCTGCCGCCATGGCGCCGGCGGACGACGTCCCGGCAGCCATAAACGCTGATCTGACCTCTGCACCCACCTCAAAGCAACACGGCCCGATTGCCGGCCCGAGCCATGCCATCAGGTCCGTGCCCGGGTATTGCGTGGCCCGCACCGTGTTCTCCAGAACACCGTTCAACAGCCCACGCCAGCCGGCATGCGCGGCTGCCGCAACGCGCCCATCATGCGAACATAACAGCACCGGCAGACAGTCAGCCGTCAACACTGCCACGCCATCACCGGTCTGAGACAGACAGGCGGCATCGGCCTGACGCCGCCGCAGACCCTGGCTTCCTGCGGCCACAGAGACAACACGTGTGCCGTGAACCTGGTTTAACCATTGCAGTCGATGGAGTCCGGGTAAGGCCCTGCGTAATGCACGGCGATTGCGCGCTACCGTTGCGGCCACATCCCCCACATGCGTGCCCAGGTTGAAGCTGTCGTAGGGCGGTAGACTGACACCACCGGTTCGACCGGTGACCCGTGCGCCGATATTGTCAGGTGCCGGCCAGTCGGGAGTTTGCCAGTCCAGGTCGGCGCCGGGCTTCCCGTCTGTGGTATTGCTGCCGGCGCTTGCCATCAGTCTGTATCCCGCTTCAGGGTGCCCAGTAGCAATTGCATGTCATCCGGCGCCGGGACCTCCCAACTCACCTCTTCTTCTGTATCCGGGTGAATAAATCCCAGACGTGCAGCGTGTAGTGCCTGACGGCGGAACAGCCGCAGGTGTTCGGCCAGCTCAGGGCTGCAACCTGCCGGAATATGCAGTCGCCCGCCGTACAGCGGGTCACCGATCAGGGGGTGTCTGACATGACTCATGTGGACGCGAATCTGATGTGTGCGGCCGGTCTCGAGTTTCAATTGCACGTGTGTGTGGGCGCGAAACCGTGTAATCACCCGATAGTGCGTCACCGATGGTTTGCCGCTTTGCACCACTGCCCGCTTTTTGCGCTGCACCGGATGCCGGCCCAGAGGTTCGTCAACCATGCCACCCGCGGTCAAGACACCCTGCACTACGGCCTCGTATTGCCGGGTCACGGTGCGCTTCTGTAATTGGCGAACCAGTTTGTGGTGTGCAGGCAGGGTTTTTGCCACCACCATCAGTCCCGTGGTGTCTTTGTCCAGACGATGCACAATGCCCGCTCGCGGCAGGTGCTGCAGGGACGGGCAATAGTGCAGCAGACCATTCATCAGGGTACCTGTGCGATTGCCGGCAGCCGGGTGCACAACGGTGCCGGCGGGCTTGTTTAGCACCAGCACCGCATCATCTTCATAAACAATGTCCAGCGCCAGAGCTTCCGCCTGCCAGCCATTGTCTGGCGCTTCATCCAACTCCGCTTTCAGTTCCAGCCTGTCACCGGTACTCAAACGGTCTTTGGCCCGCTTTTGTGCGGCATTGACCAGTAAAAAGCCGTCTTTGATCCACTGCTGCAGACGTCCTCGCGAATAATCTGCGAACAAACGGGCTGCTGCCTGGTCTAATCTGGCGCCATCAAGATCATCGGGTACAATGGCGGATAAAGAGATTCGTTCTGACATATTTGGGTATCGACCGGATGGTGTGGTTAAATAAGCGATTATCGACAGGCATTATAGTCTGTTTTGCCAGTCAAGAGGTGTTTTGAGCGTGCGAGTACTGCTAACCATTGCGTTATTGATAACTGTCGTATCCTGTTCTTCCCTGGGACGTGATCGCGATGAGTTTGCTTCCATGTCCACTGAGGAGCAATTTTACCGAACTGCCAATCAGCAGCTGAATGCATCCAATTTCTCCGGCGCGGTCCGAACCTATCAGGCTCTGGAGTCCCGGTTCCCATTTGGCCAGTACGCCGCTCAGGCGCAACTGGAACTGATTTATGCTCACTATCGTGCTTCCAATGTGGAAGGTGCGCGCGCCGCGGCCGACCGTTTTATTCGACTCCACCCTGATCATGAGAGTATCGACTATGCCTACTACATGAAAGGGGTAGCGACATTCTCGGAAAACACCGGCTTCATGAGCCGCTTTCTGCCTACCGACCCGTCAAAACGCGATATCAGCCGCGCCCGCGATGCATTCAACGAGTTTTCCCTGCTGATGACTCTGTATCCTGATAGCGACTACACCGCTGATGCCCGCGCCCGCATGGTGTTCCTGCGCAACAATCTGGCCGCCTATGAAATCCACGTGGCAGATTATTATCTGGAGCGCAGGGCATACATAGCCGCACTGAATCGTGGCCGTTATGTGGTTGAGAATTTTCAGGGCAGCCCGGTTGTCGCCGATGCCGTTGCCATCATGGTGGAGTGTTATCTTCGTCTTGGCCTGAATGACCTGGCCGACACATCGCTGGCCCTGCTGCGCGACAATTACCCGGATCACGCCACGCTGGACAACAATGGCGAATTCATCGTGCGCAACCATGTCACCAACCCGTCGCTGCTTTATACGGTGACCTTTGGTTTGCTGGGCAGCAATGAAGATAACACCCCATTGGCGCCAACCAGCCGTCCGCAGCGTTCAATTGCACCGGAAGCTGCGCCGGAACGAGGACGCTCCCTGCTCAATATTCTGACACTGGGCCGCTACGGCCGTGACGCAACAACAGCGCCCATGCCTGGCGAGCCACCACCCGGCTCCCCCAATCCGATCTAGGCCGGGTTCGTCAGCATTGGCGAACCATCGCGCACCGTGGGACGGGTGAACGGACGACAGCTGATTGCAACCGGAAGCCGCAATAGTGAACGGCCGGGCGGACTTCAGGAAGCATAGTTTTCCGGAAAAAAAGCCCGTTCGATGAGTTCGATCAGTATGTGTATCACTTTGATATGCACCTCCTGCACCCGATCCGCGTAGCGGCTGGCACCCGCACTGATATCAACAGTCGCCAGTTTGCCAAGTGTCGACCCACCCGCCCCGGTCAGACTGATAACCTGTATGCCGTTATCGCGCGCATATTCTGCTGCCTTGATCACATTCTTGCTGCTACCACTGGTGCTGATGGCAAACAGGCAATCGCCGGCTCTGCCTCGTGCCTGCAGATAGCGCGAAAAAATGTGCTCATATCCAAAATCATTGGCAACACAGCTGATATGTCCCGGATCACTGATGGCGGTGGCTGACAAGCCAGCACGATTGTCCCGGTAGCGACCGGTCAACTCTTCAGCAAAATGCATGGCATCGCTCATCGAGCCACCATTACCACAACTGTAGATCGCGCCATTGTTGTGCAGCGCAGCGATCAGAACGTCTGCTGCACTGTCAATTGCATCGACATTGTCTGCGTCCGACAGAAACCGGTCGAGATAGTCGCGTGCGTCTACGAGCGTGCCAGTTATCACTTGTTTAGTGTCGTTCAAGCCTACCTCCTTGCCGGGTTTGCTGTCAGTCCGGATTGTGTATCAGCGCAACAGGCGTACCAAGGGCCTACTCACCTGCAGCCCAGCCCTGCGTGATCGGATAGCGCCGGTCCCGGCCAAATGCCCGCTCCGTCAGGCGCACACCGATGGGTGCCTGTCGGCGCTTGTATTCATTGATGTCGACCAGGCGAAGCACCCGGCGAACTTCCTCTTCATCAAAACCATGGCCAATGATGGCGTCAGCGCCAAGGTCGGATTCGACATACAGCGCCAGTATCTGATCCAGCCGATCATAAGGCGGCAGATTGTCGTCATCCTGCTGCCCCGGCGCCAGCTCAGCCGAAGGCGGCCGCTCAATCACTTCAACAGGGATGATGTCCGCCTCTCCGTCCGCGCGGGCAATGGCATTGCGGTATCGTGCCAACCGATACACCAGGGTTTTACTGGCATCCTTGAGTACATTAAAACCACCGGCCATGTCACCGTACAGAGTGGAATAACCTACCGCAATTTCACTTTTATTGCCGGTGGTCAGCACCAGAGCGCCTTTTTTGTTGGAGATAGCCATCAACATGACACCCCGGCAACGGGCCTGGATATTCTGCTCAGTGAGATCTGCAGGCAAGCCGGCAAACTGATTGGCCAGCGCGCCAGCGAAGGCCTGATAGCAATCAGTTATTGGGATAACATCATAATTGACGTGCAGGCGTTCTGCCTGCGCTGCGGCCAGGCGCACGCTGAGATCCGACGTGTATGTGAACGGCATCATGATCGCAGTCACCTGATCGGCACCCAGCGCATCCACAGCCAGTGCCAATGTTAACGCTGAATCGATACCGCCGGACAAACCAAGAATCACCGAACTGAAACGATTTTTACGCGCGTAGTCACGCAATCCCAGTATCATGGCCTGGTAGCAACGTTGCTCGACGTCACGGTCTGCGGGCACCGTAGGCAGCGAATCCGGGGTAACACTCACACTTGCCGTATCAGACAGCTCGGGCCATGCCAGCGCCTGCTCTATGCGAAAACTAACCGGGATCAGCGCTTCACGAAATGCCGGGCCAACCGTGGTCACCCTACCATCAGCATCGGCAACCATGGAGTTGCCATCAAACACCAGTTCGTCCTGCCCACCCACCTGATTCACGTACAGAATCGGGGTGCCCGATTCCATGGCACGCCTTGCCAATAATCGCTGACGCTGCTCCAGCTTGTCGGTATGGAAAGGCGAGGCATTGATGTTGATCAAAAGGCCCACACCTGCCTGCGATGCCTGCCGGATTGGCAATGGGTCCCAAAGATCTTCACAGATGGTCAGCGCTACCGGCAATCCTTTTATGTTGACGATGCAGGGGGAGTTGCCGGACTGGAAATAGCGCCTTTCATCAAAGACCTGATAATTGGGCAGACTCTGCTTGCAGTAGGTCGCTTTTATCTCGCCTTCGTGAATGACCGACACGGCATTAAACAACTGGCCATTGTCAGTCAGTGGATACCCCACGATCAGATAGGCGTCCATACGTGCATCACAAAGCTGTTGCAGGGCGGTATTAATTCGCGGTGCCAGGCTGGGTCGCAGCAACAGATCTTCAGCCGGATAAGCGGTCAGGCTCAATTCGGGGTAAACCACAACATCAGCATGGTGGTCACGGACAGCTTCACGCGCAGCATGCAGGATGGTCTGGGTATTTCCGGGAATATCCCCCACTATCAAATTCAATTGCGCCATTACTATCGTTAACGGGCTGGCCATACGGTCCTCTGTTGGTTTGATCCTGCTGATCCTGCTGATCATATAAAAAGCTGCGGTATTGTCGGTCATACCGATAGCAGAAGTAAAACGCCAAATTTGCGCTGACCCGACTATGCCCTGGCCACCATGATGCCGACCAGGGCGTTTGCGGTCCTGTCACCTGAGGGCTGGCTTGATACCGCGCAGTACCGGATCATAGGGACGAGGGTCGAGGCCGGTCGGGGCGTTCGCCAGCAACTCAACCAGCAAATCAGCAGACGCTGGCGCCAGCACCAGGCCGTTGCGGTAATGTCCGGCATTAACAAACGCATTGCTGAACCCGGGCAGTCGGCCAATAAACGGAACTCCATCCGGTGCGGCCGGACGCAACCCAGCCCACTGCTGTACCACCGGTAAGGCGGACAGTGCCGGCAACATTCGTTCCGCGGACGCGCGCAGGCTGTCACACGCGTGCTCGGTAATCGACTTGTCAAAGTCCGCATGCTCCAGCGTACTGCCCACCAGAATATGATGGTCACGGCGAGGGATCAGGTAGCGTCCCTGGCTCAAAACAACACCGCGCAACAGGGCTTCTTCCGCCTTGTATAAGAGCATTTGACCTTTAACCGGCGTTACCGGCAAGGCCAGACCCAGTTGCGCCAGCAATTGCCCCGTCCAGGCACCCGCGGCCAACACAAACACATCTGCCTGCAACCTGACTTCCTCATTCTGCTGCCGCACCCAGACTGCCGTCATGCGATCGCCACGGGTTTCAATGCGCAGAATCTCCGACTGTTCACACACATCAACGCGGGGCTGCAGACGCAAACTGGCAGCCAGCGCCTTTACCAGTCGGGGATTGCGGATATTGGCAACAGCCGGCATGTACAGTGCACGTTCGCTGCCTTCGGCCAGTTCGGGTTCTCGGACCTGTATCTGTGCCGGCTGCCAGGTCTGCATCGGGCGGTCGTGGCGATGCGCCCATTGCAATGCCTCTTCATGATCTGCTGCATCCAGCATCAACAGCCCGCACACCGACAGCTCGGGGTCGATACCCGTTTCCGTGGCGAGCGCCTGCGCCAGTTCGGGGTAAGCATCCTGTGCCCGATTCGCCAGTGCCGTCACCGGATCCGAATAACGCCAGGGGTACAGCGGCGAGACAATGCCGCCACCGGCCCATGAGGCTTCTTGCCCGCAGGTGCCACGCTCAATCAGTTGCACCCGGGCACCGTGATGGCTCAGGCCACGGGCGACCAGCATGCCAGAGACGCCACCGCCACAGATAAGAAAATCACTCACAACGTTTGTCCTTGTAACCCGTCCTGCAACAGTTCTTGCGACGGCACCGGTGGCCACTATGACAATTGGCCTGGCAACAGACCTGGCACCTGTCCTGGAAGCGTTTCCGGCAACCCGACACGCAAACCTCTTTTCTGGTGAACACGGCTAAAAATCCCGGCAGGGGCTGGCAGACACACGCTACACTGTTGGCAGAGAGGTTGATCATGCCCCACATATCGATACCACCACGTCAACGCGGCGCAAATTTGCTGGAGTTGTCCATCGTGCTGGCAATTATAGCAATACTGGCAACACTTGCGTTGCCTGTGTTTACCCTGATTGACGGCGAAGAATCGACACGCGTGTTACGCCAGTTCCAGGCACTGGCAGAAACTGCCCGCAGTGTTGCCATCCGACGCCGCCGAACGGTCACCCTGTGCCCCGTGAATGAACACCAGCAATGCATCCGTGACTGGCAACACGGTGCCATGTTGTTTATTGATATTGACGAGGACAGACAGCGCTCTGCTGACGAGAACATTATGACCAGCGTCCAGTGGCCAGAACTGCAGGGGCAATTGCGTTGGCGCGCCTTTGGCAATCGGCAATACCTGTTGATTGATGCCTTTGGCGGATTGACCGGCCAGAATGGCAACTTTACCTGGTGCCCTCCCGACGACGGCACCGAGGCGGCGCATCAAATCATTCTCAATGGCAGTGGCCGCTTTCGTTATGCGCAAGACAATGACGGGGATGGATTGCGGGAAAACAGTCAGGGTCAACCGCTGCGCTGCTCCTGACTGAATCGGCGCCAGCGTCGACTCATTGAATAAAAATCTCCTGCCGCACAGGTGGCGTTGTCGCTGCAGCAGGCACTGCGCTCCAGACTTAGCCGCACCCTGGTCCCCGCCCTGAGCCCTGATGCCCGCACCGTTAGCTGATACAGAGGATTGCAGTAGACTCCGTCGGCTCCGCCATCTGGGCCTCGACCGGCCATGAAGTCCACCACGTGTATTTGATAGGCAAGCATCGCAGCACCAGATTCTAAACTGGCAGCAGGCGGCACGCCCAGTTCCACCTCAGCCTCCGGCACCGCGTCCAGTGCCGCCTGCGGGCCATCGATCTGGATGCGCTGCAGCAAGCGGGCATCAACCGCGAACAGAAGTGCTTCGGCAGAACTAAAAACACGTTCATGATCCCGGTAATTCAGAACCAGCGACGTACCCAGCGACGCCGCATCAACGGCCGACAGCGCCACCCTGGCCAGTACCGCCATGAAAATCAGGGTCATTAACAGGGCCGAGCCGCGTTGTTGCGCGCTTGCCTGGCAGCGGGCGACTCGTGCTCTCGCAACAGTTCTCAGACCGGTTTTCATACCGGTCCTCCAAAAATGCGATTCACCTCCACCTGACGTAGCGCTGTCGTGAACGTCATGGTCAACCCGTCGGCGGTCTCCGCCACCGTGTCAGTTGCTATCGAGGCTGCTGGCCAGGACAGGGCCACTGTCACACTGAACGCGCGAGACCAGGAGGCGACCTGCCTGGGTTCGACATAGGCCAATGCAAGGTCAGCATCGGACACCGATGTCGTCGGCGTTACTGCGATACCCACCACAAACGACATTGCCGTTACACCTGCAATCAGTTCTTCTGCTGCGCGGTAGGACCCGTCGCTACGCTGCACGCGCCGGAACAGCCCGGTGTCATTGACGCTGTCATTACCACGCCTGCCAACGTAAAACAGGTGAGCCGGTTCTTCACAGTTGCCCGTGCGTACTCGCAGCACCTGAGTATTCGGCAACGCATTGACTGCAGCTTCATTTGCAGCAACCACGTCAAGATGATGCGCCGGATTGACGGCGAGGTCGGCGCTGGGTGTCGGACATGGCGATGCTGACTCTCGAATGGCTGTTCGCAATAGGAACTGGGCATAAGCCGAACGTTGCTGCACCTCCAGCACGCCAGTATGCACAAGCTGCAACTGCACACTGTCGGTAAAAACCTGAAGGGTGACCGCGCTCAGGCTGGCGCCCAGGCCAAGCGCCATTAGCAGCTCCACTAACGTGAACCCACGACTGGAGAAACACGACTGAGTCATCGCAGCGCTGCCATGGCCACGCCTCGCAGGACTATTCGCAGCACCTTTCATAACACCACGATTGCGCTACTGTCCGGCCTTTGCGTAGCGCTGCCACTACCCTGGCTTCCTTGCCAGTGCACCGATACCCGGTAGGCCCGAGCTGTATGGGGATAACCTGCGAGGGTTGTTGATTTAATCTCGCCAGAACCGACAGGCAATGTTTCAACAAGCTGTTGTTGCCAATTCGCAAGATCGTGCGCTGCGAGTTCGGCAGGCGAACAACCGGTCATCGTCAGGCACTGTGCGTTTGGTTCGCCATCAGGTGAGACCTGCAATGCATGCCAGAAGCCTTGGGGATTCGCCTTCATTCGTTCCAGCATGTCGTGCAGTAGCCATTCTGCACGCTGCTGGTGACTGTTGTTTTGTGACGTGGCAACCGCCATGGCCTGCATGTTGAGCACCGCCAGAATCCCCGCAGCCAGGATAAAGCTGGTCAACAATACTTCAAACAGGGCAATGCCCAGAACATGGTGCGACCCAATATTTCGCGTCTGCGCGCTGCACCGGATTGGAAATCGCATACGCTAGCCGTCCTCCCAAAACACACCCAACTCTTTTGAAGTTTAGACGAACCAGAAATAATGTTTCGCGACACTTGCTTAACTGTGCGGCGCCGCACATAAGCCTCATCCTGACAGCACGTGTGGACTTTGGCATTTACCAGGCTTTTTCCCTATGATCCGCGCTTCACTTATTCAGCGCCTCGGCGCCGTCCGGGCACGCTATGGTATACGATCCACTGTTACTGGCATTGTTGGCCTTTCTTGGCCTTATTGCCGGCTGGATAAACACCCTGGCCGGCGGTGGTTCGAATCTGACCCTGCCCATGTTAATGGTGCTCGGCCTTCCGCCTGATGTCGCCAATGGCACCAACCGCGTTGGGGTGATTCTGCAAGGTGTTGTCGCCGTGCGCGGCTTCCATCATTACGGCAAGCTTGATACACCGTCCATCGCGTCAATTCTGGTACCCAGTATGACCGGTGGCGGCGTTGGCGCCCTGATCGCCGCACTGGTGCCCAATGTCGCTCTGAAACCACTGTTGCTGGGCACCGTACTCACCATGTCCGCGGTTATTCTGCTACGCCCGGGGTTTATCGCACCGCCTCCGGGCACCCCGGTTAAGTCCGTTAATGACAGCCGCCTGGCCTGGTGGGGAGTGTTTGCAGCCGGCATTTACGGTGGTTTTGTGCAGGCCGGGGTCGGTTTCATACTGCTCGCCGCACTGGCAGGTGGTCTGCGCTATGACCTGGTTCGTGCCAATGCCCTGAAGATGGTGTGTACGCTGGCTGTTACGTCTGTATCTCTGGTGATTTTCATCTGGTTTGATCAGGTCGCGTGGATCCCGGGCCTGATTCTGGCTTTGGGTACGATGCTGGGCAGCTATCTCAGTGTACGTTTTGCCATCAGTGTCCAGCAAAGCACCATCAAGTGGTTTCTGTTTGCCATGACGCTGGTGTCATGCGCGGCCGCAGTGCTGTTCTGAGGCCACAATAGAAGGCCGCCTGCGTCAGTCCGCTATTCGAATATTATCGAACTCGAGAATAATACTGGCACCGCCCATTGGGCTGTCGGTTACGCTGACGCTGGCGCCGTAACTGGTGGCAATGTCCACTACCACCGCCAGACCGATCCCCTGGCCCTGTGCCAGCGTGTCAAGCCTGACACCGCGCTGCAGCACCCGCTCCCGATCCGGCACCGAAATGCCGGTGCCATTATCTTCTACCCGCAGCGACATACGTGGCGGCATGGTTGATGCCAACGACGCAGACACCGCGACCATACCCCTGCCATACTTGCAGGCGTTGTCCATCAGGTTACCCAGCATCTCCAGCAAATCGCGCTCATCACCGAGAAAGTTTAGCTCTGTATCAATATCACGTTTGATGACAACCGCTTTGTCGGCATAAACCTTTTCCAGCGTACGTGCCACTTTCGCCACCACACTGGCAACATTAACCTGCCGCGCCAGCGTTCCAGTGTCGCCGGTGCTGACAGCGCGCTGCAGTTGGTAGCTGATAATCTGGTTCATCCGATCAAGCTGTTCCTGCACCAGCGACGCCTGGTTGATGTCGGACGTGTGGCTGCCAAGTTCGCCCTGAATAACCGCCAGTGGCGTCTTCAGACTATGCGCCAGATCTGCCAGCGTGGTTCGATAGCGCGACTGCTGCTTGCGTTCAGATTGAATCAACAGATTAAGATTCTGGGTCACCGCACTCAGTTCCCGGGGATAGGATGGGTCCAGTGTCTCACTTTGGCCGGACTCAATTTTTTTCAGGTCTCGGGCCAGGCGACGCAGGGGCGCCAACCCCCAGCGCAGGAGCAGAATCTGCAATATCAGCAACAACACTGCCAGGCCGCCAAGCCAGGACCAGAGACTGTTTCTGAAATTGCTCGCCTCGGCCTCGATGGTATCGGTTGACTCCAGCACCGAGAACAGAATCGGTGACAGCCTGTTCTCCCAGGTAACGGCATAACTGGTCACAAAAAACTCAGTGCCAGCCTTGGTGCGCAAACGTCCGAACCGGGTTTCACCAATCGCCAGGTCGTGATTCAGACCCAGCGTTTCATAATCAATATCAAGTGCTGATGACGTTCGCAGCAGCTCGCCCTCGCTGGCGCTGCTGATAAAACCGTAGAGGTTTGAATTCAGTTGCGAGAATCGCGGCTCGCGAAGGTTTTCGCTGAAATAGAAGTTGCCATCGGCTTCATCAACCGCCGCCAGCAGGACATAAATCTGCACCTGAAGCTGCTCGGCAACACCCGTCTCCAGACTGTTGCGAAAAGCCCGGTCAAGCACCGCCCCAGTCAGGCCCAGAAATACCGTCAGTAATACCGTAACGGCGACCAGCAGTCGACTCTGTAGGGAATAGCCACCGAGACGGGCCGTCACCATGTCAATCCGGTGCCCGCATTCGATAACCCTGGCCACGCACAGTTTCAATCGGTTGCAGAGTCTGCTCGGGATCCAGCTTTTGTCGCAGGCGTCGCACAAAAACTTCCAGGACATTGCTGTCTCGGTCGTAATCCTGCGCATACAGATGTTCGGTCAGTTCAGCCTTGGATATGACCTGGTCCGGGTGCAGCATCAGATATTCCAGCGTCTTGTACTCATAAGCAGTCAGCTCGACATTAGCGCCATGGACGCTCACCCGTTTGGCGGAAGTGTCCAGTTGCACGGGGCCGCACGTGATTGTCGGACTCGCAAACCCCGCAGCACGTCGCAGCAGAGCATTCAAACGAGCCTGAATCTCCTCCAGGCGGAAAGGTTTGACAACATAATCATCCGCGCCAGCATCCAGTCCTGCCACCTTGTCCTGCCAGTCGCCGCGCGCAGTCAGTATCAGCACCGGGAATCGCTTGCCGGCCTCACGCAATTGCCGGATGACACTGATGCCATCAAGTTTTGGCAGACCCAGATCAATAATGGCGGCATCGTATTCATATTCGGTGGCCTGATACAGGCCGATAACACCGTCTGCAGCATCATCGACAACATAACCCGCACGCTCCAGTCCCGATTTCAGTTGCTGCCGCAACAGGCTTTCATCTTCGACGACCAACAACCGCATGTTCTACTCCCTGCTTAGCGCACCTGTCGCCTGATCTACAAATACTGTGTAGATGTTGCCCTCGTTATCCAGTCTCACCCGAAACCGCAGACGGCCGTCCTGGCGGACCTGGTTGATACTGATGACGGTACCGGGAAAAATGGCCCGTACTCTTTCCAGTGCCTGCTCCTGATTCACCGGACCTGACTGCTCACTGGCCTGCTCACCCTGCTGTGACGCCACTGCCATCACCGGCGAGGCAATCACAACAACACT
The DNA here is from genome assembly GCF_001758195.1 of Pseudohongiella acticola. Classification (NCBI taxonomy): domain Bacteria; kingdom Pseudomonadati; phylum Pseudomonadota; class Gammaproteobacteria; order Pseudomonadales; family Pseudohongiellaceae; genus Pseudohongiella; species Pseudohongiella acticola. Next base: position 25,520 of record NZ_MASR01000003.1, read on the forward strand.
GGCCAGCAAACCCAGAGTGCACGACAACACACACTGTCGGATGCTTCGTCGATGATCCTTTAGCAAAACTGGCAACTTCATATAACCCCACTGAAAATGACTGGCATTGACTGTAAAACCGGCACCACTGGCCAGGCAGCCAAACCCGCCACCGAGGCCTTCAGCGCACTGGTTCAACCTGCACCCGCAAGCGGATCTGCTCACCCGGGTCATCGTCCATCCGGACAGAAAAGTCTTCACCGTTGTACCGGTATCTGACCTGATAACCCATCAGCCGCTCTTCATCGTAGTATTCGTCAACAACCTTGCAATGCTGCACGGTTTCATAGCGGGCGGGTTCATGACGACTGTTGGCAGCCACTATATCACGGCCAACTGAGTGCCCCAAGACAGCGCCTACGACAGTGCCTACCTTGCGACTGGAACTGTTATTGCCCACCGCGTTGCCAATCGCGCCGCCAACAATAGCGCTGATCAACGCTGGCGTCCGACTGCCGGAACGATGCGAATCCCTGACCTGTACCTGTTCCTGCCAGCATTCTTCCCGAGGCGCAGACACGGTAACTGCCTGGTAAATCGGCCGCGACTCCAGCACATCGGCATAAACATACTGGGTTTGCGCCAGCGCCGATGATGACATCCACAAAACAGCGGCGCCGAGACCCAACATGCCGACCGCTTTTTTCCTTTTCCCGTCAGACTTTTTCATAGCACACCTCATTATTGTCCTGATTCGATTGTCAGAGTAAGGCGCGACAGCTGAATCCAGACTTAACGGCATGGTAATTCCTGCTGCTGATCACAACAGACCACATGAACCATCCCGGTTCAAACATAGACTATTGATTTGGCGGGAGATACAGGTACAATCCGGGCTGCTTCAAAAAATAAAAATTAAAATTCATCACGCTGTACCGGGCTTCATCACCGGCCCCACCAAGAGATTACACATGTTTCGCAAAACCCTTATTTCCGCCATTCTTATCACCCTGATCAGCACCCCGGTCGTATTTTTCCTGCACCCCCTGATCAACAATCCAGTTTTTATCACCGGCCTGATCTTCCTGGCCTGCCTGGCAACAGCTGCGCTGGCTCAGGTTGGCAGCAAACCAGCCAAATCCGGAAAACGTAAACCCGCACGCAGACACAAGGCTGACAGCAACCGCAGTAGCAGCAACGCTCCCCGCGAACTGGGCAGTGTCAAATGGTTTAACGCCAGTAAAGGCTTTGGTTTCATTACCCGCGACAGCGGTGATGATGTTTTTGTGCATTTCCGGTCAATACGCGGCGAGGGCCACCGGGTTCTGAAAGACGGTCAACGCGTTGAGTTCAGCGTCAGCCAGGGCGACAAAGGCCTGCAGGCGGACGATGTGGCCGCCGTTCAGGGCTGAAACGCAGCGGACATACTTAATAATGTGGCGGTCTGTCATCAATGGCGCCTGAGTGAACCATTCGCTCTGACTGCGCCTGCATCAGCTCCGTCAATTTGTCCCGATGCAGACTCAGTTCGCGCGTGAGCATTTCGATTTGTTTCTGTTGCCCAGCAACCACATCATTCAATGCCTGAATGCTGTCTTCCTGAAAGGCAAACCGGGTTTGCAGATCGATCAATTTCGCTTCTGTAGACATTTGTCGCCTCCCCTGACTTTAACAATGGCTGATACTGCCGAAGAATAACACGGCGTGTTGCCATGATACCGTGGTCAGGGCGGCCACTCCAGCCAGTTTCAGGGACATTGGGAGCTGGGTGCGCAACCAGCAGTCTTATAATATCTCGCGAGTCATGTAATAATCTGCAGAAAATAACTGTCTATACTATTGTGAAAATTCGACACAGCTGGCGAGCTGGAGTTCCTTCGCGGTCGCCCCTGTCAAACATTCAATCTGCATCAGCGGTAACTCAGGAGGCATTACGTCTTGACCGGTCAACCTTCTCCCCAACAATCTTCGTCACAGAGCGCCGCAGACTCGTCAAATACAGACGCCTGGGATAATGCGCCTGTCAACTGGACCAATATGATCCTGTTCACGTTGACGCCGCTGTTTGCCGTTACCCTGGTACCCTGGTATGGCTTCACGTACGGCTACAGCGTCTATGACTGGGCGGTTTTTGTCCTGCTGATGGGGTTCTGCGGCATCTCCATCACCGCTGGCTACCATCGCCTCTGGTCTCACAAAGCGTACAAGGCACACCCGATATTGCGTTTCCTGTTCGCCGTGGGTGGCGCCTGCGCTCTGCAGAATGATGTCTTCAACTGGGCGTCCGACCACCGCCGGCACCATGCCTTTGTAGACAATAATGAAAAGGATCCGTACTCAGCTGGCCGCGGTTTCTGGTTCTCCCATATCGGCTGGATTCTGCACAACTACCCCAGTGGTTCGCAGGATTTCTCCAATATCAAGGACCTGCAAAAAGACCCCATCCTGCAGTGGCAGCACAAACACTACCTGGCTCTGGTACTTTTCATGAATATCGCGGTACCGGCATTTCTGGGCTATCTGGGCGGCAGCATTGTCGCTGGCCTGATGCTCGGCGGCCTGCTGCGACTGGTGCTCAGCCAGCATGTCACCTACCTGATCAACTCACTGGCGCACATGTGGGGCAAACAGACATTCAGTGAAAAAAGTTCCGCGCGCGACAACCCGGTGATTGCACTGCTGACCTACGGTGAGGGATATCACAACTACCACCATACCTTTCAGTGGGATTATCGCAACGGCATACGCTGGTGGCACTATGACCCCACCAAGTGGCTGATCCGCAGCTGCGCCTGGGTCGGCCTGACCAGTGATCTCAAGCGGGTTTCTCCGCTCAGTATTGAAACTGCACGCCTGGAAATGCAATACCGCAAGGCCACAGAACGTTGCGACACACTGAGCAACGCTGACACACTGCGCGCGCGTCTGGAAGACGAATACCAGCAGTTGAAACAGACGCTGGATCTGTGGGCCCAGCATCGTCAGCAGTGGTACGCGGCCAAATCCAGTCAGATTCACGATCAGTTGCACGAAAAATGGGAAAAAATTGCAGTGCGTGACAGCTACCGCGAGGTGCGCTACCAGCTCAAATTGCGACGCCAGCGTTGGCGCGAACTGCTGCAGAGTTTCTCAGATGTGCCGCAGATCGCGTAAATATGATTGGGACAACAGCTACCGCTTGCGAAGGTTATCAATGAATCGTTTTTGTCAGTTTCTCGGCCGCGCAGTGCTCGCCGGCAGCCTGTCCTTACTGGCGCTGCTGGCGACTGCGGCCCCGGCATTTGCTGCCGAAGAAGGCGAACCGGCGCCGGACTTTACCCTGCCAGGCGTTCGCACCACAGATGCCACCGTGCAACTGAGTGAACTGCAGGGCAAGGTCGTCTACGTCGATTTCTGGGCTTCCTGGTGCCTGCCTTGCCTGCGCTCGCTGCCGCAGATCAATGGCCTGTATGAACAGTATCGCGACCAGGGTTTTGAGGTCGTTGCCATTACCATTGATGATCCGGTGGAAGATGCCACCGATTTTCTGGATGACCTGGAAGTGCCGCTGGCCTATTCGGTGGTGCTGGATGCGACTGCAGATGTAATGGATCAATATCGCGTCGTGGGCATGCCGACCTCATTTCTGATTGATCGTGACGGCATTATTCGTCATGTCCACAAAGGCTTTCGTGAAGGCGACACGGCATTGCTGGAGCAAACACTGTTACCGCTGCTGGCTGAGTAAACAGGCAACCCAGCCAACCGCCCCCTACTTTCCCGCTCAGGGAAACAGGCGCAACAAGGGCTCATTCAGAGCCGACATCTGTTCACGCAACTCCAGAATGTGCTCCGCCCAATAGCGCTCGGTATTGAACCACGGGAAACTGTGTGGGAACGCCGGGTCCTGCCAGCGACGGGCCAGCCAGGCACTGTAGTGCATGATACGCATGGTCCGCAGCGGCTCGATCAACGCCAGCTCGCGCGCATCAAAGTCGTAGAACTCCTCGTAACCTTCAACAATCTCCAGCAGTTGCCCCTGCTGCTGGTCCCGGTCTCCGGCCAGCATCATCCACAAATCCTGTATCGCCGGTCCGTTCATGGCATCATCAAAATCAACAAAATGCGGGCGATCCTCCCGCCACAGTATATTGCCTGGATGGCAGTCTCCGTGCAGCCGCACTGTGCGGCAGCCGCGGGTCTGCTCAAACACCGGCGATAACCGGTCTATCAGGTCACGACTCAGGCTTTCGTAAGCCGCAAGCAACGAGGCCGGAATAAAATCATTGCTCAACAGGAATTCACGGCTGGTCACAGCGAACTGCTCCAGGCTCAAGTTGACACGGTGATCAAACAGACGTTGCGCGCCCGCCAGATGCACTCGCCCCAGAAAGCGGCCCATCACCAGAAGATTGTCCGGGTTGTCGAGTTCGGGCGCCCTGCCAGCAAGTCGCGGAAACAGCGCAAAGCGAAAATTCTGCTCGCCACAGGCGAAATTATGCAGGGTTTGCTCAGCCTGTCCGTCGCCCGGACTGATAGACAGAGGGGGCACCACCGGAATATCAAGGTCGGCGAGTTCCCGGGCAAACCCATGCTCCTCAAGAATCTGTTCGTTGCTCCAGCGCTCGGGTCGATAGAATTTGGCAACAATATACTCGCCGGACGCCAGACCAATCTGATAAACCCGGTTCTCGTAACTGTTGAGCCCAAACACACGCGCCGTGGTCTCCAATCCCAGACTTTCGATGGCATCCAGCACCTGATCGGGCCCCAATAGCTCATAGGGATGCGACTGCACGGATGATGACAATGGCTTGTCCTGCATGGTTTGCTGGCCTGTAGATCGAGTTTGGCGCGAGTATACTGTAAAATGCCCGCTGAAGCCGAAAACTTCATTTCCATCCTATCTTCAGCGACAACCTTGCGCGAGCGCCCTGATGCGCCGCCAGAGTCAGTAAGGAGTTACTCTTGAGCAGCAATGACCTACAAGCCCAACAGCAGAACCTGTTAAACCGGTATGAACAGATCAAGGCCAAAAAACTCAACCTCGACCTGACCCGGGGCAAACCTGCGACCGCGCAACTCGCCTTGAGCGACGCGCTGGATGGAATTCTACAGGGTAACTACGCGAGTGCAGATGGCACCGATGCGCGCAACTACGGTGGCGCACTGGGGCTTCCTGAAGCACGTCAGTTCGCTGCCGACTATCTCGGCGCCAAACCGTCCCAGGTATTGGTCGGCGGCAACAGCTCCCTGCAACTGATGTATCAGGTTGTGACCAATGCTTATTTTCATGGCGTCAACGCTGGCGCCATGGCCTGGAAGGAAGAAGCCGGCACGGCTGGCAAGATCAAGTTTCTGTGCCCCTCGCCCGGTTATGACCGCCACTTCAGCATTTGCGAAACCCTGGGCATAGACATGATTCCGGTGAGCATGGATGCAGACGGTCCCGACATGGATCAGGTGGAGTCCCTGCTGCGCGCTGACCCGCTGATCAAGGGCATCTGGTGCGTGCCAAAATACGCCAATCCGAACGGCGTGGTCTATTCTGACGAGGTCGTCGACCGCTTTGCCCGGCTGGGCAAGATTGCCGGCCCCAATTTTCGTATCATCTGGGACAACGCGTACGCGGAGCATCATCTGGTGGAGAATCCACCCGAACTGGCTAATCTGCTGGCGCTGAGTGAGCAGTACGGCACCCTGGACAACGCCGTGGTCATCGGCTCAACCTCAAAAATAACCTTTGCCGGTGCCGGCATTTCTTTCATGGCAAGCTCGGAGAGCAACATTGCCGGCTTTGTAGACCTGCTGGGCATTGCGACCATAGGCCCCGACAAGGTCAATCAGCTGCGCCACATGCGCTTCCTTAAAGACATGCCGACGCTGCGCGCATTGATGCAGGCACACCGGGAAATTCTGCAGCCAAAATTCGAACTGGTGCTCAAGCACCTGGAGGAAGGTCTGGCCGGTAAAACCCATAATGGCCAGCCGTTGGGCACATGGACCCGACCCGCGGGTGGTTATTTTGTGCTTTTTGATACCCAGCCCGGCCTCGCTGACAAAGTTGTCAAGCTGTGCGCAGGCGCAGGTGTCAAACTGACGCCGGCCGGATCTACCTGGCCATACAAGAAAGATCCGGCCAACAGCAATATCCGGCTGGCCCCGTCCTTCCCCAGTCTGAGCGAGATCGACGAGGCCATGCAGGTTTTTGTACTTTGCGTGGAACTGGCCACACTGGACCAGTAGCGTTTGCCAGCACCATTCGGAAAGCGTCGCCGAGACTAGCGGCGGCGCTCCCGAATCACCACGCTGTTGCGTTCAACTCGACGATAGTTGGATCGCTTGCGTGCATCTTTGTCCACGTAAATGACCTCCCGACGCCCATCAGACCAGCTTCCCCGCGACGGCATACGATGGTATCCCGAATATCGGTAGTCACTGTGGTGACGGCTACCATAGTGCCCGTCATTGCGTTTGTGACTTTTTTTATGGTCACGACCATGATGACGCCCATAAGAGTCCTGATGACCATGATGCTTACGGTAGTTGCGGTGATCATGAGACGTGCGCCAGTACGATGGCCTATGCGTCGTGGTAATGACCTGGGTGTTGTGCGCTGAACCGACATAAACTGACACCGGACCGCTGTGATAAGTCAGTATCGGCGCCGCGTAGTGCGCCTCGCGAACCACGACCCGGCGGCCGTGATCGGCAAAGGCCTGAGAAGTGGTCAGCGCGCCTATCAGCGCTGCTGCCATCAGAAGCGTTTTTTTACTCATTCGCGGTTTCATTCGCTGTTCCTCCACATTGCTGAATTCTCAACAAGGTTTATAGAACAGCCCCCCTGAACCCGAACTGAACAGGGTAAGGAGCCTACAGGACAATACCGGTGGTCAGGTATCGCTCAGGTTGCGGGTACCAAAACCAGGCACGGGAAACGGCATGATATTGTCGCCGCTGGAGATTTTTGCGACGCCGGTTTTCTCGACTTCATCGATCCGCAGAATGGCCTGTAGGGGTATAAAACTGCGTTTGACGTCCTGAAACTCCATTTTCAGCTTTTCTTCGCTGGGATCCACTACCATCTGGCTACGCTCATCAAACAGGAATTCCTCTACCTCGATGAAGCCATAGAGCTCGCTCTGGTATACCTGGCGGGCAAAGACTTCGTAGACTTTGCCCTTGTTGAGAAAGGTGATGCGGTAGATTTCCTGGCGACTGGCCATGGTGCTTGGTACTCTTTACGTAGTGCAATTAAATAATGCGAATAAATAGAGCGCATACGTCGCGCGCATAAAAAATGGTGCGCGCCGTGCGCATGGCTGGAGTTTGCGCTGCTGGCGTTTTGTGACCGGGTATTGTAGCTCAAACCCACCCCTCAGATACAGCATCCACCGCAATTTGCTGTTATAATCGGCGGCTTTTCGACGTTTTCCGGATTCGATATGACAACCATTGATCAGAGCGCACCGCGCAAAAAAGTCTTTATCAAGACCCATGGCTGCCAGATGAACGAATATGATTCATCGCGCATGCTGGATCTGTTGCGCGAGTCACAGCAGGCTGACCTGGTCGACACGCCGGAAGAAGCCGATATTCTGCTGCTCAACACCTGCTCCATCCGCGAAAAAGCTCAGGAGAAGGTTTTCCATCAACTGGGCCGCTGGCGCGCCCTGAAAGAAGCGCGACCGGGTGTGAAAATTGCCGTGGGCGGGTGTGTCGCCAGCCAGGAAGGCGCCGCCATTGGCAAACGCGCACCTTACGTCGATGTGGTATTCGGCCCACAGACCCTGCACAAACTGCCTGATATGCTCAATGCCTCAGGCGGCAAAGGCCCGGTGGTCGACATCAGTTTCCCGGAAATCGAAAAGTTTGATCGCCTGCCCGAACCCAAAGCATCAAGCTGCGAAGCCTTCCTCACCATCATGGAAGGCTGCAGCAAATACTGCTCGTTCTGCGTTGTACCCTACACACGTGGCGAAGAGGTCAGCCGACCGCTGGACGATGTGCTCGCCGAAGCGGTTCATCTGGCCGGTCAGGGCGTGCGTGAAATCAACCTGCTGGGCCAGAACGTTAACGCCTATCGTGGCCTCAGTCACGATGGCCAGATCGTCAACATGGCCACTCTGGTGCAGTATATTGCCGCCATCGAAGGCATCGACCGCATCCGGTATACAACCTCACATCCGGTGGAGTTCAATGCCTCACTGATAGACATGTACGGTCTGGTGCCGGAACTGGTCAGTCACCTTCATTTACCGGTACAAAGCGGCTCCGATCGCATTCTGGCGGCCATGAAGCGCGGCCACACCGCGCTGGAGTACAAATCCATCATCCGCAAACTGAAGGCGATACGGCCCGGCATCAGCCTGTCCTCGGATTTTATTATCGGCTTTCCGGGCGAGACCCAGAAAGACTTTGAAGACACCATGAACCTGATCATTGACGTCGGTTATGACCACTCCTTCAGCTTCATTTACAGTCAACGTCCCGGGACACCGGCTGCCGACCTGCCCGATAACACCAGTGAGCAGGAGAAGAAGCACCGTCTGGCAGTATTGCAGGCGCAAATCCTGCGTCAGGCAGCGGCGATCAGCGAAGGCATGGTTGGCAGTACCCAGCGCATTCTGGTCAGCGGCGCCTCCAAACGCGGTGATGACATGATGCGGGGCCGCACCGAGAACAACCGGGTGGTAAACTTCCGTTGTGACGACCTGTCTCTGGAAGGCTCATTTGTTGATGTGAAGATTGTGGAAGCATTCCCCAACTCACTGGCAGGTGAACTTTAACTTGCACTATACTGATCCCACTGGCCTTAACGTACACATTGGCTGACATCATTCGATTCTGACGCATTGTCATGTCGGCGCTACAACCCGCGCAGGACTGACCGGAGGTATGACCCCAGCTTCATGGTTACCGAAAAACAGACCCAGCAGCTCACTCTGGCACCGGAAAACGCCCTTCGTCTGGCCAATCTGTGCGGACACCTGAATGAAAATATTCACCAGATTGAAAAGGCGCTGACGCTGGAAATCCGCCAACGCGGCAGTGTTGTGCAGCTCACGGGCAGCGCGCCCGCCGTGAGTGAAGGCGCGCGCGTACTTGAATCCCTGTATCAGACCACGTCTGATGGCTCGGTGATCACGCCGGACATGGTGCATCTGACCTTGAAAGAGTCCGGTTTCCAGCCCGACAGCGGCGATGAGCAGTCTGACGGGGCTCCTTCGCAGGAGATTGAAGACAATTTCAAGGCGGTATTGATCAAGACGCCACAGAGCTCGGTCAAGCCTCGTGGCAAGCATCAACGCCAGTATGTTGAATCCATCCGCGCCCTCGACATCAATTTTGGCATCGGCCCCGCCGGCACCGGCAAAACCTACCTCGCCGTGGCATGCGCCGTGGAAGCCCTGTTGCAGGACAAGGTCAAACGCGTATTGCTGGTGCGGCCCGCCGTCGAAGCTGGCGAAAAACTCGGCTTTTTGCCAGGTGACCTGTCACAAAAGATTGATCCTTACCTGCGCCCGCTGTACGACGCCCTGTATGAAATGCTGGGCTTCGAAAAGGTTACCCGTCTGATCGAGAAAAATGTCATCGAAGTGGCGCCGCTGGCCTATATGCGCGGTCGCACGCTCAACGGGGCCTTTATTATTCTGGATGAAAGTCAGAATACAACTGTGTCACAGATGAAAATGTTTCTGACGCGTATCGGGTTTGGCTCAACAGCGGTCATCACCGGCGATGTCACCCAGATAGATCTGCCCAAGGGCACCCGGTCCGGCCTGGTGCATGGCCTGAAGGTGTTGCATAACGTACAGGGCATTGGTTTCAGTTTCTTCGATTCCAAAGATGTGGTGCGCCATTCGCTGGTACAGAAAATTGTGGAGGCTTACGATGAATATGAACGCAAAAACACCATCACCTCCCTGAATCACGACAGCAACTCAAGCCATGACCGTGATAACTGACCTGATCAATGACAGTAGCGACGCTGACATTCCCGACGCCGGGCATTTCCAGCATTGGGCTGCCACCACCCTGCAGACGCTGCGAACAGCCAGCAGTGCTGATAACAACGAGGACAAACCAGCGTCGCTCAGTATTCGCATTGTCGACAGCAATGAGTCGGCTGCTCTGAACCAGCGTTATCGCGACAAAGACAATGCCACCAATGTGCTGTCGTTTGGCTGCGAGTTACCGGATACATTGTTGACACAAATGGACGAGATTCCTCTGGGGGATCTGGTAATCTGTGCAACCGTTGTCAATCAGGAAGCACACCAACAGAACAAATCGGGTACAGCGCACTGGGCGCATATGGTTGTCCATGGCATTCTGCATCTAAAGGGATACGACCATGTCGACGAGCAGGATGCGGAACGGATGGAAGCACTGGAAGTCCGGATACTGGACACCCTGGGATTCAGTAATCCTTACACTTCATCCTGATATCAGCGCAGCTCAGTATCTTGACAGCAGCAATTCACAAATTTAAATACCGGAGAACATTTCAGGCATGACTGAGGAACCACCGAGTACAGAGCCCAGGCAGCGTTCCTGGCTGGAACGCATCGTTCAGGTCTTTTCTGACGAACCAACAGATACCAAAAGTCTGTTGACCTTGCTACGCAATGCCGAACAGGACCAGGTGCTTGATGCCGAGGCCCTCAGCATTATCGAAGGCGCGCTGCAGGTATCCCAGATGCAGGTGCGGGAAATCATGATTCCGCGCTCGCAGATGGTGACGGTATCGATACGTCAGTCCTTGCAGGAAATTCTCGACATCGTGGTCGAGGCAGCGCACTCACGCTTCCCGGTCACCGGCGAGAACCCTGATCAGGTTATCGGCATCCTGCTGGCCAAAGATCTGTTGCCGCTGGCACTGGCAGACAATGCCGAGCGCTTCAACCTGAAAGACATCATGCGCCCGGCGACCTGTGTACCGGAGAGCAAACGACTTAACGTGCTGTTACGCGAGTTCCGCGAAACCCGTAACCATATGGCCGTGGTAATCGACGAGTACGGAGTGGTCTGTGGCCTGGTCACCATTGAGGATATTCTTGAACAGATTGTTGGTGAAATCGATGATGAGTATGATGTCGATGATGAGAGCTACATCAAGAAATTCGATGACAACCAGTACATCGTCAAGGCACTGACTCCGATCGAAGAGTTCAACGAACACTTTGGCACTGAGTTCAGTGACGATGACGCCGACACCGTGGGTGGCCTGGTATTGCAGCATCTGCGACACATTCCGGAACGGGATGAAACCATCATTATCGGTACTTTCCTGTTTACCGTATTAAATGCCGACAGCCGGCAGGTACGCCTGCTGAAACTGACGCTGCTGGACACTCCGCCAGCCGGCGACAATATTGACGGTTGAAACATACACGGCAGGTTTATTGACATCCGACTTATCGCATCAGACCTATCAGGGAAACACGAACATTCATGAGCACAACTAGCGAAACGCAATATCAGCCACAGGAAGTCGAAGCACAGGCTCAGCAATACTGGGACAGTCATCAATCCTTCAAAGCGATTGAAGACGACAACAAGGAAAAATTCTACTGCCTGTCCATGTTCCCCTATCCCAGTGGCCATCTGCACATGGGGCACGTGCGCAACTACCTGATCGGCGATGTGATCGCGCGCTTCCAGCGCATGCAGGGCAAAAACGTCCTGCAACCCATGGGCTGGGACGCATTTGGGCTGCCCGCCGAAAACGCTGCCATGCAGCGCAAGACCGCCCCGGCCGCCTGGACCTGGAGCAATATCGATTACATGCGCAAGCAACTCAAACAACTGGGCTACGCTTACGACTGGAGCCGGGAGCTTGCCACCTGCCACCCGGACTACTATCGCTGGGAGCAATGGTTCTTTACCCGCCTGTTTGAAAAAGGACTGGTTTACAAAAAAGAAGCCGAGGTGAACTGGGATCCCATCGACCAGACAGTTCTGGCCAACGAGCAGGTTGTTGATGGGCGTGGCTGGCGATCCGGCGCTGTTGTGGAGCGCCGTAAAATACCACAGTGGTTTATCCGTATTACCGACTACGCCCAGGAACTGCTGGACGATATCGATACCCTTGATGGCTGGCCGACCGAAGTCCGCACCATGCAGGCCAACTGGATTGGTCGCTCGGAAGGCGTTGAACTGAGCTTTGGTGTCGAAGGCCGCGATGATGAGCTAAGTGTGTATACCACACGCCCGGATACTTTGATGGGCGTGACCTACGTCGCCGTGGCGCCACAACACCCGCTGGCTACAGAGGCTGCCGCCAGCGATCCTGCCATCGCCGACTTTATCGAGCAGCAAAGTCATATCAAAGTGGCCGAAGCCGACATGGCGACCATGGAAAAACTGGGCATGGACACCGGGTTCAAGGCCGTGCATCCGATCAGCGGCGATTCTGTGCCTGTCTATGTTGCCAATTTTGTACTGATGGCCTACGGCTCTGGCGCCGTCATGGCGGTACCGGGCCACGACCAGCGTGATTATGAATTCGCGCGCAAATATGGCCTCGACATTCGTCAGGTCGTTAAGCCGGCCAGCGCCGATGTAAGTTGTGACCTGAATGAAAAAGCATTCACAGACAAGGGCATCCTGATCAATTCCGGCGAGTTCGACGGCCTCACCTTCGAGCAGGCTTTCGACAGTATTGAGAGCTGGTTACGCGAGCGCGGCAAAGGCAAGAAGACCGTCAACTTCCGCCTGCGCGACTGGGGTATTTCCCGACAGCGTTACTGGGGCTCACCGATACCGATTATTAACTGTGCTGCCTGCGGCGCTGTGCCGGTACCGGAATCTGACCTGCCCGTGATTCTGCCGGAAGATGTCAATTTTACCGACTCCGGCTCTCCCATCAAAAAGATGCCGGAATTTTATCAGACCCGCTGCCCAAGTTGCGGCGCCGATGCTGAACGCGAAACCGATACCTTTGATACCTTTATACAGTCATCCTGGTACTACGCGCGCTACACCAGTCACGATCTTAAAACCGGCATGCTGGATAAGCGCGCTGACTACTGGCTGCCGGTAGATCAGTATATCGGTGGTATCGAACACGCCATCCTGCACCTGTTGTACGCACGCTTTTTCCATAAACTGATGCGGGACGAAGGGCTGATCGGTTCCGACGAACCGTTCAAACGTCTGCTGACCCAGGGCATGGTGTTGAAAGATGGCACCAAGATGTCCAAATCAAAGGGCAACACAGTAGAACCGGCAACGCTGATTGAGCACTATGGTGCCGATACCGTGCGTCTGTTTACCATGTTCGCGGCACCGCCCAATCAGTCCCTGGAATGGTCCGACAGTGGCGTTGAGGGCAGTGCCCGGTTTCTTCGCAAGCTGTGGCGAACAATGAGCGCCCATGACGCAGGCAACCTTGTCCCGGTCGACAAGCAGACATTGTCGGCTGAACAGAAGCAGTTGCGTTTCAAGATTCACAGCACACTGCAGAAAGTGGCAGATGATTACGGCCGACGGCAGACCTTTAATACCGCGGTCGCTGCCGTCATGGAACTGGTCAATGCCGTCAATAAATTCCAGGATGACAATGTGCAGCCTGAGGACGCCGACTCGACACTGAACAACAGTATTGTGCACGAAGCACTGGAAGTCGTACTGCTGACGCTGTCCCCTATCGTGCCGCATTTCTGTCACGTGCTGTGGCAGCACCTGGGGCATCAGGATGCGATCATCGATAGCCCCTGGCCCACGGTTGACCAGAGCGCACTGGAACAGGATCAGATACAGCTGGTGATTCAGGTCAACGGCAAATTGCGCGGGAAACTGGATGTCGCCAAGGATACTGACCGGGATACGCTGCAGAGCCTTGCCCTGGCTGATGCCAATGTGCAGAAATTCACTGACGGCAAAAGCCTGCGCAAAGTCATTGTGGTACCAGGCAAGCTCATCAACATTGTGGTGGGCTGATGTCAGTCGCGCAAACACGTCGCAGGTCTCTAACGCTGCTGCTGGTATCGTTTTTAACAGCAGCGATGCTTAGCGCCTGTGGTTTTGCCCTGCGCGGCGGCGGTCAGGCAGCGCTGTCATTTGATCAGATGAGCATCATTCAGCCGTCAGGCTTTTATCCTCTGGCAGACGTACTGGCAGAGACGTTGCGCACCAATGGCGTTTCGGTACCAGAACCCGTCAGCAGCAGTGACATCACGTCCATTGGCAATGGTTATGCGCTGGCGCTCAGTCCCGAAACACTGGAGCAGCGCACAATCAGCCTCAATACGCGGGCCGGCGCTGGACAATACGAACTGTTGTTGAGTGTAGATGCCACTCTCTATCAGGGCGGCACGCTCATTGGTGGCCCTGAGACCATCACCACGCGTGGCACTTTCTACGAAGACACCGCCAATATCAGCGGCAGCAACAATGCTCGCGAGCTGGCACTTGAAGACATGCGCCGCACCATGGCAGAGCAGATGCTGCGACAACTCCAGGCACTCAACCTCTAGTGTGATCACCTGACATGAAAATATACCTGGACCAGCTGGAAGCACAGCTCACAAAAAACCTCCCTGCCATGATCTGGCTAAGCGGCGACGAACCCCTGCAGATGCGGGAAGCCTCTGACCTGGTGAGACAACGATGTCGGCAGCAGGGGTTCAACGAGCGTGAACTGCATGACGTGGATAACACGTTTGACTGGCGCGAGCTGGTCAATGCCAATAACAGCATGTCTTTATTCTCCGACAAAAAGCTCATTGAGCTCAGGTTGAAGAACAGCAAGATGGATGATGCATCTCGTAAAATCCTGCAAAGCTGTCTCGACGATCCATCGCCCGACAACATTTTGCTGATGACCAGCCCAAAGATCGAGGCGGCCAGCACCAAAACCCAGTGGTTTCGGAAACTGGAAGCAGCCTCTCTGGTCGTACAGATCTACCCTGTAGACACGTCACGACTGCCCCGCTGGATACATCAACGTATGCAACATCACTCGCTGCAGGCCGATGCCGCTGCGGTTCAGCTGCTGTCCGATCGAATTGAGGGCAATTTGCTGGCGGCTGACCAGGAGATCGAGAAGCTAAGCCTGCAATTTGGCAAAAACGCGCAGATCACGGCCGAGCATATCGCCCGGAGTGTTGCCGACAACGCTCGCTATAACATATTTGGCCTCGTCGATGCGTGCCTGGATGGAAATGCGCAACGCGCGGTCAAGACATTGCGCAGGATGCGCGATGAAGGCTCGGAAGCTTTGATGATCACAGCGATGCTGGGCAAGGAACTGAGACAGCTGACAGAAATGGGCAGCCGGCTGCAGCGTGGCGAAGCACAAGCGGCAGTTTATCAAAGCCATCAGGTGTGGAAGAACAAACAGGCCATGACTGACAGGGCATTACGCAGGCTAAAGCCGGCCACGACTCTGCAATTATTACAACACGTGCGAACAGTTGATCTCGCGGTCAAAGGCATGCACCCTGTGCCGCCCTGGGTTGTGCTGGAACAACTGGTGACCCGGTTTGCCCGCGCCTGAGGCCTGAGCTACAGCCAGTCGCCGCTAAACGCCGATTCGACTTAGGGTTGCAATCAACTCGCGCATGATGCGCTCAGCAACCGGGTGTGATGCCGCGAACCGGGCTTCCAGTGCTATTGCATCATCCAGCTCCCGACTGTTCGGCTGCGAGGACTCAACCAGATCGTCGATGTCGTTATCCACTTTTTCAGCGAGTCTGCGCGTATCCGCGTCCAGCGAGTCTGTATTGGATAACTCCGTGCGGAGTTCCTCAAGCAGCCGTTTTACCTTGTCCTGATTCAAGATGTCTTCCCCCTGCGCGTGTCACTGTGGCTATGCAGGTAATCATAATCATTGTCTGGCTCCGGTACAAGCGAACCCGTGCGCGTGCGCGCGGGACGGGTTCGCGAGTCACCCTTCACTCCAACAATCCATATACCAGACATCAATCAACAACCATCAAGCACCAACAAGCACTTTTGCTGAGCCTGCAATATCAGGCCTTGGCGGCAGTTACCCGGGAGTAGGCTCGCTGCTTCAGGCGGCGATGAAAACGACGCTCACGGCTCTTGTATTCAAACCAGTAACGCGGCACATTCATCAGCAAAGACCAGCGCGTGGTATAACTGACCCGTATTGTTGAATGACTCTTTTCGCCAGCCATCAGCATGGGCTCGCCTTCATAAATATCCTTTGCCCCAGTCATGGCATGAACATGACGAATATTGAGATTGCGCTGGTTCGCCATCAGCAACACATATTGCTTACGGCACTTGAAGGCGTCAAGGATCAGTCTCAGCCAGATACCGAATTGCTCGGAAGCCGTTTTCAACGAGGCACTCATCCAGACGCCATTAATCTCCATCATATCGTAACTGTCGTTCCTGAAAAACTCATGTTCTTCCCGGACAGCATCAGGTACAAACATCAGGCTACGGAATTCGGGTTTGGTAACAAGCATGTAGCCGCCCACCATTTCACTACCTTTGAAGCCGGCAACGAAGGTGCTGCGTTGCGCGTAGTCATACGGCAACTTGACACCAACATAACTCTCAAACCGGCTCAGAAACATGTCAATGTCGTGGTCGTTGGTCAATGTTTTGAATTTAATTGCTTCCATTTTTTTATCCTCGGTAGGAACATGCCTACATGTTGTTGGTAGTGTTGGTACTGCTCAGCTTGCGTGCTCTTCAGGATCAACCTTTCCTCCTTCCGGGCGGAAAGTGTGTAAAAGGCGACCAGGTAAATCAATGTTATCCACAACAGCGGGGTATTGAAAAGCAGGGTACTGCCTGACCAGGCGACAATATACGAGACGTAGAACGGGTGCCTGAACAGACCAAAAGGACCTGTTGTCACAATACTCCCCACATGATTACTAAAAGCAAAGTCGAGTGACTTCGCAGTAAAAATTGCCCACCAGAATAGCACCAGAGAGAACAGATACAATAGCAGGCAAATCCCTAACATAAGTTTTGTGACATCCGTCACACTAAAGAAATAGTACGCCGTCAATATCATCTGCACGGCCACAGCCAGATCATACATCCAGGCCGCAAGTGTCGGCGTGCCGGCGTTGACCTTGAAGAAACGCAGCCTTCCCCACAACAGACTAATCACGATAAGCAGATAAACCGAAAACACAAACAAGGAAAACATGCAGCAAAACTCCATCGGCCAGAAAAAGGGTATAACCGCTTTTATACACGCAGGCATTGTCCTACGCAATTGCTGATCGGAGCTAAATCTGTATAATCGTGGCACTCGCAGATATTGGTACAGATCCCAAATCGCGAGCCGGGTCAGACGCAGGCGGACTCAACGTTGCTGGCATTCCCAATACGCCGACCGTTCACATGACAACCTTTATCACAGATCCATAACGACCCATAACAACATGAACTTTGATAAATATTCGGCGTACTGCAAGGAACACCTTGATGAATTCAGGGACGAGCTGCGTGATGACGCTTCGCGGGCGCTTCGCAACTGGCCAGGAAAAACCGCAGCCCTGTTGCTGATTGCCTCATCAATCTTTACCTGGCTCAGCCTCCGGGCGGCCGACAACCCCATGGCCAACAAAGCCCTGTTGGCTTATGTCCTGCCAATACTGCTGATCTTTTTCTACCCCTGGGCATCACTGATCTTTTCCCGACTGGATAAACACGCCCGCACCATACTCGACATATTTCTGCTGGGTATCCTGATCGGCTTCTGTCAGTCACTCAGCTATGTATTTGCGCCAGACATGAACACAGTGGATCAGTCGGACACATTTCTGGCACTCTCGGGCCAGATAAATTTTGTCATCCTGATGACAACGGCCTTTTCCTACCACGCTTCCTTTACCGTGACGCTAAGCCGTAACACCGTGTTCATGTTGCTGGCGGCAATGCTGATTTACCTGATAAACCCCCAGTATCTGTCGATCAATGCCATGCAGTTTGTTCAGGGTTATCTGGGCGGCATAATCGTCAGCTGGATCTTCTTCCGCCGTATCCAGACCCGGTTTTACTACAAGTCGATTGATGCCGACACCCGTCAGCACCTGTACAAACAACTGTCCAAGCTGGTATATCCCCACCAGCTCGCCCGCATCAAGGCCGGCGACCAGCTTGAAGACACCATGCCGGTGGCCAAGAGCGAAGCCATCATCAATGTATTTGATGTTCAGAATTCAAGCGCCATCAAGCACGAGCGCACACAGTCTTTCTTTCTCGAGATATTCCGGGCATTTTCGCAGATCTGCATGATGGGGTACCAGCACAACCCACTGCAGTCGCGTGCATTCCGCCTGAAAGAAACCGGGGATGGATTCATCAGCGCTATCGGCTACCCGTTTCTGACTGACCAGAAAGATACGCTGGCTGACCATGCCGTGGAAACGGCTCTGCTCATGTTTCGTGCGTTCAACACCGAGGTTGATAAATTTGCCTACGGTTATCCCATCAAGGCGGCAATGGGCCTGGCCTACAATTCGGTGCAGGGCACCTTCCAGAGCAGCGGCATTCGCTCCTACGACATGTTTGGCGATGCGCTGGTCCAGGCCTATCGCTATGAAGAGATGCGCAAGAACCCAATGATCTCGGATATTATTCGCCAGCAGGCGAGCCTGCTTGGACTGACTCACTACAATATCCTGATCATTCAGGAAGTCATCTTTAACTCCCTGTGTGATCGTCACAAAAAGCTGTTCCACAGCATCACTCTGGCCGAAATTGGCTACCCTGTACCGCAGGACCCGGACGCCCACTACGTCTACTTCCACATACTTGAATAACCCGCCATTGGCCGCGAGCGTGGGGCAGACATGAAATCGCCTCGCCTTTGCGCTATAATTGCGCCCGTTTTGATCAGCTCAGCGCTGATCCTGACCTTATTCATCCCCAAACCACAGGACTCGCAATGACAGACGCGCAAGCATCAGACACGCATCTCCAGCACACCGTCGAGAAGATCGGCGGTACCTCAATGAGCCAGTTTGACGCCGTCAAAAAGAATATTTTTATGAATCCGGCGTTGCAGGGGAATTATTATCAACGCATTTTTGTGGTCTCCGCCTATTCCGGCATCACCAACATGCTGCTGGAACACAAAAAGACCGGCCAGCCCGGCATCTTCGCGCTATTTTCCGATGCGGAAGAACCGCAAAGCTGGCGCGACGCCATGGCAGCCGTGCGCACACGCATACTTGAGATCAACAGCGAACTGTTTGCAGACCAGAAAGAAGAGCACCTGAAAGACGCCAATGACTTTATCATGGGCCGGCTGGACGATGCCGAACATGTGCTGCAGGATGTCTCCAGTCTGTGCCAGCACGGCCACTTTGCCCTGAACGACTACATACAGACGATCCGGGAAATGCTTGCCAGCCTGGGCGAAATCCACAGCGCCTATAATACCAGCCGGCTCCTGCAGCTTAATGGTATCAACGCGCGCTTCGTAGACCTGTCTGGCTGGGCCAGCACCCAGCAGTACTCACTGGATGAAAATATCAGCCATGCCTTCAAGGATATCGATTTAAGCACGGAACTGCCTGTCACCACAGGTTATAGCCATTGCGAGGGCGGCCTGATGGCCATTTTCGATCGCGGCTACAGTGAAATGATATTCAGCCGAATCGCTGTTCTGACGGGGGCACGCGAAGCCATCATCCACAAGGAGTTCCACCTCAGCAGCGCCGACCCTGGCGTTGTCGGCGCAGACAATGCCGTTCCCATCGGTCGAACCAATTACGATGTTGCCGACCAACTGGCCAATCTGGGCATGGAGGCGATCCACCCCCGGGCGGCAAAAGGCCTGCGTCAGCAGAACATCCATTTGCGGGTAAAAAACACCTTTGAACCCGAACATGGCGGCACACTGATCACTCGCGACTATGTCAGTGACTCTGCCTGCGTGGAAATCATTGCCGGACGTATCGGTGTGTACGCTATCGAGCTGTTTGACCAGGATATGGTGGGCGACCTTTCTCACTACGAGAAACAGTTCCTGGCACAGATCACCCGCTTCAAGGCACAGGTCATCAACAAGGACCTCAATGCCAACACCATCACGCACTACCTGTCTGCCAATCTGAAAACGGTGAAACGTATTCAGGCCAGTCTCGGCGATCTGTTTCCCGGCGCCGAGATCAATGTGCGCAAAGTGTGCATCGTGTCCGCCATCGGTAGTGATCTGAAAATACCGGGCATGCTGGCTCGAAGCGCCCAGGCACTGGCAGATGCCGGTGTCGACATTCTGGGTGTGCATCAGTGCATGCGGCAGGTCGACATTCAGTTTGTGCTGGATGAGGAAGACTACACTAAAGCCATTAAAGCCATGCACAAACAGCTGGTCGAAGTTTACAATCACGGGCGTGCGATCAAACTGGCTTAGCCGAGCCATGACGTGCCATCAGGAGTCAGGCCATGAATACAGATCTGTTGCGTGCTCACACACCAGCCTGCCACGATCTGATTCATTTTAATAACGCCGGCGCTGCCTTGTCGCCACAACCGGTCAGCGACGCGCTGTTCGAACATCTGCTGCTTGAACAGCGCGTGGGTGGTTATGAGGCAGGTGAGGCCAGCCTGAGCGCGCAAGACAACTTTTATCATGCCTTTGGTCGCCTGCTGGGCTGCAACCCGCGCGAAATCGCCTACATGGAAAACGCAACCCGGGCCTGGACCCTGCTGCTGCAGGCAATCCCTCTGGTGCATGGTGACCGTATCATTACCGGCCAGTCAGAATATGCCAGTAATTATATGACCCTGTTGCACCTGGCCAAAACCCGGAATATTCGTGTTGAGGTCATTCCCAACGACAGCAACGGCCATATTTGTCTGCAAACGCTGCAACAGAAGCTTGATGAAGATGTCCGCCTGATCGCTCTGACGCATGTCCCCAGTCAGTCCGGCGTTATCCACCCGGCTGCCGAAGTCGGAAAAATAGCCCGCAAACATCGGATCTTTTATTTGCTGGATGCCTGTCAGTCAGTCGGCCAGATAGACCTGAACGTGGATGATATTGGTTGCGACATGCTTACCGGCAGTGGCCGCAAATACCTGCGCGGTCCGCGTGGCACCGGGTTCATGTATGTCCGGCAAAGTACTCAGGATTATCTGGAACCACCCAGTGCTGACTTGCAGTCGGCAAGCTGGACGCGAAAAGACAGCTTCAAGTTCAGGGACGATGCACGTCGCTTTGAGAACTGGGAACACTACGTTGCCGGCAAAATAGCCCTGGGCGTTGCCGCTGACTATGCCTGTGATCTGGGCATGAATATTATTGAAGACAGGATTCGCCTGCTGGCTTCATTGCTGCGCGAGAAACTCAGGCAGATGCCAGGCGTTGAAGTTCATGAGCAGGGAGAAAAACTCAGCGGCATCGTCACCTTTAGTTGTGACGGCAAAGATGCGTCCGCTGTGCATCAATATCTGCGCGAACATCACATCAACACCTCGGTGGTACGACACCAGGTCAACCAGCTTGATTTCTCAAAGCGCGGTTTGCCGGATGTAAACCGGGCATCGGTGCATTACTACAACGCGGAGCAGGAAATAGACGCCTTTTGCCGCGTGCTGTCAGCCCGTCTCTGACCTAACCCAGCAACATCTGGGCATATACTGCCAGAATGGCAACCGGACAGATGTACCGGATGTAAAAAGGCCAGATTTTCCAGAACAGGCCCTGCTCTGCATCCGGACATCCCTGCCTGATTTCAGTCAACACGCCGTTCCGGTGCCAGATCCAGCCAACAAACACGGCAAAGAAGAAACCCAGCAACGGTTGACTGTATTCAGTGGTCAGGCTCACCACCAGATCAAACAGGGTATTAAAGTTGAGAACCAGCAATAAACTGATCACGGTAATCGACAACCCCAGCACCAGCACCGCCTTGCGTCGGGACGCGTTGTGCTCTTCCACGACATAGGACACCGGCACCTCCAGCATGGATATGGAAGAGGTCAGCGACGCGATGGTCATCAGCACAAAAAACGCCAGCCCCACCAGCACGCCGGCCTCTCCCATCTGATCAAACAGCGCCGGCAACACCGCAACAATCAATCCCGGTCCGGCAATCAGACCGCCCTGGTCATTATAAATCTCGATGCCGTTGGCCAGCGCCACGTACATCGACGGCAGGATCAGCAAACCTGCGGTCACGGCAATGCCGATATCAAGCAAAGTGACCATGCCGCCAAGTGCAGGCAGGTTCTCACGCTTGCTGACATAGGAGCCATAAATCAACATGGTGCCGACACCCAATGACAGCGAAAAGAACGCCTGCCCCAGTGCACTGAGCAACAACCCGGTATCGGCTACACGACTGAAGTCAGGTACCAGATAAACACGCAACCCGTCCATGGCTCCGTCCAGGGTCATAACATAGATGATCAGTGCCAACAGTATCAACACCAGCGCCGGCATCAGGCGAGATGCCCATTTTTCGATACCGTGCCGAACACCGGCATTGACCACATAGAGCGTGAGCACCATGAACGCAGCCGTGAACACGCTATCACGGGCCAGACTGCCGGTCGCCAGCCATTGTGACAATGCCGACAGACCAGCAATATCGGCCAGCGAGGAAAACATGAAGGCCATCATCCAGCCACTGACAATCGCGTAGAAACTGAGAATCAGGCTGACCGTAATCATGCCCGCATAACCCACGGCAACGCCAAGTCTGGCGGTCGCCGGACCTCGCGCCAGGCCGCGCAGCGCGGTGACGGCATTGGCCTTGGCGTGACGCCCGATAATCAGTTCCGCCATCAGGGCAGGATAGGCCAGCGCAAAGGCCAGCACGAGATAGGTAAACAGGAAAGCCGCGCCGCCATTGGTGGCAGCGTTGGTCGGAAAACCCCAGATGTTGCCCAGCCCCACGGCCGAGCCGGCCGCAGCCATCAGAAAACCAAAACGTGAACTGAATTCGCCGCGGGGAGCACTCATAGGGACATTGACTCTTGTATGTTTATTATTCTTAGTAGGACTCAACAACAAAACGTAATTGGGCCGCGTCCGTCAGACGCATTACAACATTGGTAATGACGCTGACCTGACCGTTGTCATTAACTTCAACCCGGGGCAGGCGCAAGCGCTGGTCTGCATCCGTAAACACACCGTGCCCTTCCGGCAGGTTCGCCAACGGCACAATGCTGTCAGGAATGACTTCAAACACCACTTCCGGGCCGTCATTGACCAGGCGCATGTTCAGACTCAGGCTGCCCAGCCCGCCGGCATCAACCGAGGTCGTCAGCAGCGCAGTGCCGTATTCAAAGACATTGACCGAGGAGCTGAAACGCTCAACCCGGTGCATGTTGATCAAAACCAGATTGGACTCAACCGGCAATTGATTTTGTTGTGTATCAAAGTCGCGAACCGGTAATTGCTGTGCTTCCCCACCGACGTTGATAAACGGCAGATCATTGATGGCGTCTGCTACCGACAGGCCATCGCCCAGCACCTTGCCAAACACGGTAAAACCGCCATTCTGGGTATCAAGATCGGTGTTGTCGGCAAGATTGACAAACCACTGACTGGTGGCGCTGTCCGGTGCCCCACCGAGCTTGGCCATGGCGAGTGTACCTCGGGTATTGGAAGCACCGGGTTCATTGCGGACATTGCCCTGTGAGGGTATTGATGCAACTGAGCAAGTAGCCGGATCCATACCAGTGGCACAGTTTCGCTGCCATTGATAAGCGCCTGCCTGTACAACAAAATCGGGCTCTGAGCGATGAAACAGCGAACGGGCATAATCGCCCCGGTCCACATAACCCAGGAAATTGGCCACCGTATCCGGTGCCGCCTCATCAAAAAGTTCGACAGTGAAGCTGCCGTAACTGGTGCTCACTCGCACCAGAGTATCTGCCTGCACGCCCGCGCTCAGCAGCAAAGAGCCACCGAGCACAGCCGCCATAAAGCTGCGCTTAAAGACACTGTTTCCCAGGTTACACAAAAAACTCATTCGAACTCCTGTCTGACATCTATCCAGCTATATTGACCAAGTGATTGCAGCAATTGCTGCAACAATAATTTTTCGATGGTAACCATCAGTTCCGACGCATCCGCATCGTGTACAAAGTCCGCGACCTGAGTCACCGCCAGCCCCTGATAACCGCACGGGTTGATGCGAGCAAATGGCTCCAGATCCATCGCCACATTCAGGCTCAGGCCGTGGTACGAACAACCCCGTCTGATACGCAACCCGAGAGCGGCGATTTTAGCGTCATCGACATAGACACCCGGTGCGCCGGGTCGGGTCTGCGCGGTAATTCGAACGCCAGACAAGGTATCGATAATTGCCTGCTCAATCAAATTAACCAGGTCCCTGACCCCCAGCGCCACCCGTCTGACATCAATCAGTAAATACATGACGAGCTGGCCAGGGCCATGATAGGTCACCTGCCCACCGCGATCTATCGGAATCACAGGAATATTGCCGGGCGCCAGCAGATGCTCAGGCTTGCCGGCCTGCCCCTGAGTGAATACCGGCGGATGCGACAATAGCCAGAGCTCATCAGGCGTGTCTTCGTCCCGTTCACTGGTGAATGTCTGCATCGCTCGCCAGACCGGCTCATAGTCTCGCAGCCCCATGCGGCGAACAATCAGCGGGCGAAGGGCTGTCATAACACCAGTTTAACCGCCGACAGTGTCTTCAGGTCAGCAAACAGCGCCTCCAGCTGCTCAAGCCCGGTTGCCTCAATAGTGACCGTCAACGCCAGATAATTACCCTTGGCGCTGGGCCTGGCGGCCATATCGTCTACGCTGGTTGCAGGTGCGTGGCGTTGAAATATGGCCAGCACGTCCTGTTCAAATCCATCCGCTGCCTCACCCATCACCTTGACCGGATAGCGACACGGAAATGCGATTTTGGGCGCTTGCTGCTCTGGCGTGGCTGGCATGTCTGGGTTGTCAGTTGTCATCTCAGCTGAACAGCCCCATAAAGAACAGGGTCAGCGCATCAATCAACCGGCGCAACAAACCACCGCGCTCAACCGCCTGTATGGCAACAACATCGCCTGAATAGAGAACCTCGTCCTCCAGGCTGACCTCGACAGTACCCATGACCTCTCCGGCTTCGAAACCACCACGGATAACGTCATCGGTGTTCAACGTTGCCACCAGGTCTTCGGATCGACCACGCGGAAGAGTGATCAGCACCTCTTCCTGAATACCCAGATCCACGGACGACTCTGCACCGGACCAGACACGCGCGGAATTGATTACTTCACCGGCATCATAAAGTCTGTAGGTTTCAAAAAAACGAAAACCATAACTGAGCATTTTCTGGGTTTCGACAACCCGTGCATCTTCACTGGCAGTCCCCATCACGACCGCAATCAGGCGCATGCCATCTCGCTCACCGGAGGCCACCAGGCAAAAACCTGCCTGTGTGGTCCAGCCGGTCTTCATACCATCTACGGTCGGGTCGCGGAACAACAGGGTGTTGCGGTTGGGCTGAGTGATTCCGTTAAAGGTAAATTCACGCTCCGAGTACATGGCGTAGTGGGTCGGGTGCTCAACTATCGTGGCCCGCGCCAATGTTGCCAGATCTCTGGCAGACATCAGATTGGTATTGCCGTCATCATCAAGCCCGCTGGAATTGACGAAGTATGAATCATTCATTCCCAGCGCTCGTGCATGCTGATTCATCAGGTCGGCAAAGGCTTCTTCACTGCCAGCAATATGCTCTGCCATCGCGACACTGGCATCGTTACCAGACTGGATGATGATGCCACGCAACAGGTCTTCTATGCGGACCCGGCTGTTAACATCGACAAATGTCTTGGAGCCCTGCGTGCGCCATGCTTTCTCGCTGATGAACGCCAGGTCATCGTAGCTCATGTTGCCATTGTCGATTTCGACCTCGGCTATATAGGCTGTCATCATTTTGGTCAGGCTCGCTGGCGGCAATGCCTCATCAGCGTTCTGCTCCATGATGACATGGCCGGTCGTCGCATCAATCAGAATATAACTGCTGCCTGCTATTTCGGGTGCCCGGGGCATGATGGACTGGGCATGTACACCTGCCCCTGCCGTTGACAGGACAACTGCCAGTATCATAGACAACACTGTTGAAACTCGCGCTCTCCGGCTGGAAAAACCTGTCGCTGTTGTCTTAAAAAAACCTTTCATACATAAAGTCCCGGTCTGTGTGTTCATTCATCTACCATATAAGGCTGCCCAAGATCAGCAGCAACCATCATTTCAGTGATTCGTTCAATTTCCGTAGCATCGGCAATCGGGCCGACCCTGACGCGATGCAATTGTTGCGAATTCTGTGCCTGCACGGATCGGATAAAAACCGGCCGTGTGGTCAACTCCCGGAGACGGCCGGACAGTCGCTGCGCTGCCCGCAGATCTGAAAATGCGCCTGCCTGCAGGTATCGCCCAACGGGTGCGCTGACCGCCGGTGCGCTGACGGCTTCGTCACTGCGCGGTGATGCCCCGGCCAGCAGCACCTGGTGCTGGCCGGGCACTATGGACTCGACGTGAACCAGAGCCGTGCCCTGATTGGAAAAACCAAGTTTGTGGGCCGCCGCATAGGAAAGATCGATAATACGGTCATTGTGAAATGGACCGCGGTCGTTGACGCGCACGATGATGCTGCGCTGATTCTCCAGATTGGTGACCCGCGCGTAACTGGGGATGGGCAGGCCGGTGTGCGCCGCCGACACCTGGTACATATCAAATGTCTCACCGTTGGACGTCAGGTGGCCGTGAAACTTTTCCCCGTACCAGGACGCCAGGCCGGTCTGCTGAAACCCTTCCTCGGTGGCCATGACCTGATAGCGTTTGCCATTGACCGTGTAAGGTGAACGATTGCCCGCCATGGTCCGGTTTAACGGTAACAATTCAACATCGCGGATCAGACCGGGGTCCAGCGGGGTACTTGGAGCACGATCCTGAGAGATACTGTAGCGGCCAGCATTGGCAACAGGTGCCGACCCGGACGTTTGCGGAGGTGATGACACACTGCTGCAGGCGGCGATCAGAACGCTGCCAATCAGCAGCAAAATAATTTTATAATTCAATGTCTTAACCTTCCCCATGCAACAACGCAGTTTACGCTGACGAGCGCTTCCGGATGCAGCTTCATGTTACCGCAATTAGTGGCTGCTTGTCAGTAACTGGCCACCCTCGCCGCCCGTCTCCAGCACCCGCTCCTGCTCGATGATGGGCAACATATAGGCATCCAGTACCTCCCGCGCCAGCGGACCTGCGACCGAGCTGCCACCCTCGCCATTCTCAACAAACACGGCAACCGCAATGCGCGACTCCGGCGAGGCATCAAACGCAATGAACATGGCGTGGTTGAGATGCTCGTCACGAATCTCATCGGGCTCTATGCGATTGCCTCTGGCATCCACCTGCACCCCGATGACCTGGGCGGTACCGGACTTGCCTGCCATCGGGTACGCCAAGGGCCTGGCCCCCTGCACATAGTCGTATGCGGTGCCTTCATGGCGGCGATGCTCGCGCTCACGCGGTTTGCTGACGGTATGCTCCATGGCCTTACGCACCAGCGCGACTTCATCGGCAGCGGGCAGTAGCGGTTGCTGAACTTCGCCCTCATCAAAAATGATGTCGGCAAAATCATCGACATCCGAGCCCATGGACTTGAGCATGCGCGGGCGCTTGAAAACGCCATGATTGGCCAGGGTGGCCGCTGCGCTGGCCATTTGCAGTGTTGTCGCCTGGAACATGCCATTACCAAACCCTTCAGCGGGTGTCTCGCCCGGATACCAGGGCTCACCACGGGTTTCCCGTTTCCATTGTGGCGATGGCACCAGACCAGCGGACGCGTCCGGTACGTCGAGCGCCCTGTTATCGCCGAAACCAAAGGTCAGCAGATAATCGTGAATACGGTCTATACCCAGCTCCACGGCAACATGGCTAAAGTAGGTATTGCAGGACTGGTAAATGGCGCGCTCGAGATTTATCGGGCCGTGCCCGGATTTATCCACCCACCAGGTCCAGTCATAATAAGGGCGCCTGCGTTCCGGTATTCGATAGTAGCCGGGATCATTGATGACAAATTCCGGCGTGATAACGCCGTGGTACAAACCGGCGAGACCGATAAACGGTTTGATGGTGGAACCCGGAATGCGCGCGTGCGTGGCGCGATTGAACATGGGCGAATGTCGTGAGTTATTCAATTCTGCCAACTGACTGCGACTGATGCCGGTCACAAACAGGTTGGGGTCATAACCAGGCTGGCTGACCATGGCAAGAATTCCGCCGGTCGCCGGGTCAATGGCGACGATGGCGCCACGTCGATCACCTAACGCCTGTTCTGCCGCCGTCTGCAAGGCAATATCCAGATGCAACTGGATATCAGCACCTGGCTGTGGGTCGGTTCGCCCCAGCGAACGCATGACGCGGCCCCGGTTATTTTTCTCAACAGTTTCAAAGCCAACACTGCCGTGAAGATAATCTTCGTAGGTTTTTTCTATGCCGTTCTTGCCGATCTGGTTGGTGCCACGATAGTTGCGCACTTCCTCTTCGGTCATGCTCTGCAACTCATCCCGATTGATTTCCGAGACATATCCCAGCGCATGGGCAGCGCTCTGGCCAAACGGATAATAACGCACAAGTTGGGCCTCAACGGCAATACCCGGCAGCTTGTGCTGATTGACAGCTACATGCGCGATCTCGTCATCGCTGAGCTGAAACTTCAGGGTCACTGAGGATTGCGGCACAGCACGGCGACCCAGGCGCGTGTAGTACTGCTCCAACTCTTCATCGGTCAGTCCGATCACATCACGCAGAATCGACAATGACTGCTCAAACCCTTCGGCCGCTTCGCGTACGACGGTGAGATTGAAAATGGGTCGATTGTCGGCAAGCAGATTGCCATTGCGGTCATAGATCAGGCCGCGGGTTGGCGGGATATACTGTGAATGCAGGCGATTGCCATCGGAGCGGGCAGAGAAATATTCATGGTTCAGAAACTGCAGATTCACCATGCGGCCGATCAGTGCCAGTACCAGCAGCATCACCACAACGCAGGCAAACACGAGTCGCCGGTTGAAAATCTGGATTTCCTGCTTATGTCCGTCGAGACGAAATTTTGGTGCCATAGTCTCTATACTGACCGCGTAAAAATGAAACTGCCCGGTTTTGCCCGATACCCGATATCGACCGGGTAATTTTTGAATTTATTGCAGATAAGACAAGGTTTTGCGGAATAAGTTTACATTGCTTTCAAGCGCGATGGTAGGGATGTCCGGAGAGCAGACTCCAGACCCGGTAAATCTGCTCCGCCATCACAGTTCTGACCAGAGGATGTGGCAAGGTCAATGCCGACAACGACCAGCGTTCGTCGGCTTGCTGAAGGCAGGTCGGGGTCAGGCCGTCAGGGCCACCCACGAGCAGGCTGAGGTGACGACCATCGTCCCGTATCTGGCCAATTCTGGCTGCCATCGCTTCGGTGCTCAGCGTCTTGCCCTGCACATCCAGGGCGACCACATAATCGCGCGCACCCAGCCGTGCCAGCAGCGCCTCCTGTTCCTGCCGCATGGCCTGCTCAATGCTGCTGCTTTTTCCACGCTTGCCCAGAGGCACTTCGACACAGCTGAAGCTGAACTCGGCGGGCAGGCGCTTGCTGTATTCCTGCACGCCCTGCTCCACCCAGGCCGGCATTTTGGTGCCGACTGAAATCAGATTAATCTTCACCGTTGTCCCGCGGCATCTTACGGTCTTCCGGTTCCAGTGAGAAGTCCCAGAGGTCTTCCAGCCGATACAGAGCGCGTGTCGCGCCCATCATGACATGGACAATGACTGAACCCAGGTCGACCAGCACCCATTCAGCCTGCAGCCGGCCTTCAACACCACTAACGTGCAGACCCGCCGCTTTGGCTTTGACCACAACTTCATCAGACAGGGCCTTCAGATGCGTATTGGAGGTACCTGTGCAGATAATCATGGCATCTGTCACCGGGGTCAGGTCTTTCACATCAAAGGTCTCGATATGCTGACCTTTTACATCTTCCAGCGCAGAAGTCACCAGCGCGATAATATCTTTAGTATCCAATGAAACGTTTCTCCTGCCGTCAGGCATTGTCTTAGAGCGTTGTGTTAGAGCGTTGTGTTAGAGCGTTATGTTAGGGCGTTGTATAGAGTTGATGTTGCTTAATGTATTCCAGGACCACGGCCGGCATGCCTGTCATCTGCTGACTGCCAGCGGCCAGCTTGTGGCGAATATCAGTGGAGGATGCTGGTTCTTCCAGTTCGTCGAGCATGCAAACGCGTCCCGCTCTGGCATCAGAACCCTCACCGGCCGTAAAAAGAGCCATCGGGTCCGTAACCTGGCGGGCCCGCAACCACTGCGCAGCCGGCGCCGACATCGTGTCCAGCGCCAGGCTCACCCCCGGACGGCTGACGACACAGAGATGGCAATAATCCAGCATGTGCTGCCACCGATGCCAATTCGGCAAGGTATTAAAACTGTCCCGGCCCATCACATAAACCAGCGAGGCTTCGGGAAACTGCTGTGCCAGTGAGGCCACGGTATCGACCATATAGGACACACCCGGACGGTGAAATTCGCGGTCGTCGGTTTGCAAACGCGGCTCATTCATTTCCGTCAGCGCCAGCTCCAGCATGACCAGCCTGTGGCTGGCAGGCGCGCTGGCACCCTCACGGTGATTGGGCAAAGCACAGGGAATCAGCCTGAGATGATCCAGTGCCAGCGCATTCAATGCCGTCAATGCGACCTGCAGATGACCCCGGTGCACGGGATCAAACATGCCTCCCATGATACCGACACGCAGGCTCATGTGCGAATGTGACCATCACCAATGACAATATATTTCTGCGACGTCAGCCCTTCCAGCCCGACCGGCCCCCGTGCATGTAGTTTATCGGTGGAAATGCCGATTTCTGCACCCAGGCCATACTCAAACCCGTCTGCGAATCGCGTTGACGCGTTGACCATGACAGAGCTGGAGTCCACCTCGCGCAGAAACCGCTGAGCGCGACTGAAGTCTTCCGTAATGATCGCTTCGGTATGCCCTGAACTGTATTGATTGATGTGGGCAATGGCCGCATCCAGATCCGGCACCCGGCGCACCGACAAAACCGGCGCCAGATATTCTTCGCCCCAGTCCTGTTCGCTGGCGGGAACGGCGCCTGGCAGTAGCTCCTGAGATTGTGGACAGGCCCGTAGCTCGACTCCGTGCTCGGCAAACCGGGTGGCCAGCTCGGGTAATACGCGCTCGGCGACAGCATCGGCAACCAGCAATGACTCGAGCGTATTGCAGGTTCCATAGCGCTGGGTCTTGGCATTGACGACTATCTGAAGGGCTTTGTCCAGATCGGCTTTGTCATCAATATAGACATGGCAGTTGCCATCCAGATGCTTGATCACTGGCACTCTGGCATCGGCGCTGATACGCGCAATCAGACCCTTGCCACCGCGCGGCACGATCACGTCTACAAATTCGGGCATGCTGATCAGCAAACCAACAGCAGCCCGGTCAGTGGTCTCCACAACCTGCACAGCATGGGCCGGCAAACCTGCCGCGGCCAGACCACGACTGATACATTCAGCAATCGCCTGATTGGAGTGAATGGCCTCGGAACCACCGCGCAGGATGGCAGCATTGCCTGACTTCAGGCACAGGCTGGCGGCCTCACAGGTAACATTGGGGCGGGACTCATAAATGATGCCGATGACACCCAGCGGGACGCGCATACGTCCGACCTGGATACCACTGGGCCGATAACGCATATCCGTCACTTCACCCACCGGATCCTGCAATGCGGCGACCTGACTCAGACCTTCCAGCATGCCGTCAATGCGGGCTGGCGTCAGTGCCAAACGGTCGAGCATGGCTGCATCCAGACCCTTTTCCCGGCCTGCCGCCAGGTCCAGTTCGTTGGCGGATTGCAAACGCTCTCGACTGTCATCAATGGCATCGGCCATCGCCAGTAATGCCGCGTTTTTTTGTGACGTGGTCGCAGCAGCCATGAGGCGGGAAGCGGCGCGGGCCTGCTTGCCAAGCCTGTTCATGTAGGCGTCAATATCACTCATTGCTATACCATCCAGCAGCGTGTCAGTTCGGGAAAGGGCGGCATTATAGCGCTGCCGGGGCCCCGGACACAAAAAAACCGACGGCTAAAGCGAGTTTAAATGGCTGTTCTTGCCGCCAATGCCGTCAAATGTGGTTCTGCAGACTCATTTGCGGCGGATAGGGGTGCATGTACCAGGATCGACTGATGTAGTCGTTGGGGTGTTTGCGGAAATGATGATTCAGCAGGGTTATTGGCACAATCAACGGCAATTGCCCAAGCCGGTAGCGTTGCAGTGCGTCAACCAGCTCTGCCCTGTCGTCGGTATCCAGATGATCCCGCAGGTAGCCCTGAATGTGCTGCAGCACATTGACGTGGTCGCCGCGGCTGGCACGCTTCTTCAATGCTGACATCAATATTCCGATGTACCGCGGCGCCAGCTCCGCCACGGTGTCTTTGCGAGCCGATGCCAGTACAGGGCCAAGTTCCCGGTAGGTCTTCTGGCAGTGACTCATCAGAATGAGCTTGTGACGGGCATGGAAGTCCGTCAGCGACGCCACGGTGATGCCGGCACTTGTCAGTTGACGCCACCGGTGCATGACATAAACGCGCTGGATAAAGTTTTCCCGTAGCACCGCATCGCCCAGTCGTCCCTCTTCCTCAACCGGCAATTCGGGAAAGTTCTGCATCAGCCGCTCAGCAAAGATGCCGACGCCATCACGCACGGTCTGCTTGCCATCATAGACTTTGGCACGTTCCATACCACAGCTTGGCGAGTCCTTCTTCAGGATGAAGCCGCAAAGCCCGGCCTGCCATGAGCGCTGCGCGTCAGCACTGGCAATCAGCGCCTGCGTGTAATCAAGCTGATCATCTTCAAAATCAACACAGGTAACATCGCCATCACGGCGGATCAGCCGGATGGGCCGGCGTGGAATGCCCAGGCCGATATCAACTTCAGGACAAAAGGTACGGAAGCTGAAGTATTCGCCCAGGGTTTTATCAATGTAGGAATGGAATTTGTGGCCGCCGTTAAACCGTACTTCTTCACCCAGCAGGCAGGCGCTGACACCAACCGGAATTTTATCTACCTGATGTTCGTTCACTGACCACTCCTGAGTCGTTACCCGCTGTCCGGGGGCATCATAACAGTTGCAGTTCACCCGCAACCAGCCTGAGCTTGTCGGCTTTGGGCAATTGTTTGATACGGTACTCAAGTTTCAACGCTGCACTTCGGTCTCCGGCAGGACAGTGAAACACCAGCGCCAGTGGTGCACGCCCGCGCAGGTATCGCGCCGTTTTTGCGCCCTGCGCCTGGTGCTCGGCAAATCGGCGTGAAACATCGGTGGCAATCCCGGTGTAGAGGCTGTCGTCCGAACAACGCACCAGGTAGACGGACCAGGCCACGACGCTGGCGTCCACGATATCGGTCACGACCTGTTTCCTGCCAATGGCTCGGGGGAAAGTGACCAGAGCGTGGCTTCGTCGGTCAGGCTGCCTTCAGCGCTGGCGCGACCGTCACGCACCAGTTTGATCAGATGTGCCAGCAGGGTCTTTTTCGCCCACGGAATCAGATGCGCCGCAACATCGTCATAGGCCTGCGTTACCAGCACATCAAGCGCGGCCGGCCCCAGGTCCTGCAACGCAGTAACAATTTTCTGCTCGCGGCGCTGGCGGTGGCGAATCAGGGTCGTGATCATCTGCTCCGGCTCATGCATGATATCCCCGTGGCCGGGCGCCAGCGCCTTGAGCGAGAGTGTCTGCAATTGCGCCAGAGAAGCCAGGTAGTCACGCATATCACCATCAGGCGGCAATATCACCGGCGTGGTGCCCTGCAGGATATGGTCACCGGTAAACAACAGGGCATCATCCTCCAACAGGAAACAGACATGGTTGGAGACGTGCCCCGGTGTGTGAATCAGACGCATGCTGAAACCGTCGCAGGCAATCTGCTCCCCATCCCGAAATAACCGATCCGGTTTGAAGGTGGCATCCTGATACAGCGCATCAGGCGGTGGCGCAAAACCGATCACACTGGCCCCGGTCAGGGCCTGTAGTGCTTGCGTTCCCGGGGAGTGATCGCCGTGTGTATGGGTGACAAATATCCATTTCAGGGGTTTGCCAGACAATGCCTGCATAATGGCATCGGTATGTGCTGCCAGGTCCGGTCCGGGATCGACCACGGCAAGTTCACGATCGCCGAGCACATAGGTATTGGTACCCGGGCCCGTCATCATGCTGGCATTCGCGCACAATATCCGTTGCACAGATACCCTGCCCGTCCCAACCGCAATTGGTTTTCCGGCGACAAAGCGTGACTCTTCCAATTGGTTCCCCCTGTACGGGCCTGCGCGCGACACCCGTCCTGCTGACTTTTGGCAGCGCCATGATAACGGGTTTATTGATCGGGGCAAACAAACCCGCCTTTTCCAGAGCACGGCAGAGACTGGTTTTTACTGCCGATTCACGTTATAAAAGGCTGCTTTTCTAATCCGGAAACAGGGCAAGGGAATCATGTCAGAGACACAAACCAGAAGAATAAAAACCTATAATCAGATTTCGGACAAAGGCCTGTCGCGCTTCAACAGTACGCACTATCAGGTTGACCCCGCGCTGGACGACGCCGAAGCTATTCTCTTGCGTAGCTACAAACTGCAGGTCAGCGACCTCACCGCCAGTGTCAGGGCGATTGCGCGCGCGGGGGCCGGCGTCAACAATGTGCCGTTGCCAGCCTGTACCGATCAGGGCATCGTGGTATTCAACACCCCCGGCGCCAATGCCAACGCGGTCAAGGAGCTTGTCCTCAGCGGGATGTTACTGGCATCACGCGGCATTCTGCCGGGTATGCGCTATGTCAGCGAGCTCAGCGACATGACCGACAACGCCGAAATGTCCAAATTGCTGGAAGCGGAGAAAAAACGCTTCGCCGGTAGCGAGCTGGCAGGCAAGACGCTGGGGGTCATTGGCCTGGGCGCCATCGGCTCTCTGGTCGCAGGTATGGCCATCGACATGGGCATGACCGTGCTGGGGTACGATCCGGCGCTATCGGTCGACGCCGCCTGGCGCCTGCCCAATCAGGTACAGAAAATAGAAAATGTCAGCGCTCTACTGGGCAATGCCGATTATGTCAGCCTGCATCTGCCCGTACTTGATTCCACCCGGCACCTGATCAGCACCGACCTGGTCGCGGCCATGAAGCCTGGCCTGTGCCTGCTGAACTTTTCGCGTGACGAGATCGTCGACACCGATGCCGTAGTTGCCGGTCTGGATGCCGGTCAATTGCGCATGTACGTCAGCGACTTCCCACGCCATGAACTGATCGGTCGCGAAGACGTCATCCTGATGCCTCACATCGGGGCGAGTACGGCAGAAGCAGAAGAAAATTGTGCCATAATGGCCGCAGAACAGCTGAAGGATTTTCTGGAGAATGGTAATATCCGCAACTCGGTGAATTACCCCTCGCTGTTCCTCGACCGCGTGGCCGGCGCCGGCACAGGTACCCGCCTGGCCATCAGCAACAAGAACGTACCCGGCATGTTGGGCAAAATTCTGTCCATTCTTGCGCAGCAGGATATCAACGTCATCGACATGATCAATAAAAGCCGGGACCAGATAGCCTACACTCTGATTGATCTGGCATCGACCCCGTCAGAGGCAGCGATCGCGGCCATTGCCGACACCGACGATGTCATCAAGGTCACTGTGCTTTGACGCGCCAACAGGGCGCTTTTGCAAAACCCGTTAATTAACGACTACTGTTCAGGAACAAAAATATGAATCGCGTGTATAACTTTGGTGCCGGCCCGGCCATGCTTCCGACTTCGGTCATGGAGCGAGCGCAGCGGGAATTTCTTGACTACAACGGCATGGGTGCCTCGGTTATTGAAATCAGCCACCGTAGCAAAGAATTCGAGGCCCTGCTGACGCATACGGATGAGCTGATCCGGGAAATCTCCGGACTGCCTGACGATTTTGAGATTCTGTACGTTCACGGCAGCGCCCAACTGCAGTTTTCCGCAGTGCCACATAACCTGCTGGATCTTAACCCGGCACACAAGGCAGCCTACCTGGAAACCGGTAACTTTGCCTCACTGGCTCGCAAGGAAGCGTCGCGCTTTGGCAACATCACGGTGGCTGCCACCAGCGAGAGCAGCAATTTTGATCGCATTCCTGACTTTGATCCGGCGACACTGGATCCGGACACGTCATACGTTCACCTGACCAGCAATAACACCATCTTTGGCACACGCTGGAACCAGTTCCCCGACACCGGAAAAATTCCGCTGGTGGCTGACATGACTTCCGAACTGATGTCACGGCGCCTGGATTTTAATAAGTTCGGTCTGATTTTCGCCGGCCTGCAAAAGAACCTCGGGCCGTCCGGCATGGCTGCCGTGTTGATTCGCAAAGAGCTACTGGGGCATGCATTGCCAAATACACCCAACCTGCTCAACTACGAGACCTATGCCAAGAATCACTCCATGCCCAATACCATCAATACCTTTGCCGTATACATGATGAACCTGGTGCTGCAGTGGCTGAAAGAACAAGGTGGCCTGCCCGCAATGGAAACACTCAATGCGCAGAAAGCCAAACTGATCTACGATGCCATTGATAACAATGACTTCTACATTGGCTCAGCGCACCCCGATCACCGTTCGGAAATGAACGTGTGCTTCAATCTGCAGGACAGCACGCTCGATAAAAAATTCCTCGACGAAGCCCAGGTCCGTGGCCTGTATGCGCTGAAAGGCCACCGACTGGTCGGCGGCATTCGCGCATCAATCTACAACGCCATGCCCATGGCAGGATGTCAGGCGCTGGTCGACTTCATGCAGGAATTCGCACAACAGAACGGATGAGCCGCTACCGTCCACCGGCACCACCCAAGTCCAACTACCTGACGGTCGAAGGGGAAACCCGTCTGCGTCAGGAGTTGGACTTTTTATGGCGCGACGAACGCCCCCGGGTCACACAACAGGTCAGCGAAGCAGCAGCGCTGGGAGACCGTTCGGAGAACGCGGAATATATCTACGGCAAAAAGCGCCTGCGTGAAATTGATCGCCGGGTCCGGTACCTGCGCAATCGCCTGGAAGATGCGACTGTGGTCAAATCGCTCCCCTCCGACACCAACAAAATTTATTTTGGCGCCTGGGTAGAGCTGGAAGACAGCAACGGTGACATTGATTCCTATCGTATCGTCGGACCTGATGAGGTGGGAGACAAACCCGGTTACGTCAGCATGGACGCACCATTGGGACGCGCACTGCTGGGCAAACAGGTTGATGATGAAATCAGCATTGTCACGCCGGGCGGCCGCACTCGCTACTACGTTGCCGCAATCCGTTATACCATGCCGGCATGAAACCGATCAGCATCCTCGCGTTGCCACAGGCACTGGCCTCCAGCATCGCCATTCCGATGGAAATGATCAGCGCTGCTGATACCATTTTTCGCCTTCGCAACCGGCAGCGCAGCAACACGGTAGCCTTACACGTTGTTGCCGAAGAAATTGACAATATGATTGTTTCTGGCGGCATGGGTATAAAACCTTCCACCCGACTGGCCGACACGCCGGTCAGTGAACTCATTTTTGTGCCGGCATTGTGGGGTAATCCGCGTGCGGCGGTGGCCCAGCACAGTGAAGCCGTCGCCTGGCTGGCAAATCAGTACGCAGCCGGCGCCACCATTTGCAGCGTCGGCAGCGGCAGCTATTTTCTGGGAGCAGCCGGCTTGCTGGATGGCAAGTCTGCCACCACACACTGGCGCTATTTCGATGATTTCGAAACACAATTCCCGAACGCAAAGCTGCAGAGAAAGCGTTTCATCACACACCAGGACCGCCTGTATTGCACCGGTAGTGTCAATGCTGTGCGCGATGTCATGCTGCACTTTGTTGAACAGCTGTTTGATGGCAGTACCGCAGATGAAGTTGCCAGGCATTTCACTCACGAACTGAAACGCTCCTACGAGTCACTGCTGCTTGCTGTCGACCAGCAGGATACACACCATGATGAGTTGATCATCAAAGTACAGGAATGGCTGCAAAAGCATTATCACCGTGATATCCAGATGCGCGATCTGGCAAAGACGTTTGGACTAAACCCCAGGTCATTCAACAGACGTTTCCGCCAGGCCGCCAACAGAACACCCGTCGAATACCTGCAGGAAGTCCGAATCAATCAGGCGCGTGAGCTACTCAAGCACAGCAATCTCAGCATTGCAGAAATTGCCTTTTCCGTCGGTTATCAGGACGTCAGTTATTTCACCGGACTTTTTCGACGCACACATGACGTTACACCCAATGCCTATCGCCGGCTGGTCAGAACCAAACTTTTTAATGTGGGAAACCCGGCCCCGCCAAGATCATGACAAAGCCGGTTGAGTGAGCTGGTTGCAGGCATCAGTCCAATGGCGACTGATACTTTTGCTTCCACTCGGCATAGGGCATGCCGTAAATTCGTTCACGGGCCTGATCATAATCGATATTCAGATTCTGTGACTGTGCTTCAGCGGCATACCACTTCGCCAGACAGTTGCGACAGAAGCCGGCAAGATTCATCAGGTCTATATTCTGTACCTGCTTGTTTTCGTCAAGGTGCTTCAGCAGGCGACGGAAAGCGGCTGCATCGAGTTCAAGCGACTGCTGAGCGGACAATTGTTCATTATCGGACATGCGTTAGGTTAACTCCTGTTAGTCGTGTTGGCCTGGCAGCGGGTCATGATTCCCCGCCGCCAGGCCAATCAACCGTGCTGCTGCGAATCAGCCGACAGCACTGTTGTATTCGGGAAGGTCGTCCTCGTCCACGATACCATCCATACCATCGTCAACAGCATCGGGATTTTTGTGAATGGCCTGTTTGCGGTGTTTTTTGTCGACCGATTTCAACTGGCGTTCGGCTGCATTAAAGGCGTCCCGAATCGCAACATACAAATCTTCGTGAGCATGATTATCATGCTGTTCCTGAGTCACCACGACCTCTTTATTCGGCGTATGTAACTCAAGCGTGACAGAATAAACTTTACCTTTGTGGTGGTTGTTATGAGGCGAGTCCAGCACAACACGACCTCCGATAATATCGCCATTGTATCGGCGCAATTTCTCGACTCGTTTATTGACGCTGTCGGTCAAGGCATCGGATTGGTCAATGTTGTGAAAAACAATCTGAAATTCATTGGACATAATAAATTGTCTCCTGATTTGCTTTGCTCATCTGTCATGGGATTTTAAATTCTCGATTGGCTTGTCTATCCTCCTCGCCCTGATTGGGCTTTCTTTTGTTGAAGACCGGGCTTTCTCAAATACCGGTCTGTGTATAGCCACCAGTCTTTATCTAGTAGCTGTCCGCCAGTTTTGCAACTGCGAGGGCATAATTATTGGCGCAGTTGTAGCTAAGAATGGCGCGGAAATTCGGGTAGGTCATGAAGGCGCTGCCATCTTCACCGTCGGGAAGCACAATTGAACCTGGGAAATCTGCCTGCGGCAGATCGGCACCGTCGGCTGTACGCACACCCGCCACTTGCCAGTCGGCCAGTGAGCGCTGCACGGTATGACGACGCAACACGCTGCAGGAGAAACTGGCATCACCCTGACTCCACTGCCCTGCACGCTCGTGATAGTCGTCCGGCAATGTGACTTCACGCCCCCAGCGCTGACCGGGCTGCCAGCCGCGCTGGCTCAGGTAATTGGCAATCGAGGCGAACACATCAGCCTCGCTGGTCCAGATATTTCGGCGCCCATCGTTATCATGGTCAA
The DNA here is from genome assembly GCF_001758195.1 of Pseudohongiella acticola. NCBI lineage: Bacteria > Pseudomonadati > Pseudomonadota > Gammaproteobacteria > Pseudomonadales > Pseudohongiellaceae > Pseudohongiella > Pseudohongiella acticola. The sequence continues at coordinate 65,215 of NZ_MASR01000003.1, forward strand.
CTGCGTAGTTAACGAAGCTACTGGGCATGAACTGACTCTGGCCCATGGCACCGGCCCATGATCCTTTCATGTCTGCGTGATCAATGTGTCCCTGTTGCAAAATCTGCAACGCTGCCAGTAGTTCCCGGCGAAAGTAATCGGCTCTGCGTGGATCATAGGCAAGTGTCACCAGTGCCCGCACAACATCGGTGCCGCCAGTGAAGTTGCCGTAGTTGGTTTCGATGCCCCAGATGGCAACAATGAAACGCGCCGGCACACCATATTTCGCCGCCACATCTGCCAGCACATCGGCATGCTGCGCCATGCGCTCACGTCCAGTCTGAATGCGCCAGTCAGTGACGCGTTTGGCCAGGTATTCATCGAGGGTTTCGACAAATTCCGCCTGATTGCGGTCGTTGCTGACGACCTGGGGGATTGGCGTAACAGGCACCAGCGCCTGTTCAATGATGGCTTCATCGATGCCGAGCTCACGGGCTTCTGCGATAAGCGATTGCAGCCACGGCTGGAAGTCCGGGTCTGGCGGGTTGTCAGATGACGTCTGTGCGTGTGCAATTGTGTTCAGATACAACACTGCAGCCAGCGAAAAAAAAACCAGATACTTACTTACTACTACAGCACCCAACGCCTTCATCATGCAATGACAACTCCTGTTCTGACGCAGCCCACCCGTGACACCGGCGGGACTGATACAGGCAAGTACACGTGTGCTCTGTGTCTCTCCGGAACGCTTTGGCGTCAGCCCGGAGAGGGCGGCTTATGACTTGCCTTTAACTTCAGACTACTCCTTTGCTCTGGCTTTATGCAAGAGAAATGACACGATTGTCACATTCGCCAGCGCCGATAATTAGTCGCCCCGAAAGCACCAGTGCCAGGGCTCATAGGTGATAGCCGACACACTGTCTCTAGGGTAAGACAACACAAATCCGAATTCGTCCGCATTATCGCTCAGCCAGGCGAATGCCGCAGTCAGCTCAAACGTTGTTTCCAGTGGAGGGTCGCCGGGCGTGGCAATATCCAGCGCCCTCCCGGTATGATGTTCACTGTAACCCGGAGCTGCATTGACGCGCAGAATATCCTCAAGTGTGCGACCGCCGTCCAGTTTGCGACGAATGACGTCGGCCTGATAGGCGGCGCCGCGATAGGCCGACACCAACAGGAGGGTGATGCCGTCGCTGGCGGCTCGATCTCGCATGCCCTGCCAGGCCAGCATCGTGGACGGGGTCATCTGTTGCGGTCTGTCGAACATATCCGGCCCGGCGTCAACCAGCCGCTCAGGCTCCTGCTGCAGCGGCAGGCCGATTCGGTCGTTGTAGTCGTCTGCGATACCAAGCGCTTGATGCAGAGACCTGATCTGCAAAGCGTACGCCGGATCAACAACCCCCTTTTTTGTCCTTATACCCATATCAAATGACCATATAGCCCTATTTTTTCGCCACACTCTTTGGTTATAGTATCTCAAACGAATGCTCCGTACAGGATCCGTACGCGCAGCAGGCTCTCATCAGCAGTCAACAAGGAGATTTCGGCATGGCAGGACTACCGGTTATTATCGGTTTTGGCGGCATCAATCCTGCCGGGCGCAGCTCCCTGCACCACGGTTATCGTCGGCTGGTTCTGGACCAGCTCGCCACTGCAGACGCCATGCAGACACGGGCCAGCCTTGCCGGGCTGATGGGACTGCTGCAGCACAAGAATGGAAAATGGCTAGACGCTGACGGTAACCCGATCGAGCTACACTCATATCTGCAACGTATTGACCCGGTTCTCAAGGCCGGAACGCTGATACGAAAGCTTGAAAAAAATCTTTTTGATCCGGACCAGTTGCTATTTCACAAGCGCGCCACCTTACATGCTGACAGTGAACAACCGGTCACCTTTTTGATCAAGCGCCAGCAGTTACCTGATCAAATCCCGCTGGGGTGGCTGCTCAGTGACGCCGGCAATGGTCAGGTGCGCGTGGAAGTGCCAATCTCCCTGAATGTGCTGACAGAGAATTTCCGGCGCTCGCCAGTCAATTCCGCTGGTCAGTTGCCCAGTGGCTTCGACCCAAAAGACCTGTATCAATCCCGCAATCACCCACGCGGATTGCAGATGACAGTTTTCGGTGCCAGTGATGCCATCCAGTCCATGGGCATTGAGTGGCAGACCGTGCTACAGCATGTGCCGGCAGATCAGATCAGCGTCTATGCCGGCAGCAGCATGAGCCAGCTGGATTACGAAGGCAATGGCGGCTTGCTGCAGGCCAGACTGCTGGGGAAAAAGGTGTCATCCAAACAACTGGCGTTAGGATTTGCTGAAATGCCGGCTGACTTTATCAATGCCTATGTGCTTGGCAATTTAGGGACAACCGGCACCAATGCGGCCGCTTGCGCCACCTTCCTGTATAACCTTCGCCAGGGCATGCGCGATATTCGCAGCGGCAGTCACCGGCTGGTTATTGTCGGCACCTCGGAAGCACCGTTAACGCCTGAGGTGATGGACGGCTACACCACCATGGGGGCGCTGGTTGATGATGCCGCCCTACTCGCTCTGGATAAACACAAGGGACTCAGTGAACCCGATCACCGGCGCGCCTGTCGGCCCTTTGGCGACAACGCAGGATTTACGCTGGGTGAATCTGCGCAATTCGTAATTTTGTGCGACGATACGCTGGCACTGGAGATGGGCGCCAATATTCACGGTGCCATCAACGATGTGTTTGTTAATGCTGATGGCTACAAAAAATCCATTTCCAGCCCGGGAGTGGGAAACTACATCACCATGGCCAAAGCAATGGCCGCGACGCAGCAGGTCATCGGCGACAAGGGCCTGCAGCAACGCAGCTATGTGCAGGCGCATGGCACCGGCACACCTCAGAACAGAACCACCGAATCTCACATATTCAGTACCCTGGCAAAAACCTGGGGCATCGAAAACTGGCCAGTGACGGCGCTCAAAACCTATTTCGGACATTCGCTGGCGTCAGCGTCTGCCGACCAGCTGGTCAACAGTCTGGGGGTTTGGCGCTACGGTATCATTCCGGGCATCGCCGGCACCGAATCGATTGCTGCTGATGTGCACCAGGACAAGCTGGATTTTCTGCTGCAACACAAGGAAGTGGGCCGAGATGGTATCGACGCGGTTCTGCTCAATGCCAAAGGGTTCGGTGGCAACAATGCCACCGCATCGGTACTGGCGCCACATGTCACTCTGGAAATGCTAACCCGACGCCACGGCGCAGCGGCGATGAAAACCTGGCAGGATCGAAACCAGCATGTGCAGGAGCGCGCCACCAGCTACGATGAAGCTGCACGTCGCGGCGACGCGGAAATCATCTACCGTTTTGACCATAACGTTCTGGATGCTACCGGCCTCACCATCAGTCGCGACCGGATGCAGGTGAAAGGTCACCCCAACCCTATCTCACTGCAGACTGAGTCCACCTATAACGACATGCTTGATAGCGGCAGAGACTGACGTCTGTCTAGTTCGGCTCGCCGTTGCGCGCATCATCATCTCTCCGCCGGTCATCCCCCGAACGACGGCCCCCACCGTCCTCGGTCGGGTTGCGGCGCCCAGACAGGAAACGCAACACCCGGCTGCGTTGCTCCGGTGCCAGTTGCCGGAGCACCGCCAACGTCTGCTCATGCGACACCCGCTGATAACGCAGATTGATTTGCCGCAACTCCTCAAAGGCCACCTGTATCGCCTCATCATCCAACGGATCCTGGGCCAGCAATCTGTTCACCTCTCTCTGAGCACGAAACATCTGCCCCCGCATTGGCCTGATTGATTCACCGTAGCGTTGCAATTGTGGTCGCAATGAGTCCTGCATCTGTGGCTCAAGGCCTCGCAGGATCCAGCCCAGACTTGGCGGTGTAGATTCTCTGTCGCTACGATCCAACAACCGGGCCCCGATCGTGCCAATAAAAAACAGGTTCAGTGCTATCGATACCAGCAGCACCCAGAGCATCGCCCGCTTTCTGGTCATAACCATCACAATATCTCCGCGTAGTCGCTGAGCGAAATAAGATACAACTCCTGTTCTACCGTTGTTGCATACACATCCGGCGACAACTCGACCTGAAACCCGACCATCAGGCCTATTGCCAGCGGCAGGCTGGCAGCGGCCAGCGGACGCCACAATTGCCGCACATCAAATCCCGACGCAGGCAGACACCAGCCGACCAGGCGATCAATAAAAGCGCTCGCACCGACAGGCAAAGCACGCTGCAGTATTCTCGCTTCCAGACCAGAGAAGGCCGGCACCGAAGCCTCTGATGCCCGCATCCACTGATCCAGTGGCAATGCGTCCCGCATCATGCCCCGAGCGTTGACGTTGTTATCCATAAATGCCAACGCTGCGCTGCGTTCGGCTTCCGGCCAACGCGTTGCGTCAGCGCCGTACGCTGCCAACAACTCGGCGAAACGTTGCTCAGTCAAGGTATTGTTGGTGTCATCGCTCATGACTTTTCTCCGGTGACGGCGGATTGCTGGCTGGCAGATTGCCAATAATTTTTCAGACTGCGCCGCGCACGGGCGAGCAAGGATTCCAGAGCATCAATGCTCACCGCCAGAATGTCTGCCACTTCCCTGTTTGACAGGCCCTGATAATGGGTCAGCAACAGTGCACTGCGTTGACGTTCCGGCAACTTTCCAAGTGCTGCCTGCAACATAATATGATCCGCCTCTGTTGCCATTGATTCCTCTGCAGTCGGTTGCGTATCGACAAGGTCCTCTTCCAATCCGGCGTCCTGGGAAATTCTGTGTTTACGCAAAAAATCGATACAGAGGTTATGAGCGATTCTGTGCAACCAGGTTGAAAGCGCAGCCTTGCCAGGCTGCCAACGCGCCGCCTGGGTCCATAAACGCAAGAATGTCTCCTGCGCAATATCTTCTGCCTCGTTCTCATTGCCCAGCATGCGGTAGGCATACAGGGCGACAGGCCGGCCATGCCGTCTGACCATGTCAGCATAGACGCGCTGATCACCGGCCACAATGGCCGCCATGACTTCCTCGTCTGTCAGCATTCTGTGCCCATCAACCATCGCTCCTGTTTCTGCGTTGGCGCAGGACCTGTGACAGTCGGCCGCGCCATCACTTTCGAGAATCGCAGTTCGCATCGTTAATTACTCAAATCAGAATTGCGCGTGGTCACAGATAGCGTTCACGCGCAATTCTAATCAAGATCCTGACCACCATTTTGAGCGCGGCGTTCGCGCATCTGCTCACGCATTTCTTCACGCTGTTCCGGTGTCATGTTCTGCATGCGTTCACGCATCTGCTCGCGCTGTTCTGGCGACACCTGTCCCAACCGTTCACCGCGTGGCCTGCCCGCGCCATTAGCCGGTCCACGGCCCGGACCGCGCATCTGCTGAAATTCCGCCAGCGACAACACGCCATCCGTATTACTGTCGAGTTGACTGAAATGTTGAGCAAGCTGCTCTTCGCGCTGCTGATTTGCGTCGCTACTGTCATCGTTCTGACTGTATGCCGCCGCAGACAGACCGATTCCTAAAATACAGGCGCCGAGCAGGGAATTGAAAGTTGCCATTTGGTACACTCCGAATTTAATTGATTCGAAGCCTTATACGGCGCCCGTGACCATTTCCGTCGCTGGTCGCCGTAAACTATTCACTTAAAGCGCCTACAGTCAGCTGCCAGTTAGCTAACGGTCACCGGCTTTGCTTCGGCAATACGCGCCTGCCACTCCGCAGGCCCGGTGCGGTGCACGGACGTGCCATTAACATCAACCGCCACTGTAACCGGCATGTCCTCTACCACAAACTCGTGAATCGCCTCCATGCCCAGGTCTTCAAACGCCACAATTCTGGAATTGCGAATCGCTTTTGATACCAGATAGGCGGCGCCGCCAACGGCCATCAGATAAACCGCTTTGTGTTTCTGGATAGCATCTATGGCAACCTGCCCTCGTTCGGCCTTGCCTATCATGCCCAGCAGTCCGGTTTTTGCCAGAATGGTCTCGGTAAACTTGTCCATGCGGGTGGCAGTGGTCGGTCCGGCAGGCCCAATGACTTCATCGCGCACGGCATCCACCGGCCCCACGTAGTAAATGAACTTTCCTTTCAGGTCCACCCCGTCAGGCAGAGACTCACCTCGATTGAACATTTCCACCAGCCGCTTGTGGGCCGCATCGCGACCCGTCAGCATTTTGCCCGATAACAACAGGGTTTCACCCGGTTCCCAGCTCTCTATATCCGCCTGCGTCACGGTATCCAGATTTACCCGACGTGCGGTGGGACCGGCATCCCAGGTGATCTGTGGCCAGTCTTCCAGTCTGGGCGGTGTCAGGTGTGCTGGCCCCTCACCATTGAGTACAAAATGTGCATGCCGGGTGGCCGCGCAATTCGGGATCATGGCTACCGGCAGTGACGCTGCATGAGTTGGATAATCCTTGATCTTGATATCCAGCACAGTGGTCAGCCCCCCCAGCCCCTGCGCTCCAATACCCAGCGCATTAACCTTGTCCATGATCTCCAGCCGTAACTCTTCCACCCGGTTCTGCGGACCTCGCGCACGCAATTCGTGAATATCGACCGGATCCATCAATGACTCTTTTGCCATCACTGCGGCTTTCTCCGCGGTGCCACCGATGCCAATACCCAGCATACCTGGCGGACACCAGCCAGCACCCATGGTGGGCACTGTTTTGAGCACCCAGTCGACAATGCTGTCACTGGGGTTGAGCATGGCCATTTTTGACTTGTTTTCGGAACCACCCCCTTTGGCAGCCACCGTCACATCAAGGGTATCGCCCGGCACCACCTCCATATGGATGACGGCAGGCGTGTTATCTTTGGTATTGCGTCGGGCCCCGGCGGGATCAGCCAGAATGGAGGCGCGCAGCACATTATCGGGATGCAAATAGGCCTGTCGTACCCCTTCGTTTATCATGTCGGCCACACTCATGGTGGCATCTCCCCACTGCACATTCATGCCGACCTTGACGAATACCGTGACAATGCCAGTGTCCTGACAAATTGGGCGCTTGCCTTCTGCGCACAAGCGGGAATTGATCAGTATCTGTGCCATGGCATCTTTGGCCGCCTGCGACTGCTCGCGCTCATAAGCCTCATTGACGGCTTTAATGAAGTCCAGGGGATGATAATAGGAGATGTACTGCAGCGCATCGGCTACACTCTGGATCAGATCGTCTTGTTTGATGACAGTCATTGGCTGGTTCCCGATTAACCAGTGCAGTCAGTGCACGGGTCCTAAAGGTTCACGAACTCACTTTAGGTCAGAGTTCGTTTGGTCAAGGTTCGTTGGTTCAAGATTAAAAACGGCGTAAATTCTACCATAAAGGCGCCCTGGTTGAGGCCCGGAAACTCCGCATGTTACCCATTTATGTTGTCTTGATAGCGGCTTTTGCCTACCTGGCATTGTTGTTCACGATTGCCTCTCGTGGCGAGCGTAGCAGCAAAACCGGGCCGCGTCCCTGGCGCTATACACTGGCGCTGGGCGTCCACTGCACGACATGGGCATTCTACGGCACCGTCACTCAGGCCGCACAGTATGGCTGGTGGTTCGCACCAACCTACCTGGGCGGTATTTGCATCTTCCTGTTTGCGCATCAGTTTCAGATGAAAATGCTGAATCTGGTAAAAGAGCAGAACCTGACATCGATCGCCGACCTGATCGGTTCACGTTACGGCAAGTCTCACGGCCTGGCGGCGTTTGTGGCCATCATCTGCCTCATCGCCCTGGTGCCTTATATCTCCCTGCAGTTGCGGGCTGTGGCAGCCAGCTTCGCCGCTGTCACCGGTCTTGAGGCCAGCGCTGCCCCCTGGTTTCTGGATCTGGCTGCGGCCGTAGGCCTGGCCATGATCGGGTTTTCCATCCTGTTTGGCGCTCGCCGCCTGAGTCTGGCCGAACAACATCCTGGGCTGATGGACGTGGTCGCTTTTGAGTCAATCGTAAAACTGGTCGCCTTCGGTATCGTCGGCATATTCGTCACATACCAGCTTTTTGACGGCATCAATGACCTGGTCCTGTCAGCCGCTGCCAGTGAACCGGCCCGCCAATTGCTGCAACCTAACGCCAATGGTGTGTACATCTACGTTACTCACATGGTACTGGGCGCATTGGCAATGTTCGTGCTACCCCGACAATTTCAGGTCAATTTTATTGAGAACACAAGTCCTGAGGAACTGAGAAAAGCCCGCTGGGCATTTCCGCTGTACCTGTTCGCCATTAATTTTTTCATTCTGCCCATCGCCCTGGCGGGCGTCATTCTGGCCCCCGAGGCCCGCATGAGTGACACGTTTCTTCTAACTCTGCCTATCCTGGCCGAACGTCCGGATATTAGTCTGATTGCCTTTATCGGCGGCCTGTCTACGTCGACAAGCATGGTCATCATGGCAACGCTGGCACTGGGCATTATGATGTCGAACGATGTCATTACACCGTTATGGCTCCGCGCACGAAGCAGTGGCAACCTGATTTCGAATCTGACACCACAGGGCGTACTGCTGACCCGTCGCCTTACCATGGTGGTCATTGTGGTACTCGCCTATGTCTATCACAAGTTTACCGAAAGCGGATTGCCCCTGGTGAGCAACGGTCTCATTGCCATGTCATTGTTATCACAACTGGCACCTTCCATGTTCGGAGGCCTGTTGTGGGCCCGCGCCAACCGCGCCGGCGCCACCGCCGGCATGATACTGGGAACAGCCGTATGGGCGACCATGCTTTTGCTGCCTTCATTAAGCCCAAGCCAGCCACTGACTGACAAAGCAATCAGTGACGGTGTGGTGTTGAGCCTGAGCACCAATATACTGATCTATATACTGGTGTCTCTCATCAGCCGACAGGGTCCCGCCGATAGCCAACAGGGTTTGAGATTCGTGCGTCCCGGGCACAAGTCGACGGTGATGACAACAGAACAGGGGGTCGAGCATCGACAACAGGTGACCTGGGGCCGCCTGCGCTCAGTGTTGTCCCGTTTCATGGACCCCCAGGACGCGGCCGGGCTGAATAAACGCCTGGGTCTGAGTATTGCTGATGTCCCTGAGCAGCGACTGGTGCATCCGATGCTGCTGATCCGCCTGGAGCGCGAACTGGCCGGCGCCATCGGCAGCTCGGCCAGCCGTCTGTTGATTGGAAGCCTGGCCAGGTCATCGCCAGTGGCAGTTGACGAAGTGGTGGATTGGGCATCAGAGGCGTCACAACTTTATCGCTTTAACCGGGAGTTACTGCAATCGTCCGTGGAGAACATCCCGCAGGGAATCAGTGTCATTGATAGTGAGCTCAGACTGGTTGCCTGGAACCGGCGTTATCTGGAAATTTTTGCCTATCCGGAAGGGTTGATCCGTGCCGGCATCGCGGTAGAAGAAATACTGCGTTTTAATGCCCGCCGGGGATTGCTGGGCCGCCCCGATGCTGATGTGGAAAATGAAGTTAAAAAGCGTCTGGATTATTTGCGCAGCGGCAGCCGATACCGATACCAGCGTCAGCAGGCCTCCGGACAGGTTATCGAGTTACAGGGCAATCCGATGCCGGATGGTGGTTTTGTCACTACGTACACCGATATCAGTGAACTGGTCACGACTCAGAACGAGTTGCAGCAGATTAACGCTGAGCTGGAAGCGCGCGTGGAAGATCGTACCGAAGCCCTGTCAGCAGCCAAGCTGGCCGCAGAGCACGCTCATCAGAGCAAATCAAAATTCTTTGCGGCAGCCGGCCATGACCTGATGCAGCCACTCAACGCGGCCAGCCTGTTCTGCGAAATGCTGTTAAAACGACTAAAGAGCGATGACAACAGTCTTGCCATGCAGATTCAGCAGTCCCTGCAAAACGCCGAAGAATTGCTCACCATGCTGCTGGAAATGACAAAACTTGAGTCCGGCAACCTGCAACCACACGCTAAAGATGTTCCCTTGTGGGACATACTCGCGCCGCTAAACTCGTCGTTCACATTGCTCGCGCAGGAGAAAGGACTCGAACTGCGCATGTTGCCGACACAGGTTGTGGTCACTACCGATCAAAAAATTCTGCAACGAATTCTGCAGAACCTGCTCAGCAATGCCGTCCGGTACACCCACCAGGGCAAAATTCTGTGTGGCATCCGACGCAAGCAGGGTAACTTCATCGAACTGCAGATATGGGACACCGGGCGCGGCATACCGGCAGAAAAATTTAATGAAATTTTCATGGAGTTCAAACAACTCGATCAGCATGATCATAACCCCGGGCTCGGCCTGGGCCTGGCGATCGTTGATCGCATGTGCCGTCTGCTCAATATTCCCATTCACCTGCAGTCACAGCTTGAACGCGGCACCTGTTTCAGCCTCACGCTACCTGTCAGCGCCTGGCGCAGCCCGGCTCTGACCCGAAAGCGGCCACTCAGCGACACGATGCCCTGGTCTCTACCGGAAAATACACATGTATTGCTCCTGGATGATGACCCAACCATACGCGAAGCACTGTCCTCACTGCTACGAGAATGGGGCGCCGTTGTCAGCGCCTGCAGCACAATCAGAGAAGCCCTGCAGATTGACCGGCGACCTGATTTACTGCTGATCGATTACCACCTGACAGACCAACAGGTAGGTACTGATGCCATTACCCGGATCAGATCACACTGGCATCGCGATATCCCGGCTATTCTGAGCACGGCAGATCCCAACGAAACCATTCGGGAACAGGTGGTCGAAGTGGATGCTTATTTCCTGCCCAAACCGGTGAAGCAGGCTGCGCTGAAACGCCTGCTAAAGAGTATTGGCTTCGGCTAGTGCGTCGTCACTGTCGGCCCGGAGCATGTCATGAAAAAGTACACCTGCCTGGGTTCTGTTGATGACGCCCAGCTTTCTGAGTATGGCAGAGACATGCTGCTTGATGGTGGTTTCCTGCACATCCAGCTCGTAGGCTATCTGTTTATTCAACAATCCGTCGGCAATGCAGCGCAACACCTTGAACTGCTGAGGCGTCAGTTGGCTTAATTTACGGGCAAAATCCTGATGCAGGGCATTCTTCTGTTCCATCACCGTGCTCTGCAGATGTGCAGGCAGCCAGTTGTCACCGCCCAGCACTGTCTCCACGGCGCTAACGATATCCGGCATGGGCGCCGACTTGGGCACGTAGGCGCTGGCACCAAAACTCATCGCACGTTCGACCACATCCAGTTGCTCGTTAGCCGAGACAATCACGACCAGCACATCGGGGAACTGATTGCGTATGGCGGTCAGACCCGTCAAGCCCTGGTTGCCCGGCATATTGAGGTCCAGAAAGACCAGCTCGATCTGCGGCTGCTGAACCAACAGTTGCAGCAGGCCGTCTAACGTTTCCGCTTCCAGCACCTCTCCGTTCAACGTGGTCGCCAGTGCGTGCTGCAAGGCAGCGCGAAACAGGGGGTGATCATCGGCGATAACAACATTGGCCAGCGTCGTGCTGGCAACAGGTGAGGGGCTTTGGGTCATGGCAACACCGGCGTCTGACTGAAAGAGCATGGATTCTTAACCTAATACAAGCCGATAAAAAATGCCACCATCACAGCAGCGATGGTGGCACAAGGTCATGGAGACGAAATTCGTCGACCCAACACCCGCCGCTGCTCGGAGAGATCGCGGCGGGGCACCCGGATTATCGGCCGAAGCGATAACCCAGAGACAGGCTGACGGTACGCGGCGCACCGTAGTAACCGATCAACGTGGTATCACCACCCAGCCCCGGCGCATAGCCATTAGGCAATGACGGATCCGCCGCACCCAGGAAGGCATAGTTGCCGACCAGGAACTCCTCATCGGTCAGGTTCTTGCCATGCAGACCTAGCGACAGCTTGCCATCCGCACTGGTCCAGCTGACACCCAGATTAACGATGCCGTAACCTTCCTGCTCCAGCACGTTGCCCAGCTCAGTCAGACTGTACTCGCTTCGGTAACTGTAATTGCCGGTGAATACGATATCACCCGTTGACACTGGCATGTCATAGTTGAAGCCCAGATTGATGGTCTGTTCCGGCGTATTGGTGATGACAAAATCATCGGTAATGTCGATCCTGTTCAGGTCAGCGTCAAAACTGAAAACATTGCTGAAATCAGCATCAATCAGACCCACATTACCAAACAGGCTCAGGTTGTCGCCGGCAATCCAGGTGAATTCGAATTCCAGACCTTTGGCCTCGGATTGACCTACGTTACCCAAGCGTTGATTCAGCGCTGCATTATCGTCAGGGTCAGGAATCACCGAGATATATTGACGGTCTTTGTGATCCAGCATGAAGGCCGCTGCGTTAAGCCGGAACGTCGACGTCAGGTCGGTCTTGATACCTATCTCGTAGGACTCCACATCTTCCGGATTGGCCGCTGGTTCCGCCGTGGTAGCCCGGGGATTGAAAGTCCCGGACTTGAAACCTTCACTGTAGCTGGCGTAGACCATGGTGTCGGCAGTGGCCTGATATTCAACACTGACGCGTGGCGTTACCTTCGACCAGTCGGCGCTGTCATCCAGGACCACCGGGGTGGCTGGTGCACTGCGCACATAACCGGGCAGCCAGCCTGATTCCGGATACACAGTGTCAAAGATCAGACCATTACGCACCACTGAGTCTTTCTCATCTTTGGTATAACGGATACCACCACTGATACTCCACTGGTCATTGAATCGGTAGGTACCGTCAGCATACACCGCCGTGCTTTTGCTGTTGCTGCAGCCCGATACTTCGCGCGTCAGGCCCGCTGCACCCAGCGACTTACCCAACTCTTCCAGTATCGCATCAAACACACCACAGGACTCGGAGTCAAAATAGTACAGGCCTGACACGACATTGAAGTTGCCGGCGCGATAGCTCAGCTGCAACTCCTGGGTAAACCATTCGTCTTCGTAGATCGCCGGGACGTCAAAAATACGCAACGGTGTGTTATCAAAATCGATGTTCACTGGAGAATAGTTCTCTCGCCGTGACGTAATCGATTTCAGTGTCGTGGAATTGTTGACATCCCACTGCACTGTCAGATTCATGCCTTCCGTTTCCACTCTGTTCTCGGTTGGCAGACTGGTGTAGGAATCGTAGATACTGTCGGGCACCGGCGCCGTATTGGTCAGCAGACTGGGCAGCAAACGATAACCGCCTTTGGAATTGGAGGTATCTTCGGTTTTGTCATAGCCAAACTGGACAAACACATTGTCGGTCGGCGTGTACTCAGCCGTGATGCGGTATGCCTGCAGGTCCTTGTTGTAATTCTCCAGGTCCTGGCCGGGCAGGTCACTGATCAGAAATTTGCCAAAACCATCACGCGTCAGATTGGCATAACCAAAACCAAGATAAAAATCGTCCGTTACCGGCACCTGACCGACCAGCTTGAGGTCTCGTTGCCCGTGAGTACCGGCAGTCACCGTGGTAGCAAGTTCCGCCTCACCAGTCATGCGCTGAGTGACATATTTCAGGGCGCCGCCCACGGTGTTCTTGCCATACAGGGTGCCCTGCGGACCGCGCAGAACTTCCACACGCTGGATGTTCAGAATATCCAGTACAGCACCTTGAGGACGGGCAATATAGACATCATCAACATAGATGCCGACACCGGATTCGTAGCCCCAAAGTGGATCTTCCTGACCCACACCACGAATGAATGCGGTCAACGTCGAGTTGGTGGCACGGCTTTCCTGCAGCGTCGTGTTAGGTGAAAATTGCTGCACCTCAAGAATGGTCTCAAGACCCCGGTCCGATATATCGTCGGCACCCAGCGAAGTGACGGCCAATGGCACCTGTTGCATGTTCTCCACCGTGCGGCGAGCAGTGACTTCAATGCTTTCCAGAATGCGACCTTCCGGCTGCCGAGCGTCCGGCATTGTGTCCTGTGCCAGTGCCGGGAATGCAAAACCGCCCATGGCCACCGACACTGCCATAGCGCAGCTTGAATATTTGAATTTGCTGTGTTTCATTGGACGAGCTCCCCGTGGAATTTTTATTAGTCGGCAGCCACCATACTCCAACTTCAGACGATTGTGACCTGTACCATAGTACTATGGGTTGCGCCCCGCCATTCGTGAACAATAGCCCCACCAAGAATAATGAGTCACAGAGGGCGTCATGTCAGATATTGTCAGTTTAGTTGGCCTGGTTGGCGGCCTTGCATTGCTTATCGTGTTAACACTGCGTGGCTGGAACCTGTTTATCAGTGCTCCCCTTTGCGCCCTCGTGGTGGCATTGACCAGCGGCATACCAATTTTTGTCGCCGAACAGAATTTTATACAAAGCTACATGTCCGGATTCACGGGTTTTATTGCTTCCTGGTTCTTCATGTTTTTGCTGGGCTCAATCTTCGGCAAGTTCATGGAAGATACCGGTGCCGCAGACAGCGTCGCTGGCTGGATAACCGGGAAACTTGGCAAACAGCGCGCGGTACTGGCTGTGGTCATCGCCTGCGCAGTACTCACCTACGGCGGCGTCAGCCTGTTTGTTGTGGCATTTGCTGTCTACCCGATGGCGCTCAGCCTGTTCAAGGAAGCCAATCTGCCACGCCGCTTTATCCCGGCTGCACTGGCGTTCGGTTCGGTCACGTTTACTATGACGTCAGCCGGATCGCCCGAAATTCAGAACTGGATTCCCATGGAGTATCTGGGTACCACACCTTATGCCGCCTGGGAGGTCAGTCTGGTGGTTGCCATCTTCATGGCGGTATTTGGCTACTGGTGGCTGCAACGCATCATTGGCGCAGCCATTCGCCGTGGCGAGAGTTTTCAGGTCAGGGACAATGATCCCCAGCTGCTGGAGCGCCAGCTACCCCACCCTGTTACCGGCATGCTTCCCCTTATCGTCGTTCTGTCTCTTTCGTTCTTTTATCATGATTCACTGCAACAGAACGCCCTGATTGTGGCACTGCTTGGCGGTGTGCTGACCCTGATGTTAATCAACTGGAACTATTTTACAGATATTCAGGTCGCCCTCGGGCACGCCACCACCGGCGCGCTGATCGCCATTGGCAATACTGCTGCAGTGGTAGGCTTTGGCGGCGTCGCACGCATCACGCCTGCTTTTGACATGGCAGTATTGGCAGTGACATCACTGCCCGGCAACGAACTGGTCGGTGCAGCGGTTGCCGTCAGCGCAATTGCCGGCCTGACCGGATCCGCCTCCGGCGGCCAGGTCATAGCATTGCCTGCGGTGGCGCCCCACTACCTCGATCTGGGCGTGAACCCGGAGCAAATGCATCGTGTTGTGTCGATTTCCTCAGGTGCGCTGGATTCGTTGCCCCACAATGGTTATGTGGTCACCACTATTCGTGGCATCTGTAACGAGTCACACAAAGATGCTTACTGGGCCGTCGGCGCTGTGACGGTGGTGGTGCCGCTAATGGGCCTGTCACTGGCATTGTTGCTGTTTAATTTATTTTGAGTTTAATACCTGGGTTTAATACCTGAGTCTGAATTTCCGCAGGAGACGTTAATGTTAGGCAACATGATGGACACACAGCTATTGATCATTGACCTGTTGCGTCACGCCTGCAAGCGTCATCCGTTGCAGGAAGTTGTGTCGCGCCGCGAAGAAGGCGATATCCATCGCTGCAATTACCAGGAGATCTGGCAGCGCAGCAGTCAACTGGCACACGCACTCGATGCACTGGGTGTGAAAGCCGGTGATTGCATCGCCACCCTGGCATGGAACACACACCGTCACATGGAGCTGTACTACGGTGTGTCAGGTATCGGCGCCGTTCTGCACACGGTGAATCCACGCCTGTTCAGCGAACAGATTGAATACATCATCAATCACGCCCAGGATCATTACGTTTTTGTCGACCTTTCTTTCGTCGAACTGCTGGCGCCGTTGCAGAACAAACTGGGCAGCGTAAAAGGGTTTATTGTCATGACAGACCGGGCGCATATGCCCGAGACCTCACTGGCACCGCTGTACTGTTTTGAAGAGCTGCTGGCACAGCACCCGGATGAATATGACTGGCCCCGTCTCGATGAAAACAGCGCCGCCGCCCTTTGCTACACCTCAGGCACCACCGGTAACCCCAAAGGCGTTCTGTATTCACACCGCGCCATGGTTCTGCACGCCCAGGCGACCGCTTCGCGTGAGCTGCTGGACCTTACTACCGATACCGTATTGATGCCCATGGTAACGATGTACCATGCCGGTGCCTGGGGTGCGCCCTATGCCGCGCCGCTGGCCGGTTGCAAGCTGGTTCTGCCCGGTGCCGGCATGGATGGCGCCAGCATGTCAGACCTGATCAACGATGAACGCGTAACCGTGGGGCTGGGTGTGCCCACCATCTGGCTGACCCTGCATAACTACTGGGCTGACAACAAAATCCGCGACACCACACTTGAACGTGTCTGCGTGGGTGGCGCAGCCTCGCCTCTGGGCATGGTGAAACTGTATCAGGAACGATACGGTATTTATTGGCAGCCAATCTGGGGAATGACCGAAACCGGCCCGCTGGCAACGTCCCTGCCGCCGACGCCCGGTATCATGGCCTTGCCGCTCGCCGAACGCTATCAACTGCAAACCTCAGCCGGGCGTGCCGCATTTGGCGTCGAGCTGGGCCTGTTTGCAGCCGACAATCAGCGAGTCTGCCACGACGGAACATCGCGAGGAGAACTACGCGTACGCGGACCCTGGATCAGCTCACAATATTACCGCAACGAAGACCTCAGCGCGTTCCCGGACGGCTGGCTGGGCACTGGTGACATCGCTGTCATTGATGCAGACGGCAACCTGCGTGTTGTTGACCGAAAAAAGGATGTGATAAAAAGCGGTGGCGAGTGGATCTGCTCTGTCGAAATAGAAAACATTGTCAGCCAGCACCCTGGCGTGAACGAATGCACGGTCATTGCTGCCCGGCATAAAAAATGGGACGAACGGCCCGTACTGATTATCGTACCCAACAAGAACGTCACTGTATCGCATGAGGAAATTGTGGCCTTCCTTGCTGGGAAAATTGCACGCTGGTGGACGCCGGACCGGACTGTTATTGTTGCCGAACTGCCCAAGACCGGGACCGGAAAAGTACTTAAAAATGAATTGCGTGAGCTCTATGGCAATGTCCTCGTATCATGAGCCCGGACCGGTCCGTTGCTGCATGCTCGATTTTAGTTGGCAGCTGACCACTTTTAATTGCAACGACTGACACAAGGAGTCCGATTATGCCGGGCATTAAACACCATGCGATCCTGATGCTGCTTGCATTCATGCTGGGCACTGGTACGTCGGCAGTGATGGCGCAGGCGCCGAACGACCTGGTTGAAAAACAGATTTTCACGACTCACGATTTTGCCACCTATAATGGCCAGCAGATTGCCGAGGTCAATGTCGGCTGGGAAGCCTACGGTGAGCTCAATGCGGCCAAAGACAACGTCATTCTGATTACGCATTTTTTTTCTGGCAACAGCCATGCGGCCGGTCGTTATACTGCCGGTGATGCGCTTCCCGGGTACTGGGATGCGATCATCGGCCCAGGCAAAGCGATCGACACCAACCTTTATTACGTGGTCAGTTCCGACACCCTGGTTAATCAGGAACCCTACAACCCTAGGGTGACCACAACCGGCCCGGCGACCATCAACCCGGCCACCGGCAAACCTTACGCACTGGACTTTCCCGTAGTCACCATTCGCGATTTTGTGAATGTCCAGAAAGCACTGCTCGACAGCCTCGGCATCGAGAAGCTGCACGCCGTTGTAGGCGCGTCCATGGGTTCATTGCAGGCGCTGGACTGGGCGGCGGCCTATCCAGATTTTGTTGAGCGGGTGATTTCCGTCATTGGCGCCGGCGCTGTTGACCCCTGGACCATCGCCACTCTGCAACAGTGGGCCAACCCGATCATTGCCGACCCGAACTGGAATGAGGGCAACTATTATGACGCCGACGCACCGACAGAGGGTCTGCGCCAGGCGCTGGGCATGGTGACCCTGCAGGCCATGCACCCACAGATGTTTAATCAGCTCTATGCCAACAGTTCAGCCCGCGAAACCGCGCCCCTGCACAACATCCGGGAGAATTTTTCTGTCGTTAATCAACTGAATGCAGCGGCAGCCGCCCGCACCGCCAATGCTGATGCCAACCACCTGCTGTATCTGGTGCGCGCCAATCAACTGTTCATGGCGGGATTTGCTGAAGACCTGGAAACCGGACTGCGACCGGTGACGGCCAGGACCCTGTTCCTGCCCGCCAGCAATGACCTGCTGCTGCAGCCTTACCTGGCGCAGGAGGCCTACAACACCCTCCGCGAACTGGGCAAAGACACCTACTACGAAGAAATCGAAGGTCCGTGGGGACATCTGGATGGCGTCTACATGCTGGAACAGAAAGCCGCGCTGATTCGTGATTTTCTGGCCACAACAGGGCAATAACTGAAGCCATTCAGGATACCTACCCAAGAGACAGGTGTTGCTCTACAATCGGGGACAAATTCAACCACCAATACGAGCCCACGACATGATTTCTTCATCAGACCCGCACATCAGCTACCAGAACTCCCACGGCGTTCTGGTGCTCCAGATCAACCGCCCCGACAAAAAGAATGCATTGACCCAGACCATGTACGCAGCGCTGGCGCAAGGTATCGTTGCGGCAGACAAAGATGATGACATCAAGGTCATCCTGATTCGCGGCACTGAGGAGTGTTTTACCAGCGGGAACGACGTTAACGATTTTGTCAAAGCCCCGGATATGGGCACCGAGCGCCCGTCAGTGCAGTTCATGAAGGCCATTGGTCATGCCCGTAAACCGGTCATTGCGGCCGTGGGCGGTCTCGCCATTGGTATTGGCACCACCATGCTGCTGCACTGTGACCTGGTGTATGCCGCGGAAGAGTCTTTCATGCAGCTGCCGTTTACCCGCCTGGGCCTCTGTCCTGAAGCCGGTTCCAGCCTGCTGTTACAGCAGATAGTCGGTCACCAGCGCGCCAGCGAGTTATTGCTGCTGGGCGAGCGTTTTTCGGCACAGAAGGCGAGAGAGTACGGTATCGTCAATGAAGTATTGCCTGCCGCCGGTTATCTGGAACACGCCATGAACAAGGCTCATGAGCTGGCGAGGTTACCTGCTGATGCGGTGCAGACCTCCAAAGCACTGATCAAACGCAATCAGGCAAAACCGCTGGATGACATCATCACCACTGAACTGGAAGAGTTCGCCCGCTTGTTGCAGTCTCCCGATGCGCAGGCAGTCTTTCAGGCATTTCTTAACAAGAAGTCCCGCGCCTGATTGATGCGCTGTGCCAGGTAATCCGACCCACCACGATCCGGGTGCATCTTCTGCATCAGACGGCGGTGTGCGGCGGTGATGTCTTCACGCGAGGCATCACCGCCAAGGCCCAGTATTTCCAGTGCCAACGCTTCTGTCATCAGCGAATCATTGCCGCCTGAGCGCGAACGCCCGGAGCCCTCGGTATCGACGTCGGCCTCGGCATGCGCTCGCCAGTCAGGGAACATGCGATCCAGGTAGGCTTCCAGTAACTGGATCGAATCTGCGTCCTGCCGGCACTCGCGGGCCAGAATCAGCAGCTCATCCAGCGACATGTCTGATAAGCGCGTACCGGCGAATTGACCATCCTGCACTTCACCGTCCATGGCACCAGTACTGTGCGTCAACTCCATTGCCAGCCAGCTGGTTTTGATGGCCGAGACACCGGGGCCGGCCGAACCGCCCTGAGATGACGACTGCGATTGATACTTGGGGCGCAGCATGGGCAGGATGCGCATCAGCCAGTGGCCATTGCGCAGCAGAAAGGTCAGCAGAAACAGAAAAGGTGCCGCCAGCGCCTGAAGCGGAAGACGCCCCATGACAATCAGTACCAGAATTATCAGCAGCGCTGCCGCCATTCCTGCCAGCCACTTGAACTGGCGAGCCGACAGCGAGTAACGCTGACTGATGCGTCGCAGCCCCCAGTAGGCCAGCACAGCCAGTAGCAGTGGTGCCAACAAACGAATAAGAATCAATGCATTATCCTCAGCGCGAGAGTTGGTGGCCAAGCAGTTTTACTGCCGGATGCGCCTTTTTACTGAAGTCCTGCAGGGCTTTGAGGCCACCGCTGGCGTAAACCGCTACCGCCTTGAGCAGGTCTCTTAATTGCCCTGCACTGCTATTGTCGAACGGTGAGTAGGCACCGCCAGAAAGTCGGGCCATCTCAACAAAACAGCGTCGCGCCGTGGGGTCAGTACCTTCCTGAAACATGAACAAGGGCACATTGAGCAGCCCCAGCTCGCCGGCACGCTGGCACAGAAGGTCCAGGCTCTCCTCCATGCAATCACCTATATAGACCACCGCATGCACCCTGGACTGTCGCGTTTCCGCCTTGACGTGATCCAGCAGCTGCTCAATTTTGGTCATGCCGGCATGACAGCGAATGCCTGTCATCGTGTTCAGCAAAGGCGTGCTTTCCAGATACCATTCACTGGCATAAAAATCCGCGACTCCGCGGAAATAACAAAGCTGGACTTGCAGACCGCCCAATGCCTGCGCGCTGTTGAACATATCAGCCTGCAATTGCATGGCCTGATCCCAGGTAGCTTCACGACTTCCGGTGGCATCCAGGGCAAACACCAGACGTCCAGCCGCGTTGCCGGGCTGAACGGGCGGCATGGCTGCCACTTTCTGCAAAAATGCATCAATTTCCGGTCGAGCGCTCACCGCTCTGGCGTCAGAGTCAGGCTTTTCGTCGGATTTGTGTCCTGTGCGAAACAGTTTTTTGATATCTTTCATAATGACGTTGATTGTAGCTGAATCAGAACTAATTGTGACATTTCACTTTTTGAACTTGAACAAATGGCAAATGCGGCCTACCCTTAGCGCTTGGAAGATAACTTACGACAGTACCAACAGTACTGCTTACCTCCATCAGTCACCAATAATAAGTGGAGATCCTACCCGTGACCCCTAAACTCACACGCAGACGATTCATTAAAAGCGTGATATTTTTCGGAGCAGCCGCATCCAGCGGTGCCGGATTCTATCTCGCAACAGCGGCGGCCCAACGGCCGGCCGGGGGCGTGGAGCGCCTTGTGTCGCTTAACGTCAACGGGCGCACGCGCCGAGTGGACGTAACGCCACAGGAAACGCTGGCTCACACCCTGCGCTACAAACTCGGCCTGACCGGCACCAAAATTGGTTGTAACCGGGGTGAGTGCGGCGCCTGCACCGTGACCGTGGACGATGTCACCAACTATGCCTGCTCAACGCTGACACACTCAGTGAAGGGACGCCAGGTGGTTACGGTAGAAGGCCTGCGCGCCGCCGACGGCACTTTGCACGCGGTCCAGCAAGCGTTCATCGACGAACTCAGCCCACAGTGCGGTTTCTGTACGCCCGGCCAGATCATGTCTGCCGTTGCGCTGCTGAAGACCAACCCACAGCCTACCCGCGAAGAAGCGCGCCAGGCGCTGTCTGGCAACCTGTGTCGTTGTGGTGCTTATGATCACTATCTGAATGGCGTGATGCGCGCCTCGGGGCAATTGTCATGACATATAAACATATTGGTAAGAACTTCACGCCACCGGATATCGAAGCGAAAGTAACTGGTGCCGCCCGTTATGCGGAAGACTTCAAACGCGAAGGCATGGTGTTTGCGCGGCTGCTGACCAGCCCCCTGCCGGCCGGCCGTATTGTCAATATTGACTACTCTGAAGCGCTGGCAATGGAAGGTGTGGTCGGTATTCTGACCACAGAAGACCTGCCACAGCCTGCACCACCAGCCAATCCGTCGCTGGCATCGGACATCATTACCTACGTTGGCCAGCCTATTCTGGCCATTGCTGCGGTAACTGAAGAGATTGCCGAAAACGCTATTGAAAAAGTCCGCATTGATTTCGAGCGCCGCCCCTTTGTGGTGGATCCGCTGGATACCCTGGTGGAAGGCGGAGCCAACCCATACCCCTCGGGCAACACGCTGGTGCGTAACGCCGGTGATGCGGCTGCGGGCACCACCGCATCAGGAACCGATGTAGGCGAAGTCAAATGGTCACGCGATGCCATGAACGCGTTCCGCGCTGGCCGTGTGCCGGAAGGCGCCAATTTCCCGGAAGAATGGGCGTTTGGTGAACTTGATGCAGAATTCGCCCAATGCACCACAATCATTGAAGAGCCGTTTGTGACCATCGGTCAGCCTCACCATGCGCTGGAGCCACGTACTGGCATGGCGTACTGGGAAAACGGTCGCTGCTTCTTCCACGGATCCCTGCAAAGCCATACCATTGCAGTGGCTCCGCTGGCCGGCATGCTGGGCATCGACCCTGCCAACCTGGTGTTTATCAATGAAAACACAGGTGGTGGTTTCGGCGGCAAGATCTTCCCGTATCCGACCATGGCCGTCACCGGTCATCTGGCGCGCAAACTGAATCGTCCGGTACAGCTGCGTATCACCCGTGAGGAAGAGTTCTACATCGGGTCTGCCCGCTCCGGCATGCAGGGCCGCATGAAACTGGGTCTGAAGCCCAACGGTGACGTCGGCGCAGTCGATGTCATCATCGTCGGTGATGCCGGCTCAGGTGGCGGCGCCAGCAACAGTTCAGCAGCCGAGCACATTTCTTTGATGCTGCAGCCGGCGGCCATGCGCTTCCGCGGTGTGACCCTGTACACGAACACGACGCCTCGTGGCGCCCAGCGTGGCCCGGGTCAAAATGAAATGGCGGCCGTATTGGCACCCATTTTTGACAAGGCCATTCGTCAGGCTGGTCTCGACCGCATGACCGTGCGCCGTCAAAACGCACCGGTCAGCGAAGACAAAATCGGACCCCGTCGCAGCGACCTGACCAGTGCCTACTTCCCGCAGGCCATTCAGATGGGCGCGGACATGTTCAACTGGGATGAGCGTCAGGCACGCTCCGGCCAGCGTAACGGCAACAAGGTAACCGGTATCGGTCTGGGCATGGGTTATCACTCTGCCGGCGCCAGCGGCTACGATGGTCTGTGCCGAATCGGCACCGATGGCAAGCTGTATCTGCATACCGGTGTTGGTAACCTGGGCACGTACTCATATGCATCGGTTGTGCGTACCGCTGCCGAAGTGTTGAAAGTGGACTGGGACAACTGCGAAATCGTTCGCGGCAACACCGATCTTCACCTGCCTTACAGCACTTATCAGGCGGGCAGCAACACCATGTTCACGGAAATACGCACTAACTTTGTTGCTGCACAGGATGCCTTGCGCAAGCTCAAAGATATTGCTGCCGCCGATCTGGGTGGTGTTGCCGACGATTACGACATCGACGGTGCACGGGTTTTCCTGACCAGCAATTCGGAACAGGGCATGACCTATGCGGAAGCCGCACAACGGGCTGTTGCCATGGGTGGTGAATACAGCGGTGAGACTTTCCCCGATGAGCTGAATGATGTTACCAAGCGCTCTGTTCAGGGCCTGGCTGGGACCGGCCTGATCGGTGTTGCCAAGGACAGCCGTCACTCGGGTACTGTGCCATCCATGACCATCGGTTTCATGGAAATCGAACTGGACCTGGGCACCGGCAAGTATGACATTATTGATTACACCGCTGTTGCCGACTGCGGCACCATCATTCACCCGCTGGGTTTCAGCCAGAGCATGAATGGCGGCGGTGTCTGGGGTGTGGGTCTGTCAGGTTACGAGCGTCATGTCTATGACCCTCAGAATGGTCTGTCTGCCAACGTTGGGCTGTACCAGGCGAAAGTCCCGACCTATCTGGATGTTGCACAGACCAATAATACAGCCGGTCTTAATATCGCAGATCCGCAAAGCCCGATGGGCTCACGCGGCGTCGGCGAACCCTCCCAGGGTTGCGCGGCAGCGGCACTTTCCAGCGCCATCTCCGACGCACTCGGTGGTCACTTGTTCAATCGCGCACCAGTTACATCGGACATGATCATCAATCATGTGGCGCAACTGGACCATTTCAACACCGGCGACATGAAAACGAACACATTCTGAGGTATAAATTATGCCAGCTTATGACAATATGCCAGCTATGGAGCTCTACCAGCCGGTACAGGTTGAAGACGCTCTATCTCTTGCCTCCCGGCTCGCGGACAGAGGATGGTTGCTCGGTGGCGGTCAGGACACCTACGGGTGGATAAAAGACCGCGCCAAGCGTCCGGAAGCACTGATTGACCTGAACGGCATCGAATCGATGCGCGGTATTCGGGAAACCGGTGACGGTATTGAAATCGGTGCCTTGGCGACACTGACAGAAATCTCCAGTAACCCAATGATTCGCGAGCGTTACGAACTGCTGGCAAAAGCCGCTGCAGCCGTGGCAAGCCCGCAGATTCGTAACGTCGGCACCATTGCCGGCAACGTGTCGCAAGACGTGCGTTGCTGGTACTACCGACGCGGCCTGGATTGCTACCGTGCCGGTGGCAACCTGTGTTACGCCGATACACCTGAAGGCCAGAACCGCGAACATGCACTGTTCAACGCCAGCCGCTGTGTTGCGGTCACTCCAAGTGACACTGGCCCGGCGCTGGTAGCACTGGAAGCACAGATGGTCATTAATCGGGACGGCGGTCAACGCGTTGTATCCGCAGAAGACTTTTTTGTGGGTCCCGCCATCAATATCACCCGAACCACCGTGATGGAACCGGGCGAAATACTGACCGCTGTTCGCATCCCGGCAAAATGGGCCAATGCTGAATACTTCTACGAGAAAGTGGCAGACCGCAACGTCTGGGACTTCGCTCTGGTCAGCATGGCCGCCGTCATGCGTACCGAAGGTGGCAACATCCAGGAGTCACGCCTTGTGTGTGGCGCTGTAGAATGCACACCACGTCGTCTGCACTCGGTTGAGCAGGCCATTCAGGGCCGCCCACGCAACCAGGCGACTGCCGACATGGTAGCAGGCATGGCCAGCGCCGGTGCCCAGCCGCTGACCCACAACCATTACAAGATGCCTTTGATGGACAATCTTGTACAGCGTGTGCTGACAGCGTAAGCGATTCAAAAAACCCGGTAGCTGCAATACCCTTTGCAGCTACCGGGTTTTTTTGTGCCCGGCTTTTCAACACACCTTAAAAATCCCGACACCTTGCCGGGGAATGACGCTGGTCATGAATTCATCCAGTTGCTGGTCAAATACCCGTCTCAGTTTATCTCTGTTCAGATCTACCTGACGCTGCGCTGCGACACGACTTGCGTTCCACTGCCGCCAGTCCGTCGCGCTCTGCTCAACAGACCAGGCCTCAGTCAAAAACCTGCCCAACTCACATTGCACCTGGTCTGGAAGGTCATCAAACATTGTCAGCACTACCGGAACCGCATCCGCCCCCAGGCGCCTCAGATAGGTCACATCAACCTGGTTATCACCGGACACCAGTGCTCGCTCCAGATTGGTTTTCGCGACCCATGCAGCCGGGTTCATGAATCCCGCAACCAGCAGCAATATCATGCCAAACACGACCGAGCCAAACGCAAAACCCTGCGGACACCCGCGCAGCACCGTCATCACAAACCCCACCAGGCTGCCCGCAAGCCACAACATAACCCCCAGCGCCAGCAGCCGGTCCATGGTCAGCCCGAACGCGTCGACGTACAGCAACAGGCGCTGCAAGGCTGAGATCATGATGATCAACACCAGCAACACCATGATTGCAGCCAGTGGTCGATAGTAGCGTAAATCGCAACGTAATCCGGACATGGCCAGTAACAGCATCAGTGTCAGCCCCGCGACCACCAGCATCTCAAAAAAACCACGGCGTGCGTATTCGGCCAGCGTCAGACCACTGGTCTGCTCGATTATGCTCTGCCCACCAAACAGGTAACCTGCCTGTAGCACCACAAACACCAGAAACAGCAGTACCAGCGAACCCATGATGATCAGAGTTTCTTCGCGACCCAGGCTTAAGGTCTGGGATACCTCGACCTGACCCGGATCAGGTTTATGTAGCGCCATGGCCAACAAGCCAAAAGCCACAATTGACATCAGTGTCATGGTGATCAGGTGCTCGACCGCCATGAATGAAAACACCTGTGACACTGTGGACAGATAACCGTCGAAGCGCGCATCGGCGGAGGCAAACAGCAGAGCAAACACCAGCAGCATCGGCGCCGCCAATAGCAGACCTTTGATCACGCCGCGAACGCGACTGCGCGGCAACAGAGCCGGGTCAACATCGCCGGCCGCATACCGCAGTGACAACAGAAACAATAACGGCAAGCGAAGTGTTGTCCATGGATAATCGAGCACGCTGATACTCCGGCTGTTGATTGCACGATGTTGCAACAGCCAGTTGACGCCACAACCCAGCAGCACCAGTAGCATCATCGGTACCAGCACTGGCGTTGCCCTGTAGCTCAGCAGGAAGGCCGCCGCCAGTGCAAACACCGACCAGTAGATTTGCCATCGCGACTCCTTTTCAGAGCGAACCAAAAAATGCACAGAGGCCAGCAATATGACCATCCAGCACAGGAAGCCGACACCTGTCAGCCCTTGCCGAAGTATCAGCTGGTCGGCAGCAACACCCAGCCCAACGGCCAGCGGCACCGCCAGACTTGCCCGGCTGATACCGGTTGATGATTTTATGTCAGTGTCAATCATGCTCTATCGCCTCCTTTTTAATTATCTATAAAAAGTACTCTTCTATACAAAGTTAGTAAGCAAATAAAAAGCAACCCTATTTTTTCATGGCCGCAATCAACGCCTCCATGTGCGCGACATATTTATTTAGTGCCCTGCGACCGGACGCGCTGAGCCGGTATTCCGTTCTCGGCATACGTCCATCAAACCCCTTGCTGCACTCGATGTAACCCGCCTCTTCCAATTTGCGTGCATGCGTGCTCAGGTTGCCATCAGATATCTGAAGCAGCGCCTTCAGCTCGGTAAAACTCATGGACTTGTGACTGGCCAGTGCACTCACCAGCCCCAACCGTGAGCGCTCATGGATCAGCTGATCAAGGTCACCACTGCTGCGCTCCCTGGCGCCTCTGGCCGGAGCGGCGGTTTTGTTTAACACAGCGTCAGCCCGGGCCGATGCTGCCTTGCTGATTTTCCGACTAACCGCCATGATATCTCCATATCCAGAAACCAAACACGATGTGCAGGCCACCAAAACCCAGCGCCAGCATCAGGTTCGCTGGCAGCGCTGTCAACAATACCCCTGCGGCCAGGCCCATAAACAGTGCGCCCATGACCGGGATTGCGCGCACCGACCAGACCCCTGCCGTCATCACGGCAGCCCCGTACAAGCCAAGCCAGATACCGGGCAACAGGCCTGTGCGGCCCTGCAAAAAAAACGACAGGGTCAGCAAACCACCGACGCTCATAGTGGGCAGAAACGCCAGGAACAATTTGCGGCCACTGGCATTAAAAACCGATTTGCCCTGCTGGGCGGTCTTGCGCAGCAGCAGGCTGAACGCAATGGCGGTGGCGATTACCAGTTCCAGCATCCATACCAGAAGCCAGTAAGCATCGTTCGATTGCTGCTCCGCCAGCCATGCCGCCAGCAGCGCCGTCACGCCGGCACCCATATAACCCATCCCTGACACACCGGTAAACACACTGGCGCCTTCCATGGTGTCACGGATAAAGCGCAGATTGTCCTCTGCCCGCTGGTTCAGAGACACCGGAGAAGTCGATGCGTTTTTTTTGCTGTCGATTTGCTTCATCAGGTCAGGGCTTTGAGTTTACGGCCTTCAATTTAGCACAATGCAAAGTACTTTACCTTGCAAAGCATAATTGTCAACAGGAAAATTCTGATAGCTGCGAAGGACCCTCGCCTGTCTCCCGCACACTTCCTGACCAGGCAACCTGCTCAGCGCATCAGCGCCACAGATTTGATCAGAGCAAACACACGCTGACCTGCTGCCAACGCCAGTCGTTGCGCAGACCAGGGAGTGATCTCAATCAGCAGTGTCTGTCCGTCCTGCATAAAGGTATCCAGCAGGACCCGGTTGCCCGGCAGATCATGTAATTGCCTGATTGTCACCACCAGGTGATTGCGGATGCTGATACGGGCCGGATCGTCCAGCGCAACGCTGACATCACGGGCCAGCACGCGCAGCCGCGTGGTACCGGTGCTGGTCTGAGTGCAGGTGTTGGCATCATCGGGTGCCTGCACCCGCAGCTGTGAGCCTTCTGGGCCAAACAGCCGCGCGCCGTGTTCGTCGGCAATCCCCAGCTCACCTTCCAGTACGGAGGATGGGCCTTCGTCAGCAAACAGAGGCGAGTCCGGTTTTGCCATCGCCTGCTGCAACGTACACAAATCGTCAACGCGTCCATCACACATGAACATCACACGGTCTGCCAGGCGCTGTACCTCGTCCGGTGCGTGCGTAATCAACACCATCGGAATACCGGAGGCCTGTGCCAGTCGCGACAGAAATGGCATAATTTCGCGTTTGGTCTGCGTATCCAGGGCCGCCAGCGGTTCATCAAGTAATAGTAACTGAGGACTGCACAACAGTGCCCGCCCCAGCGCCACGCGTTGCTTCTGTCCCCCCGAGAGCGCATCAACCGGGCGCGACAATAAGGACTCCAGACCCAGCATGGCGCTGACTTCCGGCAACTGCAGGCGCCGTAGCGTCGATGGTGTGCGTTTGTAACCATAAAGCAGGTTACCGGTCACTGACAGGTGAGGCAGCAAACTGGCTTCCTGGAATACCAGGCCCAGCCGGCGCTTTTCCACTGCTACCCATTGTGAGTCGTTCTGCCAGCACTCATCACCAAACCATACCTGTGCGCCCCTGACCCGCTCCAGACCAGCGATAATGCGCAACAAGGTGGTCTTGCCGCAACCCGACCGTCCAAACAATGCAGTGACGCCCTGCGCAGGCCACCGGGTATCGACGTCGAGTCTGAAGTCGCCGCGCTGCAGTTGTGCTTTTATCTGCAGATTCATACTTTGGCCACCTGAAACCGGCGATTGATGCTGTACACAACAAACAATACCGTAAACGAGAACACCAGCAGCAACAGCGACAGCCGGTGCGCGGCGACATAGTTCATGGCCTCCGTATGCTCATAGATCAATATCGACAACACCTTGGTTTCACCAGGAATACTGCCGCCCAGCATCAGGATGACGCCGAATTCACCGACCGTATGGGCAAAACTCAAGGTCGCGGCAACAATAAAACCACCACGGCACAGTGGCAGAATGACGGTGAAAAACCGGTCCAGCACGCCAGCACCCAATGATGACGCCACCTCAACATGGCGTCGGCCCAGATTGTTGAACGCCTCCAGCAGGGGTTGCACGGCAAACGGCATCGAGTACAGCACCGATGCCAGCAAAATGCCTTCAAAGCTAAAAGCCAGATGACTTAGCCCCATGCCCTCCAGGGTACTGCCGACCGGGCCACGGGGACCAAGTGCCACCAACAGATAAAAGCCTAATACTGTCGGCGGAAGCACCAACGGCAAGGCCACCACCGTCTGCACCACCACACGCAGCGCTGATCGGCCACTGGCCAGCCACCAGGCCAATGGCGTGGCAATCGTCAGCAATATCACGGTAGTAAAAAAGCACAGGGTCAGCGTCAGCCGGATCGCCTGCCAATCGGTGGCGCTTAACTCAAGCATCAACATCAAATCCGTTGTCACGGAACACAGCATGAGCGGCCGGTGTCGACAGGAACCGGGCAAAAGCATCGGCCACGACATTATCGACGCCACGTTGGGTCACCACAAAACCCTGCGCCAGCGGCTGATGCAGCGCAGCGTCGATCAGGGTGTAGCCGCGCGCTGCCAGTTCCGGCTGCATCACCAGCGACAACGCAATGATACCGACGTCTGCGGCACCGGATTGCGCCATCTGCGCAACCTGGGCGATATTCTCGCCGAACACCAGCCTGTCTTCGACCTCATCCCATACCCCGGCAGCCTGCATGGCTTCGCGGGCACGTTGGCCGTAGGGCGCCACCGCGGGCTGGGCGATGGCAATTCGACCGATTCGGTCCGCGCCCAGATCCTGCAACGTCAAAACCGAGGCATCAACGTTGGCACTCCACAACACAATCCGGCCATAGCCATAGACGCGTGGTTCGGTTGTGGCGGCGTTCTCGTCAGCAAGGCGTTGCGGAAACTCCATGTCGGCAGACATAAAAAGGTCAAAAGGCGCGCCGTTCAGGATCTGCGCAGTCAGTCGGCCCGATGCACCGTAAATAATGGAGATATTGTGTGCAGGATTATCCATACGATACGCCGCAACCAGATAATCCAGTGTGGGGCGCAATGACGATGCCGCAGCAATCGTCATTTGCTGGGCCGCTGACACCGAACTCAACAATCCAACAACAATACTCAGCAGCGTGACCTTTACACTTTTCACGAGGTGATCCCAAGAATGATATGTGACGCCTTGATCAGCGCACAGACCTGCGTGCCTTCAATCAGGGCAAGCTCATCCAGACTCTGCCGTGTGATAATCACCGCCAGAGTATTGCCACCGGCCAGCGCCAGGACCACTTCGGCATTGACTTCACCAGGCACTATTCGCGTCACGCTGCCACACAGCCGATTGCGCGCGGAGGTGCGAGTCGTGTCTTCGGCCAGCGCCAGAATGATCCATGAAGCCTTGATGATGGCCTGCACTTCACTGCCGGGCGCCAGCGCCAATTCCTGGGCACTTTCACGGGTGACAATGGCGTGCAGGCTGTCACCGCCGGACAGGCGCACGTTGACCTCGGAACTGACACCACCATCAAGCACACTGTCAACGGTGCCCCAAAGCACATTGCGGGCACTGCTTCGCATATTCAGCCTCCTCATCACGGCCAGGGACTTGTCCAGGTCGCCTTCCGTCTTCAACTGATTCATGAAACGGGCCTGCAAAACCTGCAGACGCTTCAGATCATCAATCACTTTTGTTCCGGCAGCGCTCAATTGCGCGCCACCGCCGCCGTGCCCACCATGCTGACTCTGGACGAGCACTGTGCCGGCGAGGTTATTCATGGCGTCCACGGCATCCCAGGCCGCCTTGTAGGTCATGCCAATCGCTTTGGCGGCGCCACTGATCGAGCCACACTCAGCAATCGCCTTTAACAACGCCAACCGACGAGGCGAAATCTCCCCGGCATCAGTGGCCAGTGCGAACGGCGCCCTGAACTCACCGACCGGATGGGTATCGTGCTTGTGCATGGCAAACCTTGCTGCTGGACATTGAGTGGTCTTGATATGTACTCAAGTATATTTTGAGAAATATGATATATACCTGAGTATATATTGCAAGCCCAGTTGATAGTGTTGACAGTGATTTACCACGTTGTGGGATACGGAAGAGCACAACTGCCCGCCTGTATCCCGGTGTCACTCGCTGGATTTACTGCGGTTTCATGAATTTGAGTGTCATGCGATCACTCTCGCCGATGGCCTCATAGCGCTCTCGATTTTCATCACCCAGACGCAATGTCGGTGGTAATGTCCATACGCCGCGCGGATGGTCAGCGGTATCACGGGCGTTGGCATTGATTTCCGATGCCTCGACAAATTCAAAGCCAGCCGCTTCAGCCAGCTCGATGGTGTGTGCCTGCGTGACATAACCCGTGGTTTCCATCACTTCCATGCTGCTGCCTTCTGGCGCGCGATGTTCGACCACGCCCAGCACGCCACCGGGTTTAAGTGCGGTATAGAAGGACTGGAAATGCTCTTCCTGAGTGCCCGCCATAATCCAGTTGTGCACGTTGCGGAAGGTCAACACCAGGTCGGCAGAACCGGCGGGTGCGATCTCCGTTTCCGCAGGTGGATTCAGATGCGTCACCCTTGTCTGGTCATAAACCTCGGAATTGGCAGACAGTTTTTGACGAAAACGCTCCAGCGCCGGCGGTTGGTAGGAAAGGCTGGCATTGGCAGAGAAGTGCGCTGCATAGTAGGTACCGTTGTCACGCAAAAATGGCGCCAGTATCTCGGTATACCAGCCCGCCCCGGGCAGAACTTCCACCACAGTCATGCCTTTTTCCAGCCCGAAGAATTGCAGCGTCTCGACCGGGTTGCGGGCATCATTGCGCTCAATGTTGGCAGCCACTCGATGATCTGCTGTGATCAGAGCCTGCAGCTCACCGGCATCATCAGCCAGCGCGGGACCTGCCGCCAGTGCCGCCAGCAACGCGATCGGGCGAGAAAATCTGTACGAAACAGTGGAAACCATAAAAAACCTCCTGGGTCAGTGTGTAAAATTCTCGGTCGACTTATAGTTCTGCCTTTTGATTAGCCGTTCTTTAACTTAATCAGTCTGTTGCGTTGCACCGCCGCCCTGCCCCGACGTCTTGGTCAGGGCGAAGATCAACATTCGCTTTTCAATCCAGGCGTTAATGCCTTTCGGAGCCTGCAGCGACATACGCGCCAGCAACGCGTCCTGATCTGCCACACCACGGGTATTCAATACTGCTCTGAGCAAGGTTGTCAAACGGGCCGGCAACGTGGTGGTCATGCCTTGCAGCTTCTTCAAGGCCCTGGCCAGTACCATCTCGTGCGCGCTAAAGTCGTGACCAAATGGAAAGGCTGGGAACAGTCCCTCGTTCTCCGGTTGCGCCAGCAGATGTTTAATCCGGTTCGGCGTATTTTCGCGCCAGTGCTCCGGCGGGTCAAAGTCTTCAGCAATTTTCCCGGCCTCCTTCGCCTGGGCCAGCAACGCCGGTTGAAAACGCGCATCGGCCACAGCAATCATGCGTCGATAGACCTCCTCGTCAGGCTGCCCTCTGAGGTCGGCGATACCATACTCAGTGATGACGATATCTCGCAAATGTCTGGGAATGGTGCAGTGACCATAGCTGAAGACAATATTTGACTGAACCTTGCCGTTTTTTTCACGTGTGCTGCGCAGGGTGACGATTGAACGGGCGTCAGCCAGCTCATGCGCCATGGCAACAAAATTATATTGCCCACCCACACCACTGATAACACGGCCGTCTTCAAGACCATCAGAAATGGCCGCGCCATCCAGGGTATGCATCAGTGCAGTATTGATAAACCGGCTATGAATACGTTGAGCAACCTTCAGACGTTGATTGCCATAACGATGATCAAACAGGTCGTTTGTAAAGTTGACACTGGTCATACAGATCAGCTCACGCTGTGCCGGCGTCAATTTATGCAGCCTGTCGTAGAATGCCCGCGAGCCCAGAAAAAAGCCGCCATGCATGACCACGCCAGGCGACCCGGCGGATAAATCCGTCAGTGCATCATTGTCGTCGCTGTTTATTGCCTCCTGAAGCGCGGCGTCCTCATAAACGTTGCGGGTCAGGATGCCTGCCTCCATCAGATCCAGGAAACCTTCCATCATCATTTCACTGCAGCCGTAGAGGCCTTTCACGAATGGCCCCGACCCTCCACATTCGCTAACACCCGGGCAACGTCTGTCGATGTCCAACTGATGATACAGACGCACCCAATCGGCATTGTGACTGTGTCGAAGGATAGTGCTGTGCACCAGCGCTGTTCCCAATGAGCCGATGCCAACCTGCAGTGTGCCGCCATCCCGTAACAGCGTGCTGGCGTAAAAACCGATCAGATGATCCTGTTCGCTGACGGACGTCTGTGGTACTGAGAACAACGGGTAAGCACCGGTTGCGTCGTGCAACACCACATCAAACGTCTCTGCCGATACCGCAGCGTGATGCCCCATAAAAGGTAGCGCAGCATTGATTTCCGCCACCAGCGCGATCGGCGTACCGTCTGCTTCGCGTTGCCGCAACAATGGGATAAGGTCGAGCGTCAGGTCCGGATTACTGCTCAGGCTGAGCAACTCGTTATCAGCGTTATTGATTGCCTCAGGGTCAGGTGCCACCATCTGTGCTACAACATTCAGTCCCTGCGCCATCAGGTCGCGCACGGCATGAGTATAGTTGCTGCAGACATAATCACGTTGTTGCTGCGACTGGCTGACAAAACTGCCTGCCTGAAAGAAAAATTCAGACACTTTCACGTTGTCAGGCAGATTCCCACTTGCTGCATCGCGAACATAGTCGAGCGTCGGCACATTGCCAAAAAGCCGTTGCGTGAACGGTTCCAGAAACCGTTTCTCCATCGACGAACCCGCCTTGGGCACAAGCAACGACAGCCCTGTCACAATATGCAGATTCAAGTCGGCTTGCTTGCAGGCACGCTGGTACAGCGCATTGGCAAGGCGCACGGGTTTGCCCACCCCCAATGGCAATCCCAACACAATTCGGTTACCGACCCTGTCAATGATGGCCTGTACAGCGGCGTCAACGTCTGTGACTCGCATGGGCGCTACCTCAGTCATGACCTGCTTCCTTTGCTGACCCGTCTGCCGGCCATTTTGAGGCCCTGTTTGATACCCCGGCCGCCTTTTCGCAGCTGGCTGCGCAGCCGCCCCTCACGGGCCACACCCTCAACCCGGCGTCGGTTGCGTTGCACGCGTCTTGCTTCCGGCAATTCAGCATGCAGCGTATTGCTGACCACGTCCAGATTCCAGGCGGCTGCGCCAACGCTGACCGGCACGACCTGCAGACCAGACATGTCCTTGCCAATCGCCGTTGCCGCTGCTGCAATGGTGGTCTGTTCGGCAGCCGACGGTTGCCCCTCGGTCCCGATCAGCTGGTCCATGGCGGTGGCAACGATCAATGCAACAGGTTTGCGACGTCGCGGGTGAGATTCAAACCAGGCATCAAATTTTTGTTTTAACTGCACATCCGGATCGCGCGCGGGGCGATTGGCTCGGATGACCCAGATGACCAGATCAGCCTGTGTCATTTCTTTCAGCATCTGCTCAAGGTGTTGCGAGGAGCCATCAAGGCCTTCGCTGTCCAACAAATAACAAGGCGTGCCGTCCAGCTCAGTCTGATAAGTCACCAGTCCCGGCGTAGTTGCTGCAGCATCGGTTTCTGCGTCTTCACGCGTCAACAATGCATTGATCAGCGTTGATTTGCCGGCACTGGTCTGACCCACAAACACAATACGCACCGGCAGATCAGGCAGGGCCATGCGCTTCTGATCTGCGCGGGTGTTGGCCAGCGGGACCTGCATCAGTTCATCGTCGGTAAAGCGGAGACGGCCAGAGTAAAGCTCGATGGCAGCAAAGGCGACTTCTTCCAGCAACACGGCCTGCAGGGCACCCAGCATATTCTCGGTGACATAGTCCGAATTTCCGCCCGCCACCAATTGCTCCAGTTCCCGTAGCACACCGGCTGCCGGGTTGAAGGCAAAGCGCGCCATCCGGCTACCACCATGGGCGACTTTCCAGAGTATGTTGGCCCGATCGCGCTGGCGCCAAAGCCAGTACAGGGTCGCCAGTGAAATCTGGTCAGAAAACGGTAACTTGCTCCGCAGATGGGCGCGATAACGCGACGCTGTTGACTCCAACAGCAACAAGGCCTCCGGCAGGGTAAAATTCAAGGCACTTTTGTTTTTGCCATCCAGGCCTGAGGCCACCTGGTTGACAACATCCAGTGCATGCTCCGGCAAAGACTCCCAGGGCAGTGAGGTGCGTGTGAGCGCGGAAATATGCTGACTCACGTCAGTGAAAACCGCTTTCTCGGTGGGCAGCCAGTCGGGGTCCGGCGCTACCGCCAGATCAGCAGCGATGGCGTCTTCCTCTTCCCTGCTGTGCCAACGTTTCCGCAACAGATTGCGCAGCGTCAATACCACAATACTGATCAGCAGACTGGCGCCAAAGAACCAGAGAATGGCGTTCTGTTGCAGCAACCAGACAAAACCCAGCAACATCAGCAGGATGAAGGGCGAACCCAGCACAAACACGACCAACAGATGATCCCAACGCAGGAAGGCTCGCTTCAACTTGTCACGTCCCTTCACGGCGAGCCCTCCGTAGCGCGTCGGTGTACAGGGCCCTCAGTTCCTCCGGATCTATGGCAAGCCCAAGCTGGGTACGGTGCAAATAAAAGGCAGCGGCACGACCCAGGGCATAGGTAGCAGCAAAACTGATGGTACCGGACACGGCAGCGCCCGCCGTCTGACCATATACCGGGATCAGCTTGGTCAACTGGCGAACAGCGTAGCTGGCGCCAAACCGGAACGCGGCACTGGCGCCCAGCGCCAGCGTGAACTCAGTCATGCGAACGCGGGTCCAGCTCACCTCATAGATCTTGCCAAGTGTTCGCAACATGGCAGCCTGAAGGGAGGGCACCGTGACAGCACCGACCACCGGTGCAACATCCGAGGCGCCAGCAGCACTGGCATACCACAGTACCCGGGCGCGAACGTCGGCAAAGGCATTGCGCTCGGCATCACGGCGCTCCTCTCCTGCCAGCAGCAACGCCACGTCCGGCATGATGCCTGCAAGATGGGTGATTAACGAATCAACGCCGGACTCTGACGCAGGTACCTGTCCTGGTAACAGTATGGTTTCGATACTCGGCAGCGTCTGTCCGGCCGCTTTCTCGAATAACTGCTGGGTCTGGGCGCGCGCGCGAAACCGGGCCTGCTCCTGTGGCAGCAGATCGGCGCCGTTGTGCACAATAATGATGGGAGTTCCGGATCGGCGCTTACGCACCGCAGCGATGGCCGCAGCAATCTCAGCCTGCACAGGGTCGTCCAGACGTGCGACTGCAATCAGAACATGACTGCCCTTGTCACAGGCATGCAGGTCCTCTTCCGGATCATAACCAGTCTCACCCAGGCCCCGGGTATCAAGGAATCGCATGACCGGCAAGTCATGCGGAAAATCAAGCATACTGGCCGTGCGAGTGCAGGGTTCAAAGCCATTACCTACCCGCGCCGCGCTCAAACCAGTCAATGCCTGGATCAAGGAGGATTTGCCAGCGCCGGTTTTACCCAGCAACCAGATCACCGGCAGCGTCCGCCCTGCCCATTCTGCCGCGCTCTGCAGGCCAGGCGCCGGTCCGGCAGGGTCGTTTCCCTGCTCTTGCCCGGCGCCCCCTCTACTGCGAGTGCCCTCATCGATGCCATTGTCATCGCCCTGGGCAAGCAGCTGCCAGAGCCGTTCAAAGTATCGATTCATCCGTGGCCCCTGATTGCACACCATTTTGTGGCTGTGTACATGTCGTACACTGATGCCTGATGGCACCAGTATACGCAGGGATAGCGTCGTGTTTCCAGAGTTCGGGCAGGCCGTCAGCCAAACTGATTCATGGTGTTGTCTTTACCCGACGCTTTCAGAGCATTGCCGCCAGAGAAATACTCCTTGTGGTTGTCGCCAATGTTGGAGCCCGCCATGTCCTGGTGCTTGACGCAAGCCAGACCGCGACGAATCTCCTGGCGCTGAACTTTGCGTACGTAAGCCAGCATGCCCTGTTCACCAAAATAGTCTTTCGCCAGGTCATCCGTTGACAGTGCAGCGGTGTGATAGGTCGGCAGTGTAATCAGGTGATGAAATACACCTGCGACCCGGGCAGCATCGCGCTGGAAACTCTGAATACGGGCGTCCGCTTCCTGTGCCAGGTCACTTTCATCATACTCAGCATTCATCAGATTGTCGCGCTGATACGGGGTCAGGTCCCGTCCTTCTTCCGTCCACGCATCGAACACCTGCTGACGGAAGCTCAGGGTCCAGTTAAACGAAGGGCTGTTGTTGTAAACCAGTTTGGCTTTGGGTTCGATCGCACGAACACGGTCCACCATACAGGCGATCTGCTGCAAGTGCGGTTTCTCGGTTTCAATCCATAGCAGATCCGCGCCATGCTGAAGCGAGGTAACACAGTCCAGCACCACGCGATCAACGCCAGTGTCCGGTTTGAATCGCACCAGGCCATTGGCCAGACGTGTTGGCCTGATGTTGGTATCGCCACGACGTAATAACATGTCGCCCGATTCCAACTGATCCAGCGACGTTATTTCTTCGCCGTCAATGAAAGCATTGTACTGATCATTTAAATCACCCGGAGTCGATGAAACCGGGATCTTCTGGGTCAGGCTGGCGCCAAGCGAATCTGTACGCGCCACAATCACGCCATCTTCTACGCCCAGCTCCATAAAGGCATAGCGTACGGCATTGATCTTGGCAAGAAAATCTTCGTGGGGCACAGTCACCTTGCCATCCTGATGGCCACATTGTTTAGCGTCAGACACCTGATTTTCAATCTGGATACAACAGGCGCCCGCTTCGATCATTTTTTTCGACAGCAGGTAGGTCGCCTCTTCATTACCAAAGCCGGCATCGATATCTGCAATGATGGGGACTACATGAGTCTGGAAGTTGTCGATTTTATTCAGTGCCGCCTTCTGCGCCACCTGGTCTCCGGACGCACGCGCGGCATCCAGGTCCTTGAACAGATGATTCATCTCCCGCGCGTCAGCCTGGCGCAGAAACGTATAGAGCTCTTCGATCAGTGCCGGCACCGCCGTTTTTTCATGCATGGACTGGTCTGGTAACGGGCCGAACTCGGAACGCAAAGCAGCAATCATCCAGCCCGACAGATACAGGTAGCGCCCTTTGGTACTCTGAAAATGTTTCTTGATGGAAATCATTTTCTGTTGACCGATAAACCCGTGCCAGCAGCCCAGCGACTGAGTGTACTGAGCCGGATCACGGTCATAGGCAGCCATGTCGTCACGCATGATGCGGGCGGTGTATCGGGCAATATCAAGTCCGGTCTGAAAACGGTTCTGCAAACGCATGCGTGCGATATATTCCGCGCTAATACCGTTCCATGCCTCTCCCTGAGTCGCCAGTGTGCGAGTGGCCTGGTCCATCTGTTGCTGATAAGTCGTCATCGTATTTTCCTCATTAATGTTTAGTGGTGTATGTGTTTTGTTATGTTCCGTAAACTGGTTGCTCAGGGCCGGGCTTTGGCCAAGCGGCGATAGTGATGCAGGGTGCGTTCGGTGTATCCATTGGGTTGCGCCTGACCGTCAAAGATCAGCGCTTTCGCCGCAGCGAACGCCAGGCTGCCATCAAAGTTCGGACTCATGGCACGATAGCCGGGAGCACCCTGGTTCTGTTCATCCACAACGACGGCCATACGCCGCATGACACTCAGAACCTGATGTTCACTGCAGATACCGTGCAGCAACCAGTTGGCGACATGCTGGCTGGAAATGCGTAAGGTGGCACGATCTTCCATCAGACCAACCTGGTTGATGTCGGGCACCTTGGAGCAACCGATACCCTGGTCAATCCAGCGCACGACATAACCCAGAATGCCCTGAATATTGTTTTCCAGTTCGCGGGCAATGACGTCATCGCTCAGACCATGTCGCACGGGTAAAAGCGGGATGCTCAGGATATCCGCCAGTGCGGCCCGTTCGCGCGAACGCAGGGCCTGCTGTCTCACCAGTACATTGACTTCGTGATAGTGCAACGCATGCAGCGTGGCAGCCGTAGGTGATGGCACCCAGGCGGTAGTGGCTCCCGCGCGCGGATGGGCGATTTTGTTTGTCATCATGCCGGCCATGTCATCAGGTATTGCCCACATACCTTTGCCAATCTGCGCCCGACCTGGAAAACCACAGGCCAGCCCGACGTCGACATTGTTGTCTTCGTAGGCGCGGATGCAGGGTTCATCCTTGAGCCGGGTTTTGGGCAAGAACGCGCCTGCGTGCATACTGGTATGAATCTCGTCGCCGGTGCGATCAAGAAAACCAGTATTAATAAACACCACCCGTTCCCTGGCAGCCGCAATGCAGGCCTTCAGATTGACGGTGGTGCGCCTTTCCTCATCCATGATGCCCAGTTTGATGGTGTGACGGGGCAACTGCAGCAGTTCCTCCACGCGATCAAACAGAGTTACGGTAAAGGCGACCTCCTCGGGGCCGTGCAGCTTCGGTTTGACGATGTAGATGTTGCCGCAACGAGAGTTTTTCAGCGCACCCGAATCGCGAAACTGCAGCGAAGCGATCAGCGCAGTCACCACCGCATCAATGATGCCTTCCGGCACCGGCTGATGATCAGCGTCATGCATCAGCTCACTGTCCATCAACAGCCCCACATTACGAATCAGCATGAGGGCACGACCCGGTAACTGACCTTGCGTTCCATCGGCCGCAGTAAACGTTTTATCCGGGTTCAGGGAACGCTGCCGGGACTGCCCGCCCTTGCTAACCTCGGCAATGAGGTCACCGCGTATCAAGCCAAGCCAGTTGGCATACACCTCAAGTTTGTCCTCTGCATCAACAGCAGCGACTGAGTCTTCGCAATCCATGATGGTGGTGATGGCCGACTCCACCCTGATATCCTGAATACCCGCCTGTGCGTGGCCGCCGAGGCTGCCATTGCGATCAAAGACAATTTCCACGTGCAGTCGGTGATTGCATAGAATGAGTGAGTCGGGTTGCTGATGCGCCCCCGTCAGGCCTGTCCATTGCTCCGGCTGGCGCAGCCCCGTACAGACGCCATTGGTCAATTCAACAACCAGTTGTGCATCTTCAATCCGGTAAGCGGTGGCCTGCTGATGCGAGCCGTCAATGAGCGGGAAGGCGCGATCAAGGAAATCCCTGGCAAAACGAATGACTTCGGCGCCCCGGCGTGGGTTGTAGCCATCGCCAGACGCCAGCTCTCCTGCATCAGGAATCAGGTTACTGCCATAAACAGCATCGTACAGGCTGCCCCAGCGCGCATTGGCAGCGTTGATGGCGAATCTGGCATTCTTGATCGGCACCACCAGCTGAGGACCGGCAATGTGGGCAATCTCGTCATCCACCGTTTGGGTCGCAATGGAGACAATCTCCGGTTCTGGCTGTAGATAACCAATCTCTTCCAGAAACGCGCGATAGGCCTCCGCATCATGTGTCCGACCCACGTGTTGCTGATGCCACTGATCAATCTGCAGCTGCAGATGGTCACGTTGGGCCAGCAATGCGCGGTTGCGCGGTGCCAGTTCCGCCACCAGTGCGTCAAAACCCTGCCAGAACGCTGTTGCATCCAGGCCGGTCAATGGCAGTACCTGCTCGGTGATAAACTGGTAAAAGCGCGGATCTGTGGCGCTTTGCGTTGGTAAGGCTGTTTGCAGTTGTGTCGCTGTTTGCATGCCAATCTCCGTTTCCACCTGATCCATACCGAGGATGTTCAGGCCGTTTGCTTAAGACAGGCGTAGTGTATAGAATCGATATATATAATTTCACAATAAGAATTTCACATTGTTAATTTTACAAAATGCAGTTCCTGTCATTGCGATGACACGATTCGGCCTTAGGGGTGAAATATCATGAGAAGTCATGCCAGCCTGATGCGACAGTCTCACTTTCTTGGCACCAAAATCCGCAACCTGCGCAAGCAGCATCATCTAACGCTGGAAGACCTGTCTGCCCGCTGTATCAAGGTGGAC
Organism: Pseudohongiella acticola; assembly: GCF_001758195.1. Lineage (NCBI taxonomy): Bacteria > Pseudomonadati > Pseudomonadota > Gammaproteobacteria > Pseudomonadales > Pseudohongiellaceae > Pseudohongiella > Pseudohongiella acticola. The sequence continues at coordinate 106,260 of NZ_MASR01000003.1, forward strand.
CCCGAAGCCGCACCGTCGGTGTCCTATCTTTCGATGATTGAACGCGGCAAACGGGTCCCGGGCAAAGACATGCTGGCCATCATTGCCGAGGTGTTTCAGAAAGACAGCACCTGGTTCATGGATGATGCCCTGCCGCAGACAGCGATCACGCCAGTAAAGTCCGGTCACGGAGGCATTAGCGGCATGGCACTGGAACCTGGCTTTCTGTTCAGCGACAACATACTGCAGATCGCAATTCCGGAAATGCTGGCGCAGACCGGCACAACTGGCCGACAGTTCGCTCATCTATTGATACGCGCGCACCAGGAACATCATCGCAACCACTTCCCTGATCTGGAGCGCGCGGCGGAAAATATTGGCCTTAAACGCATGCCACTGCAGGTGGATGAAATGCTGGCTATCGTCGCCAGACTGGGTCTCACCATCAAATGGTTTACCCGGGCGCCCCAGGATGTTCTGGATGAAACCGGCAACCACTCAAAGAGCACTGTTCGTTCCTTTTTTGATCCGCCCGGCACCCTTTATCTCAATGAACTTCTGAAATCGGAACCGTCGCGGCTCAAGTACGACCTGGCGCTGCACATCGGGCACTGCACGCTGCATGACAAGGACGGATTAAAAAGTGTGTTGCTGGCGGGCAAGAACCGGAGCAATGCCGGTAGCGCAGCCGGCGCCCAATCCTTCGAACCTGATGCTCAGGACATTCTGGCAGCATGGCGGGACTTTGAATGCAGCTTTTTTGCTGGCGCCCTGCTCTGCCCAAGGATTCCGTTCCGGCAGTTGCTTGAACGCAACAGTTACGAAGTTAACGTGCACCAGCAACTGGGCGTGTCGCCTTCCGTTGTCATGCGCCGCATGACTGCCGTATCGTCCTATCCACATTGGCACTATTTTGATGCGTATCCACCCGGCACCCTCAAGGCCGTCTATCGTGGCAACGGCATTCCCCTGCCCTGGGGCAATATGCGGCTGGTGGAAGATCCGTGTCAGAACTGGGCGGTGTTCCGCATGATCAATCAAGACAACGCTGGCACCAGCGCACAGATTTCGGTGCTGGAGAGCAGCAAGGGGCCACGGATCTACTGCTGCGAATCGGTCAACGTGGAAGATATGGCAGGCAATCCGCACGTCCTGTGTGCGGGTATTGATCTTAATCCGGTGCTTGATACTCAGGGCCGGCCCGCCAGCGAACTCGCTGCCAGCCTGAAGGAGGTCTGTGTCAGAGGAGGTGGCGATGCCGACATACCTGCGGCCATCCGTAAGGACCTGCTCAGCGCTGCCGGCATACTCAATATTGGCTGGATACAGCGTGGCATCAACAACCCGGCACGGGTGATCTGCTCACGCGGATCAGTATGTCCACGCACGCCGACCTGTTATCCGGCGACTGATTCGCCGGACACACTGACGGTGATGGAGAGAATGCAACAGGCAATCAGGATCGAGTGTTCGTAGCCCTGATTAAAGATGGTGCGGACGGGGAGACTCGAACTCCCACACCTTGCGGCACTGGAACCTAAATCCAGCGTGTCTACCAATTCCACCACGTCCGCCTGCGATACCGGGCACTGCTTCGTCAGCCATCTGTCAGCGTCAAGAGCCCCGGTGCGAGGAGCGGCGCATTATACCCAGTAAATGGCCGCCTGTCAGGCTCAGTTTTCGCGAACGTCCTCAATTTGCTGCTGCAGCCTGAGTACCGTCTGATTAACCTGCAAGCGATAGGCATCAATCGCTTCAACCGCTTCTTCCACCCGCATCAGGCGATCGTTGAGGCCGCCAGAAGTGCCTTCTGCCGTGCTGATTTCCGCACGCAGATTAACCACATCCTGGGCAACACCCCGCACTTCCTGCACCGTGGTGTTCAAGGTGGTCAGGCGAGTCGCCAGCGCTTCCGATGCCTGACGCAAGTCGGCAACGCTACGGCGCGTTTCTTCAACCAGATTGGTGGTTTGCACCAGCCGCTGGGTGGTTTCTTCAACGGCAGTGAGGTTTTCCTGAGAGCGCGTTTCGGTTACTGCGACCCGGCCGGTAAGATCCGTGACGCTGGCGTTGGTGGCGTTTCGCGCCGCCCACAGCTTGTCAATTTCGGAAAAATTAAAATCTATGCGTTCAATGATGTTGCCCGTGGTTTCCTCAGCGGAATCACCCACCATCGCCAATCGACGCTCCAGATCTGCCAAACGGCTGTTGGCCTGATCCAGGCGCCGCAGGTTTTCCTCATACGCCGTGTAGGCCAGACCTGCGCCCGCCGCAATCGCCAGTGTGAGCAACAGCAGCATGATCCGCACCGGCCAGGTACTGACTTTGATGGTTTCGGCATAACTGACAGGTTTCACCAAGTCCGGTTGCCGCCGGGAATGCTGACGGTCTGCTACTTCATCCCGGTCAGGTACCATTGACGGGATATCCCCCAGCTCATCGTTATTTCGCATCGTTCATTTCCTCAATGCCTTGCTGCACATGCATTACCAATGCCCTGTATTGTAGACGCAATGCAGTACCGGCGGCAAAGCCTGTCTGCGGCGCGGGCTACTGCCGAGCCGCTGGCAAACACAAACGTCTGTCGCAGAGCCTTGCCTTGAACTATGGTCCGGAGTGATTTATGCTAAAAAGCTGAATTTACGTGACTATCAATCAATGATTTGTCGAGGTTTGTATGAAATTAGAATTACCCGATCTGCCTTATGCTGCCAACGCTCTGGAACCGCATATGTCTGCGGAAACACTGGGCTTCCACCACGGCAAACACCACAATACATACGTGGTAAAAGGCAATGAACTCCTGGCTGATGCCGGTGTTGATGCCGACAATCTGGAAGATCTCGTGCGCGCAACCGCGAAAGTCGGCGGTCCGCTGTTCAATAACGTTGCGCAAGTGTATAACCACAACTTTTTCTGGCAAAGCATGAAACCCAGCGGTGGCGGCATGCCAAGCGGCGCCATTGCTGACAAGATCAATGCCGATTTCGGCAGCTACGACGACTTCAAGAAAGAGTTTAGCGCGGGCGGTGTTGGTCAGTTTGGCAGCGGCTGGGTCTGGCTGGTGCTCGATGGCGGCAAACTCAAGATTGCCAAAACGCCGAATGCGGAAACGCCACTGACCACCAGTGCCAAACCCATTCTGGTGTGTGATGTCTGGGAGCACGCATATTACCTGGACTACCAGAACCGTCGGCCGGACTTCCTGGCTGCGTTTCTGGACAATCTGGTCAACTGGGATTTTGCCAACCAGAACCTGGCCTGATTTTTCGGGCTCAAGCCCGAAAAACGCTTACTAAAAAGCCGACCTGCTGATAAACAGGTCGGCTTTTTTTTATGACATTGTTAATAGATCGCCCTGCGCGCCAGCATCAGAAGTTCAGGCGCAGTCCCAGACCCATGATGTCATCGTCATCATTGCGGCTGTATGTCAGCATGCCCGACAGCGCCGGAAGAAACTGATAGACCAGGCCAGCGTCCAGCGCCGTATCCCCATCGTCCTCACCCAGATCGGTATGTTTGGCTGCCACATACAGCTCCGCTTCGGGGCTGAGGTTCATGCGGGCACCCAGCTCAAACTGAGCACCTTCACTGTCATCGCCAAATACAAAGGCGCCAAGACGTCCACGTACATCGTATTCGATGTGACTGACGGTACCGTAGACACTGGCGGTCTCATTGCGACCGAAAATGAAACCCAGGCCGACTGACGTGATGTCACCCTCCAGGTCAGCTCCGATGCCATCGTCGTCCTGGTCAAGGTCTGTGAAACTGGCTACGGCAAGAAATCTGTCAATAAATTCCAGACTGGCTTCGACGCCAAAACCGTCGACCTCAACCTCGCTGATCTCACCCTGCAGGTAAGCGCCTTCGATATAGCTATAGTCTGACGCATCCGCCAGCGCCAACCCTGGCATCACCAGACCCGCAACCAATAACATTTTGATAATCTTCATTAATCCTCTCCCTTTCATCCAGAAACACAGTTCAGTCAGCCATCGAGTCTGGCCGCGCCGAGAGTATAGCAGAGCGCCCGCCGCGGGCGTATACAGTGACGAAACCACTTGTTGTCCTGAATTCCTACAGAGTTATCAGAGCCACCACCTGGTCGCCCGGAGCCAGGTCCATGGCTTTGGCCCGAACCGGGTTAAGTTGCAGACGCCTGCCGGACGCATCCGCGTTGGCGCGATAAATGCCCAATGCCGTTTCGCCCAGGGCCGCTGCCTTGACCTCGAATTCGCCGAAGCTGGCCTTTGCCTGCAGGTCATACTCACCCGGAGCATAAAACTGTATTTCAGCACCATGCGCGGTGAACAGTTCGTCATAAACCAGTCGCAGTTCCCGGCGCAGTGTCACCTGGGACAGCATGTGACTGAGGATCATGGGACTAATGATGGTTTCGCTGCTGTTGCTGACCAACAGGTCTTCGTTTGCAGGGTCACTGAGTTCAAGCAATATCTGTGGCTGCCTGCGCTCATCCTGCAGTATCTCCTCCAGCACCAGATAACCAACAATTGCGCGGGCGTCAGCCTCTTCACCGGAGCTCAGTCGGTCACTGCTCAACAACACGATGCTGTCGTAACGTGCCGGGTTCAGACGGCGCAGTTCACCCTCTACCATGTAGTCGGCTTCGATATGGTCGCAGCTTACACGGGCGGCAATCTCACTGTAACGGCCTATCTCGGCAGTGCGGTTGTCCGCCGGGACGACGGATACCAGGTCTACATCAAACTCATAATTCAGATAACTCGCCAGCTCGGAAATGATCGCAGGCACCCGTCGATTCCAGCCCAAAATCAGCAGGCGTTTACGAGTCGTCGGCAGGGTTTGTGCATCTGGCAGGGTCGCCACCCGGTTGACCCGGTGACCACTGGGCGCACGCGCTGCCGGTTCGGTTTCGTCAAACGATTGCGCCATCAACACCAGCGCGTCTGCCGATGTCAGAATCTCATCCGAAGCCACATTCAGGTGGGTGCGTAATTCGCCGTCAGCACCGGGACGCAGCAGACCAAACATGATGGCATAGGGACAGCGGGCTTCAATTTCCGAGATCGCCAGACCGGCATAAGGTGCTGCCGGCCTTATGTACAGTTCATTGCCGGCATGTGCTGTCAGAAGCTCTCCGTAGAACTCCGACAACCCCGGATGAATGATGTTCTGCGCCAGCAATCGACTGATGGTGGCATCGCCGGCAACAACTTCCAACGGCCCAGGGTAGGCACGGGAGGCTACCGAAAACTTGCGAACATCTTCAACTTCCATAACCACAAATGGTAGCGGCTGCTTGCGTTCTCGCGCCTGAGAATAAATCGACAACAAGGCTTTCAGTGACTCTACATCAGACGTCACCAGACTGTCCGGGCCATGCGACTCGCTGGGAATGATGACCGCCGCCGCCTGCAGACAGGCAACACGGTGCAGTGCTTCAGGCTGCAGCGGCGAACCACTGCGCAGAATAATATCTTTGCTGCGTTTGCCAATGCCCGGATCGGCACGTAGTAACTGAATCTGTTCCGAAGACACCTGTTCAGACAGCACAACAATCTTCAAACGTTTGATATCGCGCTCTCGCATGAAGCGGCCGAGACGTGATGTCGACATCACCAGTTCGCGCAACAATGGCACCGTGCGGTTGTTCCAGCCAAGAATGACAATGTGGTTCTTAAGCGACACCGGTGTCAAACCAAGTTCAAGGTGTTCCATGATATCGATCAACCAACGCGTCATGATCGCCACCAGAGCGCCCAGAAACACCACATAACCACTGACCGTCAGCCAGGTCGATACGATACGGCGCCAGGTGCCTTCGTCATCACCGAGATAGCCCGGGTCGGTCAGACGCAGGAAGGCCCACCAAACTGCATTACCCAAGTGTTCATCGTACTCCCCCAGCGGCAACACCAGCATGCCGCCAAGCAGGGAAATCAGCCCTATCACCGCCACCACAATCAATAACTGGTAAGACGCACCCTTTACAAACTGGCGCTCGACAAAAAACTTAAGCCGGTCAATGAATCGTAAACGAAACATGCGGGTGGGCTCCTGATGCGGGCATTGTTGTTATCATGATCGCCAGTATAGAAGTCCAGGCCGTCTTGGGCAATGCGCAGGATTTCCAATAAAAACCACGGCATGACAATGCATCGGGTACCGGGTCTGGATTGACAGGCACTTGAAATTCGCTTGCCACCCCCTCATGTCAAGCGTATAAGCCATAGTGTGAGTAACCCAACTATCAAACCACATCACCCATCCCGGATGCTGACTGTCAATGCTGGCCTGCGTGCTTTTGTGTTGGTGTTGTGCTGTCTGGCGGGTGCTTCCGGTTTTGCGACAGGTGATCAACGTTTTGTTGACTCGTCGCTGACAAAAGATGCCTTCCCGATGCAGGGTGCACCGGCACTGCCCGATCAGGAGCAGACAGCGGGTGCTGGCAACAATGTTAATCTGCTATCCCGGCTGTGGCGGCCACAACAGGCCAGACTGTTCACGTTCAGTTTTTCTAACGGTGACGGTAACGAAAGCACTGCTGATATTGCTGTTAACACTGCATCCCCTCATGGCGGGATTTCAAGCGTGGCGGCGCAAGGTTACGCACCAGGCACGCACACGCGTGTGCCGTCCTTCTACTCACTCACCGGCACTCCCCGCGCCCCTCCGCTGACCTCCTGAGACAACAAACTTTTTCTGTTTTTAAGTTTCAGCGAGGACTTTATGCGTGCTTTAACCAAACGTACCCTGTGGTACGGCTGCATTATTTTATTGGGATTTCTCAGCGCCCTGCCTTCTTTCCTGCCTGGCGAAGACCGGCCGTATCTGCCGGACTGGTATGACAGCAATCAGTTCAGCCTGGGGCTGGACCTGCGTGGTGGCTCTCATCTGCTGCTGGCTGTGGACATGGAGGAGCTGCTGCAAAACGAGAATCAGCAAATGGCAGATGTACTCACCGACAATCTGCGTCAGGCTGATATTCGTTACCTGAAACCCAGAGTAGACCAGGGCGGCATCCACATTAGCCTGCGCGACGCCGGCGACATGGACGTACTGACCCAGGTAGCCCGTGACACCCTGGCTGAGAGCCAGAGCGGTGCCCCGGCGTATACCCTTGCTCGTGACAACAATACGCTTACGCTAAGCATGACCCAGGTACATCGCGAGGCGCTGCAGCAGGATGCGGTGACGCAAAGCCTGGATATTGTCCACCGGCGCCTGGATGAAACCGGCATGGTGGAGCCCAGCATTACCCGACAGGGCCAGGACAGCATTGTTGTGCAGTTACCGGGCGTGAGTGATCCACAACGAGTAAAAGAGCTGCTGGGAACCACCGCCCAGATGAACTTTCACTGGCTGGCGGACAGCACATCCACCGACGTAATCGAGTTGCGAGGCCTGGAGGATCGCCCGGAGGACGGCCCAGAAACGGACCAGAGCCCAAGCCAGGTGTACCGTCTGGAGCGGAAAATTGCCATGGAAGGGCGGCACGTACGCAATGCCAACATGGTGTTACAACAGCAGACAGGCCAGCCGGTAGTCAATTTTGTGCTCGACAAAACCGGCGGTCGCCAGTTTGGCGACATGACCCAGGCCAACATTGGGCGGGCATTGGCGGTGGTGCTTGATGACAAAGTGATTACTGCGCCGGTCATCCGCAGCGCCATCACTACCGGTAGCGGAGAAATCAGCGGAGGCTTTAGCGCCGTAGACGCCACCGACCTGGCCATGCTGTTGCGTGCAGGGGCCCTGCCGGCGGCGCTTGATGTAATCGAAGAGCGTAGTGTCGGGCCCAGCCTGGGCAGCGACTCCATCAACATGGGGCTGCTCGCTGGTCTTGTTGGTGCCGCGCTGGTATTGGCCTTTATGGTGACTGCGTACGGCAGTTGGGGGCTGATCGCCTGGCTCAGCCTGAGTGTCAATGTGGGGCTGATCTTTGGTGTGCTCAGTCTGCTTGGCGCCACCCTGACACTGCCCGGTATTGCCGGCCTCATACTGGTCATGGGCATGGCAGTGGACGCCAATATCCTGATCAATGAACGCATCCGGGATGAATTGCGCCAGGGCAAAACGCCATGGTTGTCATTGGACAATGGTTTCCGCAAAGCCTATGGCACCATTATCGATTCCAATATCACAACACTGATCGCCATCAGCCTTCTGTTTACCATGGGTTCAGGTCCGGTGCGCGGATTTGCGGTCACCATGGGCATCGGTCTGTTGACGTCGTTGTTCACCTCGGTGGCGTTCACTCGCGTGCTGATGGAGTGGCGCATACGCCTGTCCGGCAAGAAAACGCTGTCTATAACCGGTCTGCCGTTGTTTGACCGGTTGGCTAACAAATTCAGCAGCGGCAAACAGGTCATTAATTTCATGCGTGCCAGTGCCGCCGGTCTGGTGATATCTGCGATTCTGTCAGTGGCGTCAATTGCCCTCCTGGTATATCCCGGCCTGGATTTTGGCATTGATTTCAGCGGGGGCGCCCTGGTCGAAATCAAGGCACCTGACACGTCAATCGAACAGTTACGCAGCAGCCTTGTCAATGCCGGACTGCCTGATATTTCAGTCCAGGAAACTGCCAGTGCCGGCGGCAACGCCATCGCCAGCGACACCTATCAATTGCGCCAGGCGATTCAGGAAGATGCCGACAACAGCCAGGTGATGAACAACATGCGTGCCGCCGTGTTGCAGGCTGCGCCAGATGCCGAGTTCCAGCGTACCGACATGGTGGGCCCACGTGTCAGTGGTGATTTTGCCGACATGAGCATACTCGCAGTCCTGCTTGCCGGCGCAGGCATGCTGTTCTATTTATGGTATCGCTTCGAAAACCACTTCGCCGTGGCAGCGGTTATCACCATTGCCCTGGACCTGACCAAAACTCTGGGTTTCTTTGCGCTTAGCGGAGTGGAATTCAACCTGACAGCAGTGGCCGCACTGCTTGCCCTGATAGGGTACTCGGTCAATGACAAAGTCGTGGTTTTTGACCGGATTCGGGAAAATCTGCATGCCAAACCCGATCAGGATCTGGCGAAACTGGTCGACCGGAGTATCAGTGCCACCTTGACCCGAACCGTGTTCACGTCCGGCAGCACGCTTGTCGCTATCCTGCCCATGGCCGTGGCCGGGGGCAGCGCGGTGTCCAGCTTTGCCTTGCCCATGTTGTTCGGCATCATCATCAGTACCAACTCGTCGATTTTTATCGCGGCACCCATTGTGCTGAGGCTGGGCCGACGGCGGGCCAATCGCGGACTGGGGCAGCTACATGCGCCTGTGTCGACTGACACGGTCACGACACGGCCCTGACTTTTCAGAGCATCCCTGATCAGACTGTTAATGCTCAGACAGTCAAAGGCGCCGCAGGTTTGCAGAAATCTCTGATAAACCTGCGTGCGCGACAGGGCCTGCCGTAAAGCCAGCCCTGCGCGCGACTGACACCCTTCTCCAGCAGTTTCACCGCCTGCTCAGATTCCTCTACACCCTCCGCTATCACCTGCACATTCAACTTTTCCGCCAGTTCAATCAGGTGAAAAACAAGGTTGCTCCGAACATCATCGACACTGATCGTTTCAACGAACAGCCGATCGAGTTTCAGGAAGTCGAATTCATAGCGCTGCAGATAGGCAAAATTTGAGAATCCGGTGCCAAAATCGTCAATCGCCACTTTAAACCCGAGACGCCTGACTTCCCGAATGAGTTCTCGTGAGTGCTCATTGTCGACGAAGCTGCTTTCGGTAACTTCCAACATAAAACGGTCGCCTGCCAGGCCAAATGCTTCCAGCATATGTCGCAGCCTCTCCGTCAACCCGGGTACGGTCAGGTCGTGACCACTCAGGTTGATGGACAGATAGAAGTCTTCGGAGTCCTGCATTACTTTTGACATATCGCGAGCAGCCAGACGAAAAACCTCGTCAGTCAACAATGTCATTACGCCGTTACTCTCAGCCAGAGGAATAAATATGTCGGGCGCGATCACTTCGCCATTCCTGCGCCAACGTAACAATGCTTCAGCACCAATACAGCGCTGAGTTTCAATATCCAGGATAGGTTGATAATCGAGGTAGAACTCGTGTTGCCTGATGGCCATCTGAAGGTCTTTACTGATCGAACGACGTCGTGAAAGCAGACGAGTCACCAATAAAAAAATCACCACACTACCGAATAGGGTAAACGGAAAAACCCGGAGCAATTGACCCCACAGGCCAGCGTTAACCGTATTCGCCGGGGTGACAACAATCGCACCGAGCGTGAAATCATTGAAGTCGGAATCAAAATGACCCACCAGATCACCGGCTACAAACGCGCCCGAGGTGCGACCACTGATTTCATCGGCGAGGGCTTGATTAGGTACCAGATGGCCAAACTCCGCCAGTCGTTGTGTACCGCTTTCAACGCGCTCAAATACTACGACTCCGAACTGTGTCGGGTCGATTCCAAAAAACACTTCATCTGCGTCCAGGGCAACGCCAAATCCGGTATCCGCCTGTGCGATCAGTAATGGTTGAGCTTGCGGCGCCCACGGCAACGTGATGTCCGCCCAGGCCCGGGTGCCCTGAAGGTTGCGACCTGGTGCGCTCCCCAGAAAAAAGGGCGGATCGTGCACGTCGATGCTCGAGCACAGGACCTGACCGTCACGGATATACAGCGCACTTTGAATATAGCGATAGGACAGTGCACTGATTCGCATGGCGCGAAGTGCGTTGTCTGAGCACGGGGCATCAATGAAAGCGGACAGTTGCTCAACGACAGCTCGATGCTGTCCACCAATCTGTAATGCTCTTGCCAGAACACTGCTGGCAGTACTCTGCAGATACTCACGCTGCTGGGAAATAGCATTATCGCGGGCATACCAGATGCCCGCGAATAATGGTGCCAGAAAGGCTATTGCACCCACTAACAGAATCAGCAGGTTTCCTGCATTATTGATTCTCGGCACTGCAATCTCCGGTTCAACAGCGCTTAGTGTAGACCACCGTGGCGCTCAGGAGAAGTACTTACTGGAGTGTCAGTATCACTTTGACCGAGTCGTCAACACTGCCAGCATCGACATAACCAATGGCATCCGGATTGGATGCGACATGGCTTAGCATGGCTGCTTCGTTCGCCACCTCAGCAGGTGGCGTGCCTTTGCCAGTGAACACGAGTTTTGACCAATGCGCCTTTAACTGCGCCGAAGCCCTGCCTGCGCCTTTTTCGTCAAATTCGGAACGCATGGCAAGCCCTTCCTGCAGATTAACCGCGGTCAAGGCTGACGAGCGCCCCGTGTAGAGCCTGTTAAGCTCATCAACATCAATTTCAGCAGAGCTGGACGGATGCACAATCACAGCGATGTCAGCGTACGCAGGCCATGCCATGGTCAGACACAGCAGGACAAGAATTTTATTCAACATTTGCTTCTCCTCAGAATACCAGATCAACGCCAACAGACAGTAAAGACCTGCGATTGCCGGTCAATTGATTGTCCTGTTCCGTATATTGCGCCTTGAACGCAGCCGACGGATGGAAGTCATAACGGAAACCCGCATTCCAGGTTTCAGTTTCCGATTTCTGACTGTCTACCAGTGCCTTTACCGGAACAAACACTTGAGCTGGCAAAACTGTCTGGAAACCGGCATAAATGTCCGTCTGTGCTTCATTGTCATCCTTCTCGTAAGACAGGTATGGCGTGAGGCTGCCAAATCGTCGACCAACCGACAGGTAGTAGCTATCCTGTTCCGCAACGAAGCTGTTTTCGACCTCAACCCTGGTAAACTCGGACACGATAATCCAGTTGGCGCTGTCATAGGTCAAACCGAAACCAAGGAAACTGGAATCCTCTTCCTGAATATCAAGTCCGGAAACAAGGCCTGACAATCCTGCCTGGTTCAGCGCCGCAAACAGATTGCCAAACGAGAAACCGGGCGCCAGCTCAACGGGATCAGTCTGGAACGTTGTTTCGCCAACCAGATAAGCCACTCGACCGCTCAGTGAACCCTGGCTCAATGTCCATGAGGCACCGGTAATACTGTCAATCTTGGCGTCGATCTCTGTGCCAGAAAACTGGATTTCGGAATCATAATTGCCGAACACAAATTGCAGGCTCGACTCGAAGCCACCAATCTGCCCGGTACGGTACAGTGTCAGCCCTTCAATATTCTCAAAGCCCAGTCCATAGACGCTCTGCGGTGGTCGCATCCAGTCATAAGCGTAACCAACGTCAAGGAAATCGGAGTACTGGAAAAAAGGTGTGCGCAGGCGGCCGGCACTGATACTTGTCTGGTCGTCAAAGTCATAGGTCAGGAATGCCCATTCGAAGTCGACATCAAAGTCATCAACGCCACGTCCCAGCAACTGGCCGGTGACCGACAGGTCGTCGCCCAGATCTGACTGTACCTGAATAGCAAACAGGCTTTCGTTTTTCATGTCGAAGCTGTCATCGTAGCCGTACAGACTATCGTTGCTACCCGTGGTTGCGCCTGCTTTGATTGATGCAAAGCCGTTAATGTTGACGTCTGCAAATGACGCACTCGACATCGCAGCGGCGAGTGCCGCCATACCCAAATACTTAACCATTTTCCCCTCTTCTTTCGTGTAGTCCCACCCCAGGAATTGAGGTGTTCATCATGGATAATCTTACGTTTCAAACTTCGAGCTGACTGATACCAGTGAATCAGACAGGCTCTTGAGCTTGTCTGAAATGTCGTACACAGATACCTGAATACTTTTTGCTTCAGTAAATGACGAGGTCATTTTGCTGGTATTGGCGACAATCTGTTCCGTTGCCATTGATTGCTGCTCCGTTGCTGCAGCAATCTGCGTATTCAACAGACTGATCTGCTCAATTTCGTTATTGATTTTCAGGATGGTATCTCCTGCATCACTGGCAAGTGCCTCTGACTCCTCCGCGACGCCGACAGCTACTCGCATCATGCCTACAGCCGATGAAACGTTGTCGTTTAACTGCTTGAGCACGTCCTGAATCAGGGTTACCGAGTTCGCTGTTTTCAGTGACAGACTTCTGACTTCGTCAGCAACGACGGAGAAGCCCCGGCCCTGTTCACCGGCTCGCGCGGCTTCAATCGCCGCATTCAATGCCAACAGATTGGTCTGGTCAGCAATGTCATTGATGCTTTTCAGGATTTCTGTGGCATCCTTGGTGCGAACGGCCAGATCCGAGATAACGTTCTGTGTCTGGCGTATCTCATTGGACAGTTTTTTGGAATAGGAAACTACCGTCGACGTTTTCTCCTGGCCAGTCTGAGACAGGTCGTGTCCACTTTCGGCATTTCTGGCAGCGTTGCTGGCCGACTGGCTGATTTCACGAACCGACAACTGCAGCTCAGACATGCTCTGGGTGACAATCTGCGAGTCCGATGTCTGTTCGGTGGTCATCTCGTCCAGACGATCCATACCACGCGTCAGATTGTGAGCGCTGGCCGTTAATGGCTCGATAATACTGGTCAGGTCATTAAAGGAAGTCTGCAACATCGCAATGAACTGATTGAACTCAGTGGCAACAACTCCCAGCTCATCGTTGCCGAAGACAGGCAGCCGACTAGCCAGGCTGCCCTTGCCGCTGGCAAGCTCGGCAAGCGACTCGCCCAGCCCTCTGGCTGAGGCACTGATGCGGTGCGCTGTATAATGTCCGATACTGATGGTCAGCAACAACAATACGCCGCCCAGCACCAGCATAAAAACCAGGGCAAAATTCATATTCTCCGACAGGGCGTCAATCGCTTGGGAAAACTGTTCATCGGCGCGTGTTTCAAAGTCTTCAAACTGTTGACTCAACTGTTCAAACAGTTCTGTTTTGGTTGCGATATCCGATTGAATGGAGTTAAAGTCAACGATGCCGTCGATAAAATCCTGAGCGATCGCCGCGGATATTTCTGCGTACCGTGCAGTGTCATCCTGAAGCGTTCGAAGCTGGCTTGCGTTGCGCGGATTCAGTGTGATCAGGCGATCGATGGTAGCCACGAGCGCGTCACTATTCTGCTGAGCAGTCGCCAACAGGTCAGGGTCGGACAAGGTAACAGCCTGGGTGAAAAACTCATCGGCGGCGCGAAACTCGGTTCTGACCTGAGAGGCCAGTTTTGGAGGTTTCGTACATGAAATCGCCCATTTCCTGAGTTGTCATGTTGTTTCTGGCAGTAAAAAACACACTGACGGCAACGACGGTCGTAAAGGAAATGACGGCCAGACCAAGTACGAGCCAGATTTTCAGCACGATCGATAGATTCTTCATAAAATTGGCTAAATATTATCTGAATATCGGTAATAGGAAGTGTCAGTGTGTACGCTGACAAACAACACCTGTCAGGCCGGAAAATAAAGCCCGGCAAGGCTACTGCAGATGCCGAATGGAGGCAGATTCATCCACCCCGCTCCACTCATTACGACCGGATCGCGGAAAACTTGAGCCATTATCAGAAAAATACTACGCAGGTCGCCAGCCAGCTAAAGATTGTCAGCAAACCGCCGATAGTATTTGCGTTAAAGCCTTAACTTTTAGTACCAAACTCACGCCAGACATACAGGACACCGCATGAATCCATCCACCATCATTGGCATGCTCGCCAGTATTGCGCTGTTGGGCAGTGTTCTGTTCTTCTCTGCGGAGTCCGAGTCCAGTTTTCTCAACCTGCCCGGTCTGGCGATTGTCATTACCGGCACCATGGCAGCCACCTTCATCAGTTACCCCCTGAAAGAGGTCGTTCGTGTTTTCGGACTGGTGGCGCTGGTTTTTCGTCGCGAAAATACCTATTCCCGCGATGACATCAAAGAGATGGTGCAGGTATCACGGCTCTGGTTTCAGGGCAATATCAAGGATGTTGACGACGCGCTGGCAAAAATCAAAAACCCATTCCTGCGCACCGGCATTCAACTGGTCATCGCCAATACCGATGAACAGGAAATTGTCGACACACTGCGCTGGCGCATCGCCCGCGTCAAGGCGCGCGAACGGGCAGAGGCACACATATTCCGCACCATGTCGACCTACGCCGCCGCGTTCGGCATGATTGGCACACTGGTGGGTCTGGTCAATATGCTGGCAGTCATGGACTCTGGCAGTCTCGACCTGATTGGCCCACAAATGGCGGTGGCGCTGCTGACGACCTTCTACGGCATTCTGCTGGGCAACGTTTTCCTGCAACCGATCGCGGTTAAACTTGAAAGGCGCACTGAGGAGCGACTGATCGCCATGAACATGGTACTGGAAGGCATTGCCATGATGAGCAAGCGGCGGCCGCCTTCATTCATTGAAGATACGCTAAAATCATTTGCCGCCACCTACCAGGATGAAATACGCGACAAAGGCATGCCGCCCATGAAGGGAGCTGTGCGTGGAAAATAGCCGTTATGCCGTCGACATGATCGGCGACGACTCCGGATCATCCGACAGCACTGACAATAGCTGGATGCTCAGCTACCTGGACGTGCTGACCTTGCTGATCGCTTTTTTTGTGCTGCTGCTGGCAATGAGCGAGCCCAAGACCGACGATGACGACACGCCTGATGCGGTATCACAGACCGGATCCGCCGGCTCGGACGCAGGGGCAACTGCACAGACGCCACTGGATGAAACCGGTGGCGTGATGCCTGGCGGCATCGGTGTACTACCCGAATACAACAGCCTGCTTCAGGGAAGATCGGGAGAGTCAGCACCGGATGCTGAGGACGAAGGTACCGATGACGACGCTGACGAACGCTTCGGCGACCTGGAAAACAGCCTGAATTCACTGTCGCTGCAGGGCGTTGATGCCGAACCCGGACGCGAGGGCCTGACCTTGCGCATCTCGGACAATTTATTGTTCGCCAGTGGGCAGGCAGAGCTGAGGTATGAGGGCATGGTGCTGATCAGTCAGTTGACCGGGTTTCTCAATGCCTTTGAGGGTGAGATCTCCATCGAGGGGCATACTGATAACATCCCTATCAATACGCCACAGTTTCCGTCCAACTGGGAACTGTCCAGCGATCGCGCCATTTCAGTGCTGCGTTACCTGGAGTATGACGGCATAGACGCAACCCGCATGCGCGCAGTGGGTTATGCCGATACCCGGCCACTGCAGGCCAACGACACGCCTGAAAGCCGCGCTGGCAACCGTCGTGTAGAGTTGATTCTGCGTGAGCCCTGACCCCCAAATCAGCAAGCAAGAGACGCTTACCTGGCCTGCTCTTTAATATACTCGCCGATTTCACTCAATGCCTGATTTGCTTCCGGCAACATGGGTACAAACAATGGCCAGACATGAGGCTGGCCGCGCCAGATGCGCAGATCTACCGGTACCTCCGCCGCTGCCGCCCGCTCTGCTACACGCAAGCCATCGTCACGCAGCACCTCAGTGTCACTGACGTAAATAAGCATTGGTGGGAAGTCGGCGTATTCAGCATATAAAGGTGATGCGCGGGCGTCCAGGGCATGTGCGCCATTGAGATACGTTGCCGCCGCCCGGCGGATTGCGTCACCACTGAACATGGCACAGGTGCGTGTGTTGCTGTCCGCAGATTCTCCGGTAACGGCAAGATCAGCGTATGGAGACAGCAGCACCGCCGCTACCGGCATCGGCAGACCGAGCGCACGTATTTGCACCAGCAGCGAGAGGGACAAACCTGCACCGGCGGAATCACCTGCCAGCACGATATCGGCAGGATCATGCTCAGTTAACAGGTATCGGTATGCCGCGATAACATCATCGGCGGCAGCCGGGAACGGATGCTCCGGCGCCAGTCGATAATCCAGTACAAATACCCTGGCATCGCAGGCCACAGCCAGCCGCGAGGTAAACGCCCGGTAAGACAGCGGTGAACCAAACAGGTAGCCGCCGCCGTGACTGTAAAGTACAACTCGTTTACTGGTGCACGCTGCTGGCAATATCCATTCGCCATTGACCGCTTCATGCTGCAGTGGCGTTATGTCTACATCACTGGCAATCGGGTTTTTACCCATATCGCGGTCCAGCATTTTGCGAAACCGGGCCGGATCGAAGTCAGGGCGTAACAGTTTTGGTTTGAAACGGCGGCGCAGGAACCAGCTCAGAAATCGGGAACGAATGGAGCGGCGTTTAACCATTGTGCGGGTCAGCATCTTGTCACCTGTGGCTTAGGTTTTGAGTGTTGTACCACAGGCGCAGATTAATTGTCAGCTGCCATCAGCAGACTGATTTCATCCAGCTGGCGGTGCAGCGTATCAGAATCGACACTACGCACAGTAGCGTGTCCGACCTTGCGGCCGTCCTTGAAGGCCTTGCCGTAGTCATGCACATGGCAGTCAGCAATGGCTGCGAGCCTGGCTATTTCTGGCACACAGCCAATAAAGTTAACCATGGCGCTTTCACCAAGCTTCCTGGTGGAACCCAAGGGTAAACCGGTAATCGCCCGCAAGTGATTTTCGAATTGACTGCACTCGGCCCCTTCAATTGTCCAGTGCCCGGAGTTATGTACCCTGGGCGCAATCTCATTGGCTTTGAGTCCGCCATCGACTTCAAAAAATTCGAACGCCATCACCCCGACATAGTCCAGATGCTCAAGCACTGCCGAGGTATACTGCTCAGCCAATGCCTGCAAGGGATGCTGCTCACTGGCAATGGATAAGCGCAATATACCGTCATTATGGGTATTGTGGACCAGTGGATAGAACCGGCAGGCGCCATCGCGGCCACGCACTGCAATCAATGACACTTCGCCGCTGAATTCAACAAAGTCTTCCAGAATACAGGGCACACTGCCCAGCTCAGCAAATGCGGCGCTGACATCAACCGGAGCACGCAGTACCTTTTGACCCTTGCCATCGTAACCCAGCGTGCGCGTCTTCAACACAGCCGGCAGTCCGATGCTGGCGACGGCCTGTTCAAGCTCAGCCTGCGAGTCAACCGCAGCGTAAGGTGCCACCGGCACCTGAAGATTGCGAAACAGGTTTTTCTCAAGCAGACGGTCACGGGCAATACGCAAGGATTCGGCACACGGATAGACCGGTACAAATTGCGACAGAAAGGCCACGGTATCGGCGGGTACACTCTCGAACTCGAATGTCACCATGTCGACCTGATCGGCCAATTGCCGCAGATGCTCATGATCGTGGTAGTCCGCGTGGATATGTTCACCCAGCATGGCGGCGCAGGCATCCTGCGCCGGATCCAGAAAAACAAATTTCATACCCAGTGGAGTGCCAGCCAACGCCAACATACGTCCCAGCTGGCCACCACCGATTACGCCAATTTTCATGATGGTTCAGGCCTGTCGTGGATCTGAATTGTCCAGCACGTTGCTGGTCTGCTTGGCACGGAACGCCTGCAGCGCCTGCTGATGCTCAGGGTACTTGTTACCCAGAATACTGGCTGCCAGTAAGGCCGCGTTCACCGCACCGGCTCGCCCGATTGCCAGCGTTGCCACGGCTATGCCGGCAGGCATCTGGACAATGGAGAGCAATGAATCAACACCGGACAACATGGATGACTGCACCGGCACACCGAGCACTGGCAAATGCGTTTTAGCCGCACACATACCCGGCAGATGCGCGGCACCACCGGCACCCGCGATGATCACTTCAATTCCGCGTTCGGCGGCCGTCTCTGCGTAGGAAAACAGCAAGTCAGGGGTTCTGTGAGCCGAAACCACCTTGGCCTCATGTGGTATTCCCAGCTGTTCCAGCATATCAACCGTGTGGCTCATGGTAGCCCAGTCTGATTTCGACCCCATGATCACGCCTACCAGTGCAGACATAGAAGTCGCCCCTGTGCAAGAAAAAGCGCGTAGTATACCTGAAAACGGGTCAATTCAGTAATGGTTTCAGAACTTGTGCGGCCTCAGCACCTCCACCGGGGTTAGAAAGCAGATCATGGCGTAATCCTGATAAAAATGCTGCTGTACATGCTCACTGAGCTTGACTGCCAGCTCCCGGGCGCAGACGACCTCCACCCGCACATTACCGTCGTTATCCCAGCCCGCAGTGCGAATGCCACGACTGCCCCGCCCGCGCGCGTCGGACACGGTCCAGCCGGGAGCGCCCAGAGACTCCAGATCGTGCAACAGGCGCGTCTCCAGCACGGCTTCGCAAATGATGGTAAGCAATGTGCGGGTACCATTGTTGTCAGCCATACTCATACTCCAGCCTGTAGCCATTGGGCGGCCTGCAGGTATAAAGGGATGCCAAAGATGATGTTAAAAGGAAAGGTTATACCAAGCGAGGCGCCCAGGGACAGGGAGGGATTGGCCTCAGGCAGGGCCAGACGCATGGCGGCAGGAACAGCAATATAGGACGCGCTCGCGCCCAGCGTGGCCAGCATTGCTGCGCCACCGACCGAGAGCCCCATTAAGGTGGCGAACCCCAGCCCCACGGCGGCGCCCACCCAAGGCATGACCAGCGCAAAGATCGCCAGGCGCAGCCCTGACTCACGCAAACTACCCATGTGTCGCGAAGCAATCAGACCCATTTCCAGCAGAAACAGGGCCAGGACTGGCGCAAACATACTGGTGTATAAAGGTTCCAGCGGGGCAACTGCCTCTTTGCCTGCCAGCACACCAATCAATAAGCCGCCCAGCAACAGGACAATACTTTTGCCTAGAAATATCTCGCGCCCCAATTCACTCCAGTTAGTGGTTGTGCTGAGACCGCGCGCCAGTACGATGCCGACCAGAATTGCCGGGATTTCCAGAATCGCCACAAACAAGGGCATATAACTTTCAAAGAAGACACCTTCGGCAAGCATGTAAGCCACAACGACAGCGAAGGTGCCGGCACTAACTGAGCCATAGTGGGCCGCAACACTGGCAGCATCCACTCTGCCGAAGCGTAGTGCGCGCAGCAGCGGAAAAGCGATCAGGGGCAGCACAACACCCATCACCAGCACCAGAAGCATCTGCCCCACCAGAGCAGGGCTTGCCTGCGCTGCCAGCTCTACGCCCCCATGCAGGCCGATTGCCAAAAGCAGCAAAATGGAAAGAGTCTCATATAGCGCCGGCGGTAGTTTGAGTTCACTTCGTAACAACCCTGCGACCACACCAAACACAAAAAACAGTACAACCGGATCCCAGCCCATAATGCTCCCCAGATAATCAGGCCAGCATAGTCATTTGCGCACCCAAAAACTACTGTTTTACGGCACCAAAACACTCTTTGCATCGGGTTTAACTTGCAATTCTTGCCCTGTTCAGAAAGAATCTGCACGGTACACTCATTCTCAAGGGAGTTAAAACGCATGATGCACCCCAAAAACTTTAGCAAAGGTTCACTTGCAGCCTTTATTGTGTCAACACCGATGCTGTTTGCCAGTTCATTCGCGCTCGCGCAGGACAGTGGTTTTTATCTTGGCGCAAATTATGGCGAAAGTTATGGCAACCTATCACGCGCCGAGGTGGCAGATACCTTTGAGGCCAATGGCCGGCAGGCCCTCACGCTGACCAAAGAAGACGAAGATGGCGCGGGCAAACTGCTGATTGGTTACGATATAAATGACATTTTCGCGGCTGAGTTCAGCTACTTCCATCTGGGCGACTATGAATTCAATGCGACGCTGGCGCCCGCGCAGAACATGCGGGGCAGAGCCACGGTGGATGGGTTCGCTCTCGATCTGGTCACCAAGATGCCGATTACCGACAATCTGTCAGCGTTGCTGCGGGCCGGTGTGACGCATACGTCTGTTACACAGTCGTTTTCCACCTTCCCGACGACACCGGCAACCGGTTTTAACGGCCGAACGCCTCGCGATATTGAAGGCAAAGCCGGTGTTGGTCTTGAGTATGCTTTCAGCGATGCTCTGTCCGCCCGTGCAGAAGTGGAATACTTCAATCTGCCATCAAACCAGATGATCGGCGACAGCGCGCACATGGCCAGCGTTGGTCTCGTGTACCGCTTTGGACGCAGAGCAGCAGCGCCTGCGCCAGTCGCTCCGACACCAGCCCCGACACCGGCACCAAGGCCTGAGCCTACACCACCGGCACCAGAGCCTGTCAATGTAACACTGGAAGCCGATGTACTGTTTGATTTTGACGACTCAACCCTCAGAGCATCAGGTCGCCAGGAGCTCGACGCGCTGGTGCGCCAGATAAACGAACTCGATTACGATGCCGCCATCGTGGTTGGTCACACCGACCGGATCGGTAGCCGTGACTACAACCTTGACCTGTCTCAGCGCCGAGCTGAATCAGTGCGCGCATATCTGGTTCAGGGCGGTGTCCCGGCAAACAGCATCACTGCCCGAGGGGTTGCCAACGACGAATCCATACTTGATTCATCAGATTGCCGCAACCTGGGTAGCAATGCAGCCACCATTGAGTGTCTGCAGCCAGATCGTCGTGTTGTTATCGAAATAGACGGCACTCGCGAGCCCTGATCTGTCAGCTCGTACGGGCGACCCATAAGGGAAACCCATAAAAAAAGGCCAGCGCTAAAACGCTGGCCTTTTTTATATCTGGCTTTGGAGAGCCGGGCTTACATCATGCCGCCCATACCACCCATGCCGCCCATACCACCCATGCCGCCCATGTCAGGGGCGCCACCAGCTGGCGTGTCTTCCACGATCTCAGTGACCATGCACTCAGTGGTGATCATCAGACCAGCAACGGATCCGGCAGCCTGAAGCGCACTACGTGTGACTTTAGCCGGGTCAATGATGCCCTGCTCTACCATGTCCACGTATTCGCCATTGGCGGCGTTATAACCCATGTTGCCTTCCAGACCTTTGACCCTGTCCAGAACCACCGAAGGCTCATCGCCTGCGTTTTTCACAATCTGACGCAGCGGTGACGTAACCGCACGCAGCAACAGGGCAATACCAACATTCTGGTCTTCGTTGTCGCCTTTAACCTTGCCTTCAACGGCCTGCAGGGCACGTACCAGAGCAACACCGCCGCCAGGAACCACGCCCTCTTCAACCGCAGCACGGGTTGAGTGCAGCGCATCTTCAACGCGGGCTTTTTTCTCTTTCATTTCCATCTCGGTGCCAGCACCGACCTTGATCACGGCAACACCGCCAGCCAGTTTGGCCACGCGCTCTTGCAGCTTTTCCTTGTCGTAATCAGACGACGTGTCTTCGATCTGCTTGCGGATCTGGCCAACACGGGCTTCGATCGCTTTGGAGTCACCGGATCCATCAACAATGATGGTGTTTTCCTTGGACAGTGTCACTGTTTTGGCACTACCCAGGTGCGACACATCGGCCTGCTCCAGGCTCAGACCTACTTCTTCCGAGATCACGGTGCCGCCGGTCAGAATGGCGATATCTTCCAGCATGGCTTTGCGACGGTCACCGAAACCCGGTGCCTTGGCCGCAGCCACTTTAACAATGCCGCGCATGTTATTGACGATAAGAGTCGCCAGCGCTTCGCCTTCCACGTCTTCTGCAATCACCAGCAGCGGACGACCGGATTTGGCTACGCCTTCCAGCAACGGCAGCATTTCGCGGATGTTGGAGATTTTCTTGTCTACCAGCAGGATGTGCGGGTTTTCAAGTTCCGCGCTCATGTTGTCCTGGTTGTTGATGAAATAAGGCGAAAGGTAGCCGCGGTCGAACTGCATGCCTTCAACAACATCAAGTTCGTTGTCGAAACCTGAGCCTTCCTCAACCGTGATCACGCCTTCTTTACCAACTTTTTCCATCGCTTCAGCGATGATTTCACCAATCTCAGTGTCTGAGTTGGCAGAGATAGAACCTACCTGGGCAATCGCTCTGGAATTGGCGCATGGCGTAGACAGTTTGCCGATTTCTTCAACCATGGCTTTCACAGCCTTGTCGATGCCGCGCTTGAGGTCCATCGGGTTCATGCCAGCGGCCACTGATTTCAGGCCTTCATTGAGGATGGCCTGAGCTAGCACTGTTGCTGTGGTGGTACCATCACCGGCGACATCAGAAGTCTGTGAAGCAACTTCCTTGACCATCTGCGCGCCCATGTTTTCGAACTTGTCCTTCAGTTCGATTTCCTTGGCTACGGAAACGCCGTCCTTGGTCACAGTGGGTGCACCAAAAGACTTGTCCAGCACTACGTTACGGCCTTTGGGGCCGAGGGTTACCTTTACCGCATCTGCCAGTACATTAACGCCTTTGAGCAGTTTCTGGCGGGCGGAATCACCAAATTTTACGTCTTTAGCCATGTTATTTATTTCCTGTCTCTGAAATTGGGCTTAAATTGAATTCGTCAGACTAAACAGCTGGGTGAGCGGCTTATCAGCCTTCAATCACACCGAAAATTTCGTTTTCGCTCAGAATGAGCAGCTCTTCGTCGTCTACTTTGACGGTATTGCTGGCATACTTGCCAAATACCACCGTGTCACCGACCTTCAGGTCTATCGGACGCTTGTCACCGTTATCCATGATCCGGCCCGGGCCGACTGCCAGCACTTCACCCTGAGCGGGCTTTTCAGCTGCCGAGCCTGGCAGTACGATGCCACCGGCGGTCTTGGTCTCTTCTTCCTTGCGGCGCACGACAACACGGTCTTGCAAAGGTCGAATCTTCATTATTCGTATACTCCTGACTTAACATCTAAAGTGATGATGGACGAAACGCTGCCCGGCATTCACCGGGCAGCAAAACTCATTAACTGCTTGTGTCTGCGTAAATGGGGTTCAGACAGCGAATTTCAATGGCCGGTGGAAAAAAAATTCACTTCGCCTGCATTTGCCGACAGTGGTTGCCCATGCCTCAGGCCAGACGTATGGGCGTGAGATAATCAGGGCTGCTTGCCGTCATCTTCGCCGGAGAGCTTGTCATGCGGGCTGTCACCGTCACGATCAACGATTTCGCCATCAATGGTGTCGCCTCCGGCCCGATTCGGGCCAGCGCCAAAACCGGTAAAGCCGCCACTGAAAGTAGAGCCCTGCCCGCGCATCCCACCGACAAAGAAACGGCTGCCATTACGGATCATGCGGCCCGCCAGACGGCGCCGCACGGGTGGCGTCAATAACGCAAAACCGATGGTGTCAGTGATCAGCCCAGGCGTCAGCAACAGAGCGCCGGCAAACGCAAGTAACAGGCCTTCAACGATTTCCAGGCCCGGCAGCTCGCCGCCCGCCATGCGCTGATTGGCCCGGGTCAGCGTGCTGAAACCCTGGATTCGCAATACATTAATGCCAACGAACGCAGTCACGATAACCAACCCGAGCGTGGCCAGACCACCAATCAGGTCTGCTACCTCGAATAGCAACAGCAGTTCGGCGATGGGGATAATAATAAAGGCGAGTAAAGGCAATGGCATATCATTTCCCGTCATTACAAGTTGGCTAAACCGTGGAGACTGTCTGGTCCGGTGCACTCAGTCGAGTTGTCGACCCCGGTACTCTTCGACCTGCCTGCCGATGTACCATAACATTAACAGACCCGGGATCACCATGGCGCCGGTGAGGACAAAGAACAGCGCCCAGTTGCCGCCCAGCGAGTCAACCAGAAAACCACTGCTGGCCGCCAGAGTGGTGCGTCCGAAGTTGGAAACCGATGCCATCAGGGCATACTGGGTTCCGGTATAGGTGCGGCTGGTGAAATAGGAAATAAACGAGATAAACGCAACTGTGGCAAAGGCAGCGGTGAAGTTGTCCACCACCAGGGTCATCAGCAACAACGGCACACTGGGCCCGACAAGCGCAATGATGGCGAACATGCAGTTTGCCGCACCCATGGCGATACCACCCACAAACAGGCCACGGAGCACGCCAAAACGGGTATTGATCAGGGCACCGGCAAGGCAGAAAAACGCCGTCATCAAGCCGCCGAAGAACTTGGTATAAAACGCTATCTCGTCGCGGCTAAAACCGATCTCAACATAAAACACCAACGACATGCGGCCCAGCATGGCATCGCCGAGCCGAAACAGAATCAACAGCGCAAAAATGGAAACAGCCAGCTTCCAGCCGCAACGCTGGAAAAACTCCCGAAACGGTTCGATCAGCAAGGTTCTGAACCACGACCTGACTTTGGCAAACGGGCTCAGTTCGTCTTCTGCACTATCAGAACCGGGCTTAGAGCCGCGGTCGGAACCTACACCTGACGCCTCCAGCGCTTGCCAGTCACCGGCCGTCTCAGCAGCAGCCACCGTTGCGGATGCGGCGCTACCTTCTACGTCAGGCTCCCTGACCAGCGCCACGCAGACCATCAGCCCGATATACAGCAACGCCAGCACACGATACACATCGGGCCATGTCATTCCGATGGTTTCCCCGCCCAGTGCCAGCGCCAGCGCACCGCCGATAAATCCATACCCGGCCCACCAGCCCGTGGTGGTCACGGCGGCCGCAAATGGCATTTTGGCGTCCATTTCCTGCTTTGTGAATATATTGATTCGGTAGGCATCCACCGCTATATCCTGCGTCGCCGAAAACAGGG
The DNA here is from genome assembly GCF_001758195.1 of Pseudohongiella acticola. Taxonomy (NCBI): domain Bacteria; kingdom Pseudomonadati; phylum Pseudomonadota; class Gammaproteobacteria; order Pseudomonadales; family Pseudohongiellaceae; genus Pseudohongiella; species Pseudohongiella acticola. The sequence goes on from NZ_MASR01000003.1 coordinate 131,514, forward strand.
CGACGCTGAGTGCACACAGACTGACCAGCATCAGATTCTGTTGCGGGTCTCCCATGCTTAGCAGCAAAATGGAACACACGATAAAAGCCTGTGTCAGCAGAATCCAGGACCGGCGCTGACCAAACACTCTGTATAACAGCGGCAGACGAAGCCTGTCGACGAAGGGCGCCCACATCCAGTTGATGGCATAGACAGTCGCGACGGCGCCTATATAGCCAATGGCGGAGCGAGACAGGCCTGATGACTGCATCCAGAGCGTGAGCACGGAGCCGTGCAACACCCAGGGAAAACCACTGGAAAAACCGAGCAGGAAAATAGCAACAAACCGCCGGTCTCGCAGCGTCAGCAGGGATTCGCGAAAGCTGTTAACGCGGCCGGGGAGCAAAAATCAGTCCCGGAAGTTGTCAAATTGCAGTGGAATGTCGAGTTTGGCTTCCCGCAGCATGGCAATCACTTCTTGCAGATCATCACGCTTTTTACCTGTCACTCTGAGCTTCTCGCCCTGAATGGCCGTCTGAACCTTCATTTTTTTATCTTTGATCATTTTGACAATTTTGCGCGCCATGTCGGCTTCGATACCCTGTTTGATAACCACTTTCATGGTGGCTTTTTTGCCAGTCTCGACAATATCGCCCTCTTCCATGCTCTTGATATCAACGCCACGTTTGACCAGCTTGGCTTTGAGAATTTCCATCATCTGCTGAATCTGGAAGTCTGACTCCGCTGCCACGGTGATCTCGGCTTCACTCAATTCAAAACTGGCATCAACACCCTTGAAATCAAACCGGGTGCCTACTTCGCGGCTGGCCTGATCAACGGCATTGCGAACTTCAGGTAACTCAACTTCGGATACAATATCGAACGATGGCATGGCCAACCCTCATCTTTAAGAATTTCTACACGCGGCGCAGACAGCACCCGACAATGGCGCCTATACTATCACCATGACCCTGACGGATAAACCGATACCAACGCCCACACGCTGGCATATACTGGGCGCCGGCGCGATGGGCTGCCTGTGGGCCTGCGCCATGCATTCCCGGTCAGTGCCGGAAGCACACACCGGCGCCCCAGTGACCCTGTTGTTGCGCAACCGGGCAGCATTATCAAGCTATCCCGGCCACATTACATGCAGCGACCTGCCGCAATCCTTGAACGTCCCCGCACGCACGGTCTGTCACGATTCGGGCACTACCACCGATGTCATCAACAATCTGCTGGTCGCTACCAAGGCGCAGGACACCATGGCTGCCATTGCCAGTGTGTCTTCGCAACTGGCACCTGATTCTCGACTCGTGCTGCTGCAGAACGGGCTCAAAGTGCAACAGGAACTCAGCCGTTTATATGGCACCGCGCGTGTTTTCTGCCTGTCCACCAGTCAGGGCGCCTGGTTGCGGGAACCATTCAACGTGGTGCATGCCGGTGACGGTGACACCTGGCTGGGGCAGCTTGCGCCAGCCAGCGCGGAGACACCGGCGCCACTGCAGCGCCTGCTTGATATGCTGCCAGCTCAGCAGCTTAACATCAGGATTGACAACAATATCGGCGACCGCCTCTGGCGCAAGCTGGCCATCAATTGCGCCATTAACGCGTTGACCGTTATTCATGACTGTCGCAATGGCGAGTTGTTGCACCTCCCCGATGCCAGGCAAACGCTCACCGCGCTATGCAACGAAATCAGCCAGCTGCTGCCAGAAATCGCCGGTGCGCCGGCCATGCCTGACCTGAGCGCGCAGGTACAGCATGTGCTGACCGTGACCGCAGACAACGTGTCATCAACGTTGCAGGATATACGGCGAGGCCGTGCAACTGAAATTGATCACCTGAACGGCTACCTCTGCAACCTGGCAGCACAACAACACCTGCCCTGCCCGGTCAACCAGTCAGTGTTGCAGCAGATGCGTGTGATAGAATCGCAGGCTTTGCGGGCATAGTCAGCATCAAACCCTGATGGTTTGATTTCTCATTCATCATGGCAACGCTTGATGAATAGCAAAGTCCTGTAATTAGCCAAGCCCGACAAATAGCCAAGCCACAGGAGCATCATCCGGCAGTGACACCGTTTCGGCAATACACGCTGCTGTCAGCACTGACAGCATTGTTAGTGATCAGTGTTGTGGTGGCATTGAGCAGCGGCAGCGTGCCTGTGCCGGTCGGTGTGATCTGGCAGCAGCTGCTGGACCCGACACCCGGTATCGAACAACAGATCTTGTGGGAACTCAGACTGCCGCGGGCCGTGGCTGCCTTTGTCACCGGTGGTCTGCTGGCGCTGTCAGGCGTCGTCATGCAGGTGCTTCTGCGCAATCCGCTGGCCGACCCGTATATTCTTGGCGTCTCCGGCGGCGCAGCGGTCGGTGCGCTGGCTGCGATCCTGCTCGGTGTGGCAGGTATCTGGATTACGCAGGCGGCATTCGCCGGCGCACTGTTGTCCGTGTTTCTTGTGTTTGGCCTGGCAGGCCGACAGCAATGGTCGGCCACGCGACTGCTGTTGACCGGGGTGGTGGTCTCGGCCGGCTGGGGCGCCGTGATTAATGTCATGCTGACCACCAGTACCAGCAACAATGTGCAGAGCATGCTGTTCTGGTTGATGGGAGACCTCAGCCAGAGTCGGACCGATGCCTGGCATTTTCTACTATTGCTGGCAGGTGTAATCCTTATCCTGAGTCAGGCTCGCGCACTGAATGCGCTGGCGCGCGGTGAACTTATGGCTGCCGCGCTGGGAGTCAACGTCTGGCGACTGAAACTGATTTTGTATTTCAGTGCCTCCATACTGACGGCCACAGCCGTTACCGTGGCAGGGTCTGTCGGTTTTGTTGGACTGGTCATTCCTCATATGTTGCGACTGCTGGGAGCCCGCGACCACCGTTGGCTGGTTCCGTGTTCCGTCATGCTCGGCGGCAGCTTTCTGCTACTCGCTGACAGCCTCGCCCGCACCATCGTTGCTCCACAACAGTTGCCTGTTGGTGTGCTGACGGCGATGATCGGTGTGCCTGCCTTTCTGTTTATTCTGCACCGGGGGGCGCGAACAACATGACGGCCCCCATTGTGCAAACCCGGCAATTGAGCCTGAGCATTGGCAAGCGCACTCTGTGCGATCAACTTGACCTGTCTGTCACAGCCGGCCAGCGGCTGGCAGTACTGGGACAGAACGGCAGTGGTAAAACCACACTGCTGCACTCACTACTGAAGCTTTGTCCGGCGGATGCTAGCCGTATCGAAATCGACGGTCGCACACTGACTCACTGGTCTCGGGCCGAGCTGGCAAAAACAGTTGGCATTCTGTTTCAGGACAATCACGACGACATGCCGTCTTCAGTGCATGAAACCGTCATGCTGGGCCGGTTGCCACATTTACAGGCCTGGCGCTGGGAAAGTGCAAAAGACTTTGCACTCGCCGACAGTGCATTAAAAACCGTCGGCCTGGAGAACGCTGCCCATCGTGACGTCAGCACCTTATCAGGCGGCGAACGGCAACGACTTGCCATAGCCAGCCTGCTTACTCAGGCGCCACGTCTGTACCTTCTGGATGAGCCAAGCAACCACCTGGACATTTCATTCCAGATACGAACCCTGAAACTGCTGGCTGACACCGTCGAGCGTGAGGGAAGTGGCCTGATTATGGCCACGCATGATATCAATCTCGCTGCTCGCTTCTGCGATCAGGTCCTGCTGTTGTTCGGCGACGGTCACTACCTGCTGGGGGCTCAGCAGGAAGTCCTCACCGACGCTGCACTGACACGAGCGTATGGCTGTGAGATTCGCCATGTGGTAACAGAAGCGGGTCGCTTCTACTTTCCTGTTGTCTGATCCCGGCAGACGTCTCTGTCTGACCATCCCGACTTTCCACAATTGTAAAAATTCTCATGTTGGTTTACTCTGCGAGCGACACCTTTAATGAAAATGATTTTCATTACAAGTTATTACAAACCTTTACAGCTGTAACATTAAGGAATATCAATCATGAAAAAGACATGTCTTTCGGCATTGTTTTCGGTGCTGACCGTAGTTGGTCTGGCTGCTGCCCCTGCGATGGCACAGGATGACGTGCGACTGAATCGAAGCATTCAGACACTGGAGAACGGTGACCCGGTCTTTGGTCTGTTTACCGGTAATTTCTCAATGGCCAATGCCCGCGGTCTGGCGCGCTCTGGTCTCGACTATATCCTCATCGATATGGAACATACCGCGCACGACATGGAAGCACTGCAGGCATTCCTGTTAGGCCTGACCGATAAAGCCGCCATTGCCAGCCAGGGCCACGCCCAGATGCGAACCACGCCGATCGTGCGGATCCCCGCCAACGGCCGTAATGATCCGGAGTGGCTGGTCAAGCAGGTGTTGGACATTGGTGCCTTTGGTATCATGTTCCCCTACGTAGAGACTGCCGAAGAAGCCGAGCGTGCCGTCCGTGCGATGCGCTACCCACAGCCACGCGGTTCCGAGATTGCGGAACCTCAAGGGCTGCGTGGAGCCTCTCCGGGGGTATCTGCCTGGTACTGGGGCGCACCAGATTATGTACAGCGCGCCGACGTCTGGCCATTGAATGAGCGCGGTGAGTTAATCTCGTTCATTCAGATTGAATCAGCAAAGGGTGTTGAAAATGCCGAAGCAATTATTCAGGTGCCAGGCGTCAGTGCCATATTTGTTGGCCCGGCTGACCTGGGCATGTCCATGGGCCTGCCCAGCAATCACGCTGAGGTGCAGGCGGCCATTGATAGCGTTCTGCAACTGTGTCTGCAGTATGATGTCCCCTGTGGTATTACCACCAACGCGCGTGATGTCGCGTCACGACTGGAACAGGGTTTCCTGATGCCGACAGTCGGCTACTGGGGTGATGCAGGCATCGCAGGCGGCACAGCAGAAACGCTGGGGGTTGCACGCGAGGCAGCAGGTCGTACTGACTAAGTCAGGCTCGATTGCATGACCTGAAAACAGTGGTACAAAAAAGGCCGGGGAGCATTGTTTGCTCTCCGGCCTTTTTTGTATGCGCTTTAGCTCATCCAGACGCTAACTCGTCAACCTTTACATCATCAGCAAACGAATATCGGACAATATTTCTGCCAGACGCGTGACAAACAGACCCGCATCGACGCCATTGACTGCACGATGGTCATAACACAACACAAATGGCAGCATCTGACGTGGTACAAATTCGTTGTTGATATAAACCGGTTTAACCTGAGTCTTGGATATGCCCAGAATACCCACTTCCGGAGCATTCACGATTGGCGTGAACGACGTACCGCCGATGGCACCGAGACTCGATATGGTGAAACAGGCTCCCTGCATGTCTTCCTTGCTCAGACGACGGTTTTTGGCTTTGTCAGTCATTTCCGTCAGCTCTGCCGCGATCTGCCAGATGTTCTTCTGATCCACATTGCGGATCACAGGAACAACAAGCCCGGCTTCGGTGGCAACCGCCACGCCGATATGAATATATTTTTTCTGTATCAGCGTTTCACCCGACGAATGCAGGGAAACATTGAACTGCTTGTACTCGTCCAGCACTTTGGCACAGGCTTTGAGCATAAAGGGCAACGGCGTCAGCTTAACCCCGCGCTTGTCAGACTCTTTGCGCTGAGCATTCCGGAACTCTTCCAGCCCGGTGACATCGGCTTCATTGAATTGCGCCACCGCAGGCACATTGAGCCAGTTCCGATGCATATTCGCTGCCGTCACTTTATGCAGCTTGCTCATGGGCTTCTCTTCAACTTCACCGAACTGGCTGAAGTCGATATCCGGAATCGCCGGAATGCCGGATCCGCCCGCTGCGCCGGCTGTCGCCGGACCCTGCAGTCGGGATTTGACAAAATTCTGCAGGTCTTCTTTCTGCACACGGCCTTTGTTGCCGCTGCCCTCTACCAGTGTCAGGTCGACGCCCAGCTCACGCGCCAGCTTACGCACTGCCGGACCCGCATACACCTTGCTGTCCGTTCGCTGGGACGCAGTCTCGGCAAATTCAGCCTGTTTTTTGGCCAGACGTTTATCATCCAGTTTGGCTGAATCGGATTCTTGTGCAGGTTCGTCTTTCTCTGCTTTCGCCGCGGTGTCACCACCACTGGCGGCAGCAGAGCCGTCAGACGATGATACAACCTCCATTTCCAGGATCGGTGAATCCTTAGAGACCTTGTCACCCACTTTGATCTTCAGAGACTTCACTATGCCGGAGGCAGGCGATGGCACATCCATCGCCGCCTTGTCGGACTCAAGTGTCATCAGGGTGTCTTCGGCTTTGACTTCATCGCCTTCAGCAACATGTATCTCGATGACTTCAACGTCACTGTCGCCACCGATATCGGGAACGCGAATCAGTTCTACGGACTTTTCGCCGGTTTTGCCTTCGGACTTCTGTTCCGGCTTCTGTTCGGGCTTTTGTTCCGACTTTTTATCAGAATTTTTATCTGTCTTGGTGTCCGCCTTTTCTTTTTTGGCGTCAGCGCTCGAGCCTTTGTCAGATGTATCTTCAGCCTGCTCACTTTCTTCTACTTCAAAACTGAAGATCTCGTCGCCCTTGTTCACCTCATCACCGACTTTGACGATGATCTTCTTGATCACGCCGCTGCGCGGTGACGGGATTTCCATGGCGGCTTTATCACTTTCCAACACCAGCAGGGAATCATTCTCCTGCACGCTATCGCCTTCCTTAACCAGGATCTCGATAACTTCGACGTCTTTGGTATCCCCCAGATCGGGTACTTTTATACTTTCTACAGGCACCTTACATGCTCCTGAACTGTTATTCGTTTCAGTTTTTGTTGTGTATCACACCAACAGCGGATTGGGTTTGTCAGGGTCTATCCCCAGTTCCTTGATTGCCTTGGTCACTACATCAGCATTGACGATGCCTTTGGCTACCAGTTCGGTCAGTGCCGCCACCACGATATAACCGCGGTCCACTTCAAAGAAGCGACGCAACTGCTGTCGCGTGTCGCTGCGACCGAAACCGTCCGTACCCAGAACCCGGTAAGCGGCTGGTACATATTCACGAACCTGGTCGGCGTAAATACGCATGTAATCGGTTGCCGCAATTACCGGTCCTTCCTGCCCTTCCAGACATTTGGTGACATAAGGCACTTTGGCTTTCTTGCCAGGGTGCAACATGTTCCAGCGACTGACATCCATGCCATCGCGACGCAGTTCATTGAAACTGGTCACACTCCAGACATCAACAATCACTTTGTAGCGCTCGCGCAGAATGGTCGCCGCTTCGCGTACTTCACGCAAAATGGTGCCACAACCCAGCAGGCGAACACGTTGATCACTCACCGCTTTGCCAGTGGTTTTGTATTCTTTTGCGGTGCCGTCTTCCAGAAGGTACATGCCCTTGAGGATGTCCTTTTCAACACCTTTTGGCATTTCCGGATGGGTGTAATTTTCATTCATGGTCGTGATGTAGTAGTAAACCGACTCCTTGTCCTGATACATCCGGCGCAGACCATCGTTAATGATCACTGCCAGTTCATAGGAATAAGTCGGGTCGTAGGTAACGCAGTTGGGGATCGTCGACGCCAGCAGATGGCTGTGGCCATCCTGGTGCTGCAGGCCTTCACCATTCAGCGTTGTACGACCGGCCGTGGCACCAATCAGGAAACCCCTCGCCTGTGAGTCGCCTGCTGCCCAGGCCAGATCACCAATGCGCTGGAAACCAAACATCGAGTAATAGATGTAGAACGGAATCAGCGGGAAATCGTTGACGCTGTAGGATGTTGCCGCTGCCAGCCAGGACGAGAATGCACCCGCTTCACTGATGCCTTCTTCCAGCATCTGACCGGTCTTGTCTTCGCGGTAATACATGACCTGATTGGAATCGGCGGGATCATACAGCTGACCAACGGATGAGTAGATACCCAGTTGTCTGAACATGCCTTCCATGCCAAATGTTCGCGCTTCATCAGGCACAATCGGCACAATACGATGGCCGATTTCCTTGTCTTTGCACAGCGTGTTCAGGATTCTTACAAACGCCATGGTAGTGGATACTTCACGATCACCCGTACCTTTAAGCTGCGCATCAAAGGCGCTGATATCCGGTGTTGGTAACGAATAACTCTGCGCTCGGCGCTGCGGCACCGCGCCACCCAGTGCCTCTCGCATCTTGCGCATGTAGCGCATTTCCAGACTGTCTTCTTCCGGCCGGTAGTAAGGCACGGATTCCAGCTGATCGTCCGGAATCGGGATATTGAAACGATCGCGGAAACGCTTGAGGCCTTCGACGTTAAGTTTCTTGGTCTGGTGCGATGCGTTTTGCGCCTCGGCGCCATCACCAAAGGCATAACCTTTGACGGTCTTGGCCAGAATAACCGTGGGCTTGCCCTTGGTATTCATCGCTTCCGCGTAGGCTGCATACATCTTGAATGGATCATGCCCGCCACGGTTGAGCGCCATGATGTCATCGTCAGACAGGTGTTCGACCATCTTAAGCAACTCCGGGCTCTTGCCGAAGAAATGCTCACGCGTGTAAGCGCCACCACGACCCCAGTAGTTCTGGTACTCGCCATCAACAACTTCGTCCATGCGAGCCTGCAGGAGTCCGTCTTTGTCATTTGCCAGCAGAGTATCCCAGTGACGTCCCCAGATGACCTTGATAACATTCCAGCCGGCACCGCGGAAGATACCTTCCAGTTCCTGAATGATTTTGCCATTACCACGCACCGGCCCATCGAGGCGCTGCAGGTTACAGTTGATCACAAAAATCAGGTTATCCAGTTTCTCACGACCTGCCTTGCCGATCGCACCGAGTGATTCCGGCTCATCCATCTCGCCGTCACCCAGAAAGGCCCAGACTTTACGGTCACCTTGCTCCAGCAATTCACGGCTGGACAGATACTTCATCACATGCGCCTGGTAGATGGCCTGCAATGGCCCCAGCCCCATGGATACAGTGGGAAACTGCCAGTAGTCCGGCATCAACCAGGGATGCGGGTACGATGACAGACCATCGCCATTAACTTCACGACGGAATTTGTCTAACTGATCTTCAGTGATGCGCCCTTCCAGATAGGAGCGAGCGTAAATGCCTGGCGCCGAGTGCCCCTGAAAATAGATCAGATCGCCACCATGGTTTTCCGTTGGACCACGGAAGAAATAGTTAAATGCAACGTCATAAAGTGTAGCCGACGAGGAGAACGTGGAGATATGACCGCCCAGCTCGGAGTTGTCCAGATTGGCTCGCATGACCATGGCCAGCGCGTTCCAGCGGATAAAACCGCGGATCTGGCGCTCCATGAACATATCGCCTGGCATGCGATCCTCTTCCTGCGGCGGGATCGTATTGCGGTAAGGCGTGGTTATCGATGATCCGGACACCTGCAATGTCGTTCTGGAGGCCTTGTCTGACAGGCGGCCAAGCAGGTAATTGGCGCGATCAGCGCCTTCGTGGTCAATTACGGATCCCAGTGCCTCAAGCCATTCTTCGGTTTCGGCGGGATTAAAGTCTTCCTGATGATCGGTCATAAGCGTCAATTCTATTGTGTGGTTTTGATTATGTAGTGATTACAGTTGTGACAAACTGTCGTCGAGTGTGGCAGAAACCGATTCTGACGACAATATTTGTAATTAAATTACATGACGTGCTAAATAGCACCCTTTAAGAGCCTGCATTTCAAGTCCCGCCAGCACGTCTTGTAGTTTAACTACAAGAATTGTCAGCGCGACCGCGACAACCCCGATGCCCTGCCTTTGCGGAACCAGGTCTCGCAGGGCCTCCAGCCGCCACAAGGCCTGTACGTCATATTCAGCATTCTCGGCTCCCATGCTTAGTGATGAGCGCGTCGCTGTAATGATTGACCAACAGGCAGGAAACGCAGGTACAAAAATCATGTCAGGGCCTTCTGATAACGGCGCCAGTCAAAACAGGGCCCGGGATCTGTTTTACGGCCCGGTGCGATATCACTGTGCCCTACAATCCTGTCAGGCGTCATGGCCGGATAAGCTTCCAGCAGGTGGCGCGTGAGCTCGGCCAGGGTACTGTATTGCGCGTCAGTGAATGATTGATCATCACAGCCTTCCAGCTCAATGCCAATAGAGAAGTCATTGCATTGCTGGCGCCCGTCATAACTGGACTGACCAGCGTGCCAGGCTTTCTTGTCGAAGCCAACATACTGAGTGACGTTGCCATTGCGATCTATCAACGCATGCGCCGACACACGAAGCTCAGCAATTTCGCGAAAATAGGGATGTGCATTTGAGTCCAGGCAATTGCAGAACAGGTCATCGATCCAGCTGCCACCAAACTTGCCTGGCGGAAGACTGATATTGTGAATAACCAACAGGTCTATCGTGATGCCTTCGGGCCGCTCACTGAAATTGGGTGATGCCACGTGCCGGGCCTTGGGTAGCCAGTGTTTCCGAGTCAAGCAGATCACCTCGCTGATGTGCTAAAGTCGGCTTTGAGTATAGCACCGAAGCCAGAGATATGAGCGACAAGCAACCGCAATCACCACGAGAACGATCACAGCAGCAACAAAGACCCGGCCGACACGCTGGCGTGGGTATGCTGGTCATCAGTTTTGCACTTGGCATTGGTTTACTGACCCTGTTTTTTGATGACATGCTAGAGCAGCAATTTAATCCCAATCAACGCCCCGACACCCGACTGATGCAAAGTGGCGGAATGGAACTGGTGCTGCAGCGAAACCGCCAGGGCCACTACGTCATGGGAGGCGACATTAGCGGTGAGCCCGCGACCTTTCTGCTCGACACCGGCGCCACCGATGTCGTCATCCCCGCTCAGCTCGCTGAAAGCGCCGGCCTGCAACCCGGCCAGGCCATGCGCGCAATGACTGCGAACGGCCTGGTGACGGTGTACAGCACCACCATTCCGACGCTTCATCTCGGTGATATCACGCTGTATGATGTTCGCGCCAGTATCAATCCCGGGATGCAGGGAGACACCGTGCTGCTTGGCATGAGTGCCCTGCGCCAGGTTGAATTCACGCAACGGGCAGATACCCTGACACTGCGAACTCTACCCTGAACCCGTTACTGAGTGCCCTTACCCTTTAACAACAGTGAATTCAGCCATGAATATTAAACCAGACCTGCCCGGCGACATTGCACATACCGTGGCAGGCGCCCTTGAAGAAGATATCGGCAGCGGCGACATTACCGCCGCACTAATCGAACCCGACACCATGGCCAGCGCCAGTATCATCTGCCGCGAGACGGCAGTCATCTGCGGTATTCCCTGGGCAGAAGAGGTCATCAGACAACTGGGTGACAGCAATATCACGTTGCAATGGCTGTCTGGCGAAGGCACGGAGGCCTCAGCCGATCAGATCATTGCGCGCTTTACCGGTTCAGCCCGCGTGTTGCTCAGCGCAGAGCGCTGCATGCTCAATTTCCTGCAGACCCTGTCTGGCACGGCAACACTCAGTCGGCAATATGCCAGCCTGATTTCACACACATCCTGCCGCCTGCTCGATACCCGCAAGACCATTCCCGGCCTGCGAACTGCCCAGAAATATGCAGTTGCCGTGGGCGGTTGCAGCAATCATCGCATGGGACTCTTTGATGCGTTTCTGATCAAGGAAAATCACATCAGCGCCTGCGGTGGTATCAGGCAGGCAGTGGCCAAGGCCAGGAAGCTGGCGCCGGACAAACCGGTCGAGGTGGAAGTGGAGTCCTTTGCCGAACTCAGTGAAGCGCTGGATGCGGGTGTCGATATCATCATGCTCGACAACTTCAGCATTGCCGATATGCACGAAGCCGTGCGCCAGAATCTTGTTCTTGGCGATGCCCGCAGAAAACTGGAAGCGTCTGGCGGCATAACCCGCCAGCGACTGGTGGAAATTGCAGAGACCGGCGTGGATTTTATATCCATCGGAGCACTGACCAAAGACCTCAAGGCGATAGACCTGTCCATGCGCTTTGAGCGCCTTTGGTAGGCGTCGGTGTCAGCCCTGGCTCAATCCTTGGGCGGGACGATATTGACGGTGTGCATGGTACCGCTGGCGTAGTCCAGTGGCGCGTCACCGGCAGGGTAGCCCGTAAGCTGCAGGATATGGGCGAGAATGGATTCGTATTCCGAATCCATCATCGAGCCTGGCAGATCAGCTGGCATGGTGACCAGAATCTCTTCGAACAGATAGGCCAGAGGCTGATTGTTTCGATTGGAAAATGTGCCACGATAAAAGTCTGCGTTGTGGCAGGACGAACAACGTTGTTCGAACAATTCCTGACCGGCGTCAGCCTGCTCTACTGTGTAAACACCATCTTCAATAGTCTTCGGTTGCGCTGCGGCGGTGCAAGCCACAATGGCTGATATGGCCGCGGACATCATGGACACTCTGATTCTATTCATACGTTTCTACTCCGACACCTTCTGGTGCCCACATCTGTTAATCAGATACTGCTTCAAAGCTACGATGTCAGGATAGTGCTATCGGCCTTAATGCTGGCTTAACGGTATCTGTATCTGTTCTTGAGGCGCTAATGTATCAAAAAACCTCAACACAAACCACTGGCCAGGCATCCAGACTCCGCGTCCTCTGACCAGACCACCGAGCCACCACTGACCTCTCCGCTGAGGACATAGGTATCCGTGACGGCGATGCCGGCGTATGAGCCTGTCGGTGTTACGGTGACCCGAAACGTGTCGTCAGTCAGCGCAATTGCCACCGAATCCACTTCGTCTGACACCGACCATCCCGGCTGCGCCTCGATGCCGCTACAGCTATCGGCGCCACGCGATTGAACGCACAGGTCAACCGCTGTTTTTGCCGGTGTGGCTGCTGTGACGAGTTCTGCAAACTTGGCCCTGGCGGCATACCCCTGATAGGCAGGCAATGCCACCGATGCCAGAATACCAATGATGGCTACCACCATCATCAGCTCTATCAGTGTAAAGCCACGATTGTGTAATGCCTGCGTCTGTAATTTGTTGTCACTCATCTTTTTGTCCTCCCTGGACCTGAAATTGACAGTCAACCCTGAGCACCCCTGACATTCATGAAGCCCTGCCAGCGGAGCAACCACCGGATACCGTGTGCGAGCCCATGTGCCAGCTGTGACAAGCGGCACCCGGCTACATCCTTCGCCAGGGATTGCTTAATCTTTATAGCAGGGCAATCTGGCAGCTGCTATATAACCAGCAAACCAAGGCAGGAATTCATGGACATGTTGCCACAAGGACTGGCTGAAACCCTGATTGACTCAGGCCTGCTACTGCCCGACCAGGCCGAGTCTGCGCGTATGATGGCGCAGCAGGAAAATATTCCGTTTGTCACCCTGCTGATAAGGCAGGGTATTACTGACAGCGACCGTCTGGCGGCAACAATTGCAAACTGCCTCGGCTACCCTTTGCTTGACCTCGCCGCTATCGATATCAAGGCCTGTCTGGATGACACAATGGACCCTGAGTTGATGCAACGGCACCGGCTAATACCGTTGCGGGCCCCGACCGGCAAGTTGTCAGGCTCTCCTGTGTTTATTGTTTTTGCTGACCCTGCCAGCCTGACGGTGATTGATGAATTGCGCCTTCATGGCAGCCGCGAGATAAACGCCGTTGTCGCTGACGGTGTCGTCCTGTGGAAGATGCTGGCAGACCTTCAGGCCCCGGTCCCGGCAACAACCAGCGAAAGCACAAAGCCAGACAAAAGCCAGCGGCTTAATCCCGGCACTATCGACAACCTGAACAACGCCACCAACAAACAGGTCGCCGATCCGCCAGTCCGGGGCGAGGCAAAAACCGATGATGCGCCCCTGGTACGTTTCGTCGATCAGGTTCTGCGTGAGGCAATCGCCACGGATGCGTCCGACATTCACATTGAACCGTTTGAAAAAACGGTACGCATTCGTTGCCGCATCGACGGCACTCTGCGCGAAGTCACGCGCGCAGACGTCAGCATGGCGCCACGCATCATTTCGCGGATCAAGGTAATGGCCGACATGGACATCAGCGAACGTCGCCTGCCTCAGGATGGCAGGTTGCGACTAAGCCGGGAAAAACAGAATCAGCGTTCAGGAACAGAGGTGATCGCCGAGAGCACTGATTTTCGAGTCAACAGCATGCCGACCCTATGGGGTGAAAAAGTTGTACTGCGACTGCTGGACAAAGCTGCTACGCAAAAAAGCCTCGAAGAACTGGGGTATACGCCTCAACAGACATCTCACTATCGTCAGGCCTTAAGAAAATCTCATGGCCTGATTCTGATTACCGGACCTACGGGCAGCGGCAAGACAGTATCGCTGTATGCCGGGCTTGACCTGCTCAACACACTGGAACGCAACATATCAACCGTTGAAGATCCAATAGAAATGCAAATAGACGGTATTAACCAGGTGGCTGTCAATAAACGTACGGGGCTTGATTTCGCCTCCGCGCTCAAGGCGTTCATGCGGCAGGATCCGGACATTCTCATGGTTGGTGAAATCCGTGACCAGGAAACAGCCGACATTGCCGTCAAAGCAGCCCAGACCGGACACCTCGTGCTAGCCACCTTACACACAAACAACGCTGCCGGCAGCATCACCCGGTTGCTGAACATGGGAATACCCCCCTACAACCTGTCTGGGTCTCTCAGTCTGATAGTCGCTCAACGGCTGGTACGCCAACTTTGCGGCGCCTGCAAGGTACCTGATACCGATGCGACATCTCAGTTGCGCGCCGCCGGCATGACGGCCGCTCAGGCTGCCAGCGCCAATACCTGTCTGCCAGTGGGCTGCGAACGCTGTCATCAGGGTTACCGCGGCCGCATTTGTGTTGCTGAAACCCTGCCCATGTCAGGGAAGCTTGATGCGTTGATGCTCAACGGAGCGACCAGTACCGGCATTGAGGATGCTGCCAGAAAAATGGGTCACCTGTCGCTGCGTGAATCGGCTCTGATCCGGGTTGCCAATGGCGATATTACACTCGCTGACGCGGAGCGACTGGAACTGTGACCGGGTTCAGCGCACGATATCACTGGCGCGGGACCGATCGCCAGGGCAGAGTTCAGCGCGGCCAGATGATGGCGGCACATGGCGAACAGGTCAGGCTGCTCCTGCATCGCCAGGGAATCTCGGCCACGCGAGTGGCAGTGGCCACGACACTCGCCGAGGCTGCCCGGCCGGACCGCTCAGGGCCCGGATCAAGACCAGAGGCAAGACCATGCTCAGGACCAGACACAAACCCGGACGCAGAGCCACGTTCAAAACCAGGCCCTGGGCCCATGTCAGGACCGCGCATCAAGGCGTTTGACATCACGCTGCTCACCCAGCAGACAGCGAACATGGTCAAGGCCGGATTACCATTGCTGCAGGCACTGACCATTGTTGCCGCCGGCAGTGAGCATCAGCGGGTCCGGCACCTACTGTCTGCGCTGCGTGACAGGATTGCCACCGGCGGCAGTTTCAATGAAGCGCTGGCAGAACACCCGGGGCACTTTAATTGCCTGTTTGTCAGTCTCGTCAGTATCGGCGAACACACGGGGACACTGGCCACGGCACTGGAGCGCGTGGCCACCTGCCGACAGCGGGACGATACTGTCATCAGACAAGTTAAAAAAGCCATGGCCTACCCGTTGGCCGTGCTTGCCACTGCCATCGCAGTCACGGCGGTGTTACTGATAAAGGTGGTGCCGCAATTTGCTGCTACCTTTGCCGACCTGGGGGCCCCCTTGCCGGCGCTGACCCAATCGGTGCTGGCACTGTCGGATCTGGTTATCAGATTCGGTTGGTTATGGTTAATACTGGTGACCGTAACGGTCTTCGGAAGCTGTCACCTGGTAAGGACCCATAGTGGAGCACAGTTGCTTTTTCACCGACTGTTGATTTGCACTCCGGCACTGGGCGCATTGCTGAGCACCGCCGCGCTGGCACGGATCTGCCGTACCCTGGCAACGACTGTGGCGGCAGGCCTGCCCATCATGGAAGCACTGAAATTAAGTGCCGACGCTGCCGGCAATCGAGTTTATGAGAGAGCCTGTCTCGATATCATTATCGATATAGAACAGGGCCAGTCGTTGGCCTTCTCCATTCGCAAGACCGACCTGTTTCCGGTTATGATGACACAGCTGACAAATGCGGGCGAGGAGTCAGGCACACTGGATACCATGCTGGAGCGCTGCGCTGACCATTACGAACGCAGTGTCAATGACCTGCTTGAAGGTCTCACCGGCCTGCTGGAACCTCTGATCATGGCAATGCTGGGCCTGTTTGTAGGGGGACTGATGGTTGCCATGTATCTGCCCATCTTTCGTCTTGGCGCCGTGCTTTAGCGGGCTCCGTTGCAGCACCCAAATGACTACCAGTGACCAATGACAGGAACTCTTGATGGCAACACTCGTGGAACTGATGCAGGGATCAATGGCGCTGACAGCGGTGCTGTCAGGGATACTGGGCTTGCTGGTAGGCAGCTTCCTGAACGTCGTGATCTATCGCCTGCCACTGATGCTGCAACGCGAATGGCGAAGCCAGTGTCTGGAATATCTGCAGCTGGACCCAGCCAAAGTCAAATCCACTGACCCGGTCATTGAACACAAAACCTTTAACCTGCTGAAACCCGATTCACACTGCCCGGTGTGTCGCAAGCCGGTCAGACCCTGGCAGAACATTCCAGTGCTGAGTTATTTATTGCTGCGCGGCCGCTGCAGTCAGTGCAGGACAGCCATACACTGGCGCTACCCGATTGTCGAAATCGTTACCGCACTGCTGTCGGCACTGGTAGGCTGGTATTTTGGCGCAACCTGGACCTGCCTGGCCGCTCTGGTCTTTACCTGGTGTCTGGTCAGCCTGACCGTGATTGATATCGATCATCAGTTGTTGCCTGACAACATTACCCTGCCTTTGTTGTGGCTGGGTCTGGTTCTCAGTGTCACCGGTCACGGCACAGGTGTAACACCAGCAGATGCCCTGATCGGTGCCAGCATCGGTTATTTGAGCCTGTGGAGTATCTACTGGATTTTTAAATTGCTCACCGGCCGCGAGGGTATGGGTTATGGTGACTTCAAATTGCTTGCTGTCATCGGCGCGTGGCTGGGCTGGCAACACTTGTTGACCGTGGTTATTCTGTCCTCTCTTACCGGCGCCATTATCGGCATCGCCATGGCGGTGATCGCCGGACGCGACAAGAATATCCCCATGTCGTTTGGTCCCTATCTGGCCATTGCCGGATTTATTGCGCTAATCTGGGGAGACAGTATCAGCAACACCTACGTCTCCATGCTGGTAGTGCCCTGATGGGTTCTTTGCAATCCACAGTCATTGGCATAACCGGCGGCATCGGCAGCGGCAAGACCGCCGCCACCGATGCATTCGCGGCACTGGGCATTGGCATCGTCGACGCAGATCTGGTATCACGACTGGTCGTACAACCCGGAAAACCTGCGCTGACAACCATCGCAGAACACTTTGGGCAGGATGTGTTACTGGCTGATGGAAACCTTGATCGCCGCGCCCTGCGCGAACTGATTTTCCGTGACCCGGCGGCCAAGCGATGGCTGGAGGCACTGCTGCACCCACTGATACGACAGGAGATCATGGACCAGTTGCAGCAAAGCGAATCGTCTTACACGTTGCTGTCTTCTCCGTTATTGCTGGAAACCGATCAACAGACGCTGTGCTCTCGCGTACTGGTCATTGATGCCCCGGAAGCCTTGCAACTGGAACGCGCGCTGGCCCGCGACAACAGCAGTGTCGACACCATAAAAGCCATCATGGCGAGTCAGTTCAGTCGCCAGCAGCGGCTTGACCATGCCGACGATATCATTGTTAATGATGGCGACCTGACCACCTTGCACAACGCAGTGCACGCGATGCATGAAACCTACCTTGAATTGAGCAAGTGAACCAAGCTTTATGACTGAACGCACCCTGAAAGTAAATTGCCCGACCTGCAAAGAAATTGTGACCTGGACTGACAGCAATGCGTTCAGGCCATTCTGTTCGGAGCGCTGCAAATTGATTGATTTTGGCGAATGGGCCAGCGAAAGGCACAGCATAGCCGGTGAACCGGTTGACCCGGAAGATCTCCCGCCAGTCAGCGGTGGTCGTCAGGCTGATGACTGAGCGTCCGGCTGCTGCAAACGAGGAATTACCGGTCCCGGAACCGGGGTCAACCAGGCGTGTGCACGTTGCCGTCGGCGTCATACTTGATTCTATTGGTCAGGTGCTGGTTGCCAGACGAGCCGAACAGCAACATCTGGGCGGTCTGTGGGAATTTCCCGGCGGCAAGCTTGAACCGGGTGAAACAGTACATACGGCATTGTGTCGGGAGCTCAAAGAGGAACTCGACATTGAGGTAGAGCATTCACGCCCGCTATGCCGGATAGAACACAATTATCCGGGCAAGGCGGTACTGCTGGATGTGTGGATTGTGGATCGATTCAAAGGCACACCCAGGGGCATCGAACATCAGCCGCTGCGCTGGTTGCCGACGGCACAACTCGACCCCGCGGAGTTCCCGCAGGCAAACCGACTCATCATTCGCCGCCTGCAGCTTAGCGACAGGTTGGCCATTATTGATTTGCCTGCGGCCAATATCAACTTACCGCCACAGCTACCCGTCACTGATGTGCTGCTGCGCTTACGATGTTGGCAAAAAGACCAATACAGCGCTTACCTGACAGCTGTCAGGCAGACCATTCAGGCATGGGGAGACAATTCGCCGGGTATTATTCTTGACCTGTCAGCTGCCAGCCTGGCCGGCAACGGCTTCGTCAGCGAGGAGTTGTGCCAACTTCCCGGCCTCAAGGGTCTGCACGTTCATGGCGGGCTGTTGCAAACCCTCAGCGAACGCCCGGTGCCCGAGCATCTGCTGTTGGGGGTCTCCTGCCATGACCAGCATGAGCTTGAACTGGCCGCGAAGGTGGACGCGGACTACGCTTTGCTTTCCCCAGTCAAGGCAACGGCGACCCACCCGGATGTCAGGCCGCTGGGCTGGGACAGGTTTCAGTCGCTGGCACAACATTCCACGGTGCCCGTTTATGCCCTGGGCGGCATGCAGGCGTCCGACCTGATCACCGCCCACAGCCACGGTGGCCGTGGCATTGCCGGTATCCGTCTGTTCAACTGCGATACGATGCGTTAATCCGCACGTACTCTTCGGACAGGTCTGCTGTCCACACCTGCTCATTGACATCACCACGCGCCAACTCTATGCGCAGGCAGATGTCCTCCTGGTTCATCACCGCCTGCCCCTTTGCCTCTGTGTAGTCAGGTGCCAGGCCTCCTTTTTTAACAATACAGACATCATCAAGGTAGAGATCGATCCGGGATACGTCGAGATTATCCACACCGGCACGACCCACTGCCGCCAGAATTCTTCCCCAGTTCGGATCAGACGCAGACAATGCAGTTTTTACCAGCGGAGATTCCGCAATGGCATAGGCAACCTGCAAACACTCTCCGGTGGTGGCGCCGCCTCGAACATCAACCGTGACGAATTTTTTCGCGCCTTCCGCGTCCCGTATAATCAACTTCGCCAGGTCCAGTATCAGCTCGTGCAGGGCCCGGCTGAAGGCGTCATACAATCCTGCATCTGACTTGTCGACCTTGATCCCGCTTTTCCCCGACGCGCTGACAACACAGCAATCATTGGTCGAGGTGTCGCCATCGACGGTAATGCGGTTAAATGACTGCTCAACAGCAGACATTAACAGCGCCTGCAGCGTGTCCTGTTCGATGTCTGCATCGGTGGCAACAAAAGCCAACATTGTCGCCATATTCGGCTTGATCATGCCCGCGCCTTTGGTGATACCGGTCAGGCTGATGTTCTGGCCATTATGGGTCACCACAGCCGACACAGCCTTGGGGCGGGTGTCCGTGGTCATGATGCCTTTTGCCGCTGCCAGCCACTGATCATCCTGCAACGCCGCCAGCGCGCTGGGCGTGGCTGCTGCAATTTTTTCAGCTGGCAACCGTTCACCGATGACACCTGTTGAAAAAGGCAGTACTCGGGTCAGTTCCACGTCTGCCGCGTCAGCCAGCGCCTGGCAACAATGTCGGGCATCAATCATGCCCTGGTCGCCGGTACCGGCATTGGCATTGCCCGTATTAACCAGCAGATAGCGAACAGCACCCGCACTGGCCTGCAGATGCTTTCGGGCCAGCACAACAGGTGCAGCACAAAATGCATTGCGTGTGAAAACACCCGCGGTCCGGGTTCCTTCTGCCAGTTCAAACAGCACCAGATCCAGACGATTCTGGTAGCGTACGCCGGCGCTGACTGCTGACATTCTGATACCGGGGACGGGTACCAGCGTTCCTATTGCATTGTTACCTGTAGCCATGATGTCTAACCCCGCGAATCAGCCTAATTTGCCATGACAGTGCTTGAACTTTTTACCGGAACCACAGTGACACGGATCATTGCGACCCAATTTGGGTTCTTCGCGGACAAACGGCGCACCGCCATCCTGGGCACTTTGTCCGCTGTCCGGATTGTTGGTGCCCGAGCCACTCTCGGATTCCATGGCTGAGGATTCGGCATGCTGGTATTTGATTTTCTCTTTTGCCCGCTCGGCGTCACGCGCTTTTTCTATGGCGTCAATTTCTTCCGGCGATCGTACCTGAACGTGACTCAGGAAACGGATAACATCATGCTGCAGTCGTGACAACAAACTCTGAAACAGCTCGAAGGCTTCGCGTTTGTATTCCTGCTTCGGGTTTTTGCCCGCATACCCACGCAGGAAAATACCCTGCCGCAACTGATCCATTGCTGCCAGGTGCTCTTTCCACAAGGTGTCCAGAATCTGCAGAACTATCTGCTTCTCCAGCAACGCCATTTTTTCACCCACGGTTTCCCGCTTCTTCGCATAGGCGTCAGTCAATTCCTGTTTGATTTTCTCGCGTAGCGTTTCTTCGTAGAGCTTTTCATCTTCCTCGAGCCACGACTTGACTGGCAGGTGAATGGCAAACTCTGCCTCCATGGCCTGTTCCAGTCCCTCGATATCCCACTGTTCAAAAATACTCTGTGGTGGAATGTGACTGCTGATAACTTCGTCAGCCACCTCATTGCGCATACTCGATATCAGCTCGCCGATATCGTCACTGGCCATGACCTGATTACGCTGTCGATAGACGATAGTACGTTGATCATTGGCGACGTTGTCATATTCCAGCAGCTGTTTACGGATATCAAAGTTACGGCCTTCCACTTTACGTTGAGCTTTTTCAATGGACTTGGACACCATGCCATGCTCAATTGCTTCGCCGCGCTCCATGCCCAGTTTCTGCATAAACCCTTTGACCCGCTCAGACGCAAAAATACGCATCAGACTGTCTTCCAGCGACAGATAGAACCGCGAATAACCCGGATCCCCCTGACGCCCCGAGCGACCCCGCAACTGGTTGTCTATGCGCCGTGATTCGTGACGCTCAGTGCCAATGATATGCAGGCCACCAGCTTCCAGTACCTGATCGTGACGTTGCTGCCAGGCATCTTTGGCAGCAGCGATCTGCTCAGGCGAAGGATTGTCCATGGCTGACACTTCTGATTCCCAGTTGCCACCCAGCACAATATCGGTACCACGACCTGCCATGTTGGTGGCAATGGTTACTACACCGGGCCGGCCGGCCTGGGCAATAATAAACGCTTCCTTCTCATGAAACTTCGCGTTCAGTACTTCGTGCTGTATTTTTTCCTTGTTAAGGAATTTGGACAGCATTTCCGACGTTTCGATGGATGCCGTACCTACCAGGATTGGCGCCCCTTTGGCGCTAAACTCCTTGATATCTGCCACGATTGCTTCGAACTTTTCTTCCATGGACAGGTACACAAGGTCATTCTTGTCAATTCGCTGCATCGGTGTGTTGGGCGGAATCACAACCACATCCAGGTCGTAGATCTGCTTGAATTCAAACGCCTCGGTGTCGGCCGTCCCGGTCATGCCCGACAGTGTATTGTAGAGGCGGAAATAATTCTGGAACGTTGTTGAAGCCAGAGTCTGACTCTCGCTCTGAATATCCAGACCCTCTTTTGCCTCAATGGCCTGATGCAGACCTTCGGATAGACGCCGACCCTCCATGGTTCGACCGGTGTGCTCATCAATCAGCACAATACGTCCATCCTTGACGATATATTCAATGTCTTTATGGAACAGATAATGTGCCTTGAGAGCAGAATGGATGTGGTGCAGCAGACCAAGATTGGCGGCTGAATACAGGCTTTCGCCCTCGCCAAGCAGCTTCTGTTGCGTCAGCAATTCCTCCAGGTGTTCGTGCCCTGCTTCTGTCAACTCGACCTGCCGCGTTTTCTCATCCACCATAAAGTGGCCGGATTCCACTTTCTCTTCACGCTCAAGCGCCATGGTGGCAGTTTTCTCCACCGGCGCCTCCCCGCGCTCCAGCCCGGGAATCAGTGAATTGATGGCAAGGTATTGCTTGGAACTGTCCTGTGCCGCACCTGAAATGATCAGTGGGGTTCGGGCTTCATCAATAAGAATGGAGTCAACCTCATCGACAATGGCAAAATTCAGCTTGCGCTGCAATTTGTCCTCGATGCGAAACGCCATATTGTCGCGCAGGTAATCGAAACCGAACTCGTTGTTGGTGCCGTAGGTAATGGATGCGTTGTAGGCTGCCTTTTTCTCCTGCTGCCCCTGCCCGCCGACGATTACGCCGACAGTCAGTCCCAGGAATTCATATAGTGGCCGCATCCAATTGGCATCACGACTGGCCAGGTAGTCATTGACGGTGACGATATGCACGCCATTTCCGCTCATCCCGTTGAGGTAAGCTGGCAACGTTGCCACCAGCGTCTTGCCTTCACCTGTTTTCATCTCGGCGATGTCGCCCTGATGAAGAACAATGCCGCCAATCATCTGCACATCAAAATGACGCAGTCCAAGTGTACGTTTGCTGGCTTCACGTACCACAGCAAATGCTTCCGGCAGAATCCCGTCCAGCGACTCACCTTCGTCAAAGCGTTTTTTGAACTCGATCGTCTTGCCACGCAGATCCTCGTCAGACAACGCCTGGATACCCTCTTCCAGTGCATTTATCTGCCGGACAATTTTATGCAGTTTTTTCAGTTTGCGGGAATTGCTGCTGCCAAATACTTTACGAAAAATTTTTAAGCTCATGGTGACCTGTTTTGACTGAATAATTGAACATACGGAAACACAACGACCAGCAGAGGGTCGTCAGTTGTCATGCATCGAGGGATTGGGATTCAGCGATGAGTGCGGCGTATGTATGCGGCTGGATCGACCACGCGGCCGTTTTTGTAGACTTCGAAGTGTACGTGCGGACCGGTAGAGCGTCCGGTGCTGCCGATCAGTGCAATCGGCTGGCCCTGATTGACAATCTCACCCGGCTCGACCAGTAGATCCTGAGCATGAGCATACCGTGTCAGGTAACCGTTGCCATGGTCTATTTCAACCATCAGGCCATAGCCGGGCCGTGTCCCTGAGTAGGTCACAACACCCGTGCCGACACTGATGATATCGTCGCCGGCGGCACTGGCGAAATCAATGCCATTGTGCCAGGCCATGCGACCGGTGAAAGGATCCGCCCGGCGACCATACCCGGAAGACAGCCAGCCGCTGTTGACGGGGCGACCAGCAATTGTTGTCTGCTGCTCGAATTGCTGGCCGTTTATCAGTCCGGCCACGGTTTCCAGCTGATTGCCACGCGCCTCAATTTCCTGTTCCAGGCGAGTAATGGCGCGAATGAAGTCAGGCGGCTGAATGCTGCCGCCTTCATCGAGCAGGACACCGCCGACACCGGGCGATTGTTCGTTAAAGTTGAATTCCGCTGGGTCAAGGTCGGCGACTTCGGTGAGTCGCAGGCCCAGAGCATCCAGGCGTAGCAGGCGCGCCTGCAATGTGGCCAGACGCTGGGTCAGGGCCTCGACCTGCTGTTCTGCATTCTGTTTGAGACCGGCCAGTGCCTGCGCCTGCTCATCCAGTTGCTGTTCCCAGCCTTCCGCGGATTTTTCGCTGACAATATGATTGGCGGTATTGGCCAGGGCAAGGTGATAGCCCATGTAACCCAGCGCTACCGGAGCGCCGAGCAGGCACAGCGAGAGTAGGCCCTTGAGCCAGCCCTTGATAACAATCGTGCGACTGTTTCCGTAACGCTGATTAACCAATATCAGTTTCATAAGCCAGGTCTGCCCCGTATCGCTGCGATTCGGGGTCTCCGTCAGGCAGCCAGTCCGGGCTTGAGATAAGAAATGGGCACCTGGGACTCAGAGTCAAAACTGACCAGCTCCCAGGCGTCCTTGTTAGCATCCAGCGCGCGTAACAGATTGTTATTCAGCGCATGACCAGATTTATACCCTTTAAATTCACCCAGCAGACTGTGCCCTAGCAGGTACAGATCACCGATTGAATCCAGGATTTTATGTTTCACAAACTCGTCTTCGTATCGAAGTCCGTCTTCATTAAGGACCTTATAATCGCCTACTGCAATCGCATTGTCCATACTGGCACCCAATGCCAGGTTGCGATTACGCAATTCTTCAAACTCGTGCATGAAGCCAAATGTGCGTGCACGGCTGACTTCTTTGACAAATGACGTACTGGAAAAGTCGATTGTAGCCGATTTTGTATAGCGTCGATAAACCGGGTGATCATACAGCAATGTATAACTCACCTTGAAACCATCGAATGGTTCCAGGCTGACCGATTTATCACCGTCTTCCAGATGCACTGGTTTCAGGATACGGATAAATTGCTTCGGCGCGTCCTGTTCTTCTATACCGGCAGACTGAATCAGAAACACAAAAGGACCGGCACTGCCGTCCATGATCGGCACTTCCGGCGCGCTGACCTCGACGTAGGCGTTATCGATACCCAGACCCGACATCGCTGACATCAGGTGTTCAATGGTAGACACGCGAACGCCGTCCTTGATCAAGGTCGTGGACAAGGTGGTATCGCCGACCAGGTGCGCCATTGCTGGAATATGCGCATGCGGCTCCAGATCGGTGCGCACAAAAATAATGCCCGTATTAACCGGGGCCGGCTTCAACGTCAGATAGACCTTGGTACCGGTGTGCAAACCCACGCCGGTGGCACGGATAATATTTTTTAGGGTGCGCTGTTTTAACATAGCTGGCTTGAATCCCGGAATAAGCGGCACGCAGGGGCTTGCGCCCCGCGTATTTCGGCCGATGATAGCAAATATCAGTTGAGAACCCAAACACTCAATTGGCCGCGTCTGGAGCCCAACCACCCTGATGACAGGCCTCTGTCAGTCTGCCTGACGACGCAGAAATGCTGGAATATCCAGGTAATCCATGCTGTCTTCGGCACCCACTGCTTTGGCAAAGCCACTGTTCTGCGGCATGGTATGCGAACTTGCCGCCGGGCGTGGCCGGGCAGCCTGTGCCGCTGGTCGCTCCACAGGGCGATAGTTGCCGCCAGCCACCTGCGCTGAACGGGTATTGTCTACCACCTTGGTCGGTCGTGCCTCGGCCGCTCGTACTTCGCCCAGACCGGTGGCCACAACCGTTACCCTGATTTCATCACCCATCTCGGCATCGATTACCGTGCCCACAACGACCGTGGCATCGTCGGATGCAAATTCTGAAATGGTGTCACCCACTTCAGAAAATTCGCCCAGTGACAGATTTTCACCGGCTGTAATATTGACCAGGATGCCGCGAGCGCCATGAAGATTGACATCTTCCAGCAACGGGCTGCGAATGGCTGCTTCCGCCGCTTCCCGCGCCCTGTTCTCACCAGTTGCATAACCGGTGCCCATCATGGCCATACCCATTTCCGACATCACCGTTCGCACATCGGCAAAATCGACATTGATCATCCCCGGGCGAATAATCAGATCTGCGATACCTTTCACGGCACCCTGCAGCACATCATTGGCGGCCTTGAACGCCTCCAGCAGCGAGGCATTTTTGCCCAGCACAGACAACAGCTTCTCGTTGGGAATGGTAATCAGCGAGTCCACATGCTGCGACAGCTCCTCAATACCCTGATCCGCAATCAGCGATCGCTTCTTGCCTTCAAACGGGAACGGGCGGGTTACCACTGCCACTGTCAGTATGCCCAGCTCCCTGGCAACCTCGGCAAAGATCGGCGCGGCACCGGTACCGGTACCACCGCCCATGCCAGCCGTGATAAATACCATATCCGCACCGCTGAGAATCTCGGCAATTTCTTCCCGATCTTCCAGTGCAGCCTGGCGCCCGATATCCGGGTTGGCGCCGGCGCCCAGCCCCTTGGTCACCGTGCTGCCCATCTGCAGCAGTGTCTTCGCCTGCAGATTGGTCAGCGCCTGTGCGTCGGTGTTGGCGCAGACAAACTCTACACCTTCAACGTGGTTGCTGATCATGTGACGGACGGCGTTTCCGCCACCTCCGCCGACACCGATAACTTTGATGACGGCACTTTGTGGAATACTATCTAGAAGTTCAAACATACGGCCCCCTGTCATGCCTTGATTTTAATGACGCGTTAATTGATAGCGTTTCTCTTGCAAAATTTACGGCTCAAAAGTTTTCTTTCAGCCAGTTCTTTACTCGTTCTACGATACTGATCTTCGGTTCCTTGACGGTTACCGGATGATGGCTGCGCTCCTGCTGCTGCAGTTGCCGCATGCCGTAGAGCAATAACCCGACACCGGTGGAATAAATCGGATTACGTACAATGTCTGCCAGCCCTTTGACGCTTTGTGGCATGCCGATGCGCACGGGCATATGGAAGATCTCTTCTGCCAGCTCAATAACCCCTTCCATCTTGCTGGTGCCCCCGGTCAGTACCACACCCGCTGCCAGCAGATTTTCGTATCCGCTGCGCTGGAGTTCCGCCTTGACCAATGTGAACAGCTCGTCATAACGGGGCTCGACTACTTCCGCCAGTGCCTGCCTTGACAGCTCCCGCGCCGGCCTTTCACCGACACCCGGCACCTTTATCATTTCCCCGGCACTGGCAAGCTGTGTCAATGCACAGGCATACTTGATCTTGATCTCGTCTGCGTTATCCGTTGGCGTCCGTAATGCCATGGCGATGTCGTTGGTCACCTGGTCGCCGGCAATGGGAATGACGCCGGTGTGGCGTATCGCACCTTCAGTGAAAATAGCGATGTCGGTAGTGCCGCCACCGATATCAACCATGCACACACCCAGTTCCTTTTCGTCTTCGGTCAGCACTGCGTAACTGGATGCCAGTTGTTCCAGAATAATTTCTTCGGTCTGCAAACCGCAGCGTTTGATACATTTCTCGATATTCTGGACGGCGTTGATTGCGCAGGTCACCAGATGGACTTTTGCTTCCAGACGCACGCCGGACATACCCAATGGTTCTTTTACACCTTCCTGGGAATCAATAATGTATTCCTGCGGCAGAATATGCAGCACGCGCTGGTCGGCCGGAATCGCCACTGCCTGTGCCGCGTCGATTACCCGGTCTATATCCGCACGCGTCACTTCACGGTCACGTATGGCAACGATGCCGTGCGAGTTCATACTCCGGATATGACTGCCGGCTATTCCCGCGTATACCGAATGAATACGGCAGCCCGCCATCAGCTCTGCCTCTTCAACCGCTCTCTGTATAGACTCCACCGTGGACTCGATATTGACCACGGTACCTTTCTTGAGTCCGCGCGAGCGATGGCTGCCTATACCAACGATATTCAGACTGCCATCGGCTTTAACCTCGCCCACGATGGCAACCACCTTGGACGTGCCGATATCCAGGCCTACAATCATGTTGCTGTTATCTGGAGCGCTCATATGTCACACCTTGCTCTCACCGACGGGCCACAGCATCTGCGACCACCGTATTTTTACTGACTGAAAATCCATTCCCGTACCGCAAGTCGATCGTGCGTGCATCTGCCAAATGGTCCTGTAATCCACTACGGTAAACCGCTACCAGCCTGTCTAGCCGCGCCATGACATCGTCACGACCCAGACGCAGTACCGGACCGCCTTCTACTTCAATTGTCCAGCTGCCACGCTGGCTCAGACTCACTGACGCCGGCACCATGCCGAGCGGGGCGAGCGTCTGGCTAAAAATTCCGTGCTGAGTCAGCACCAAGGCCTCACTACCTGCAGGACCGTCCAGCGCGGGTAACGCCGACTCAAAACCTCGCAACGGCGGCGCAAACACGTCACCAGACTCATTCAGTAACGCAGCCTCACCCCATCGCGCGATCGGCTGCTGCTCGCGGATACTGACCACCAGAACATCCGGCCAGACCCGGCGCACCGTCGCGTGCGCCACCCACGGGTTCTGTTCAAGTTCATCACGCAGATCCTGCACATCGACACCCAGAAAACCGGATTCGGTGTATCTGGCCAGCAATGTCCTGACCTCCTCTCCGGTGAGTCGATGCAAAGGCGAATCCAGCCGGACAGTATTGATTTCCCGGTTGATTACAGGCCGGCTTATTTCCGGTAGATTGAACACAGGCAGGCGGTCCGACACAGTTGCCAGGTAGTCTGCAGCGACGCCCCGATATTGATGCAACGCAATGCCACCCGCGCCCAGAAGAATGATGCCCAGCAGGATCAGACGCAAAACACCTGCGGACTTCCTGTCTTCACGGGTGTCAGGTGCCACATGCCTGGCCTCCGCGCGAACAGGCGCAAAGTCCATCGGCACTTCGGAAGCACCTGCGTAGGCTGAGAATGTAGACCTGCTCCTGGAATCGCTCATGGTGTTCCGCTGACGGCGCCTCCACTAATTATGTGCAACACAAGCTCAGGGAAATCCATCCCCCTACTGGCAGCAGACAGTGGTACCAGGCTGTGATCGGTCATACCAGGCACGGTGTTCAGTTCCAATAACCAGAAGCGACCTTGCTGATCCTGCATCACGTCGACGCGTCCCCAACCTTCTGCCCCCAGATTGGAAAATGCCTGCAAACAAAGCTCAGCGAGTTCAGTCGTTTTTTCCGGTGTTAATGGCGCCGGGCACAAATAGTTGGTGTCCTGAGCCAGATACTTTGCATCGTAGTCGTAGAACTCATGGCTGGTGCTCAACTGAATAGCCGGGAATGACTCGCCGTGAATAACCGGTACAGTGAACTCTGCGCCACGGATTCTTTGTTCGGCTATGACCGCAGTGTCATATTGACTGGCCTTTTCGTAGGCATGACGCAACGCCGATGCGTCTGCTGCCATTGACATGCCAATACTGGACCCCTCGTGTGCCGGCTTGACGACTACCTCACCCAGCTCCTCTATCAACCCCTGCCAGTCACTGTTATCGTGCAATACACTGAAGCGTGGCGTGGGCAAACCACTGGCAGCCCACAACTGCTTGGTTTTAACCTTGTCCATGGCAAGCGCTGACGCCAGCACACCACTACCGGTGTAGGGGATATGCATCATCTCCAGCAGACCCTGCAGCTTTCCGTCTTCGCCGCCGCGGCCGTGCAGAATATTGAATACCCGATCTACTTTTTCGGACCGTAGCCGCTCGGCTATGTCCGGACTTACATCGATGGCAATGGCATTAACACCACGGCTCTGCAACGCGGTCAGCACCGCCTGCCCGCTCAGCAAGGATATTTCCCGCTCGGCGGAATCGCCGCCCAACAGAACGGCGACCCGACCCAGCGCTTTGATAGATTCTTCAGTCATACTGACAATACTCATTACATCAACCCCTGTTCGGCCAATGTACGCGCTAGCGCCCCAACACTGCCGGCGCCCTGGGTAATCACAATGTCACCGTCTCTTGCCAGATCCTTCAGCACACCGCGCACATCCGCTTCATCTTTAACAAATACCGGATCTACCTTGCCTCGCAACCGTATGCTTCGACACAGACTGCGCGCATCAGCACCTGGAATCGGGTCTTCGCCTGCCGAGTAGACATCAAGCATCAACAGTACGTCGACGTCTGACAGTACACGCACAAAATCGTCATACAGGTCTTTGGTTCTTGAGTAACGATGCGGCTGGTAGATCATGACCAGTCTCGATTCCGGCCAGCCTGCTCTGAGAGCAGCCACCGTGGCGGCAACTTCACTGGGATGATGTCCGTAGTCATCCAGTAACATGATATTGCCGTCACTAACCGGAAACTCGCCCTGAATATCAAAGCGCCGTCCCACGCCGGCAAACTCTGCCAGGCCTTTGGATATGGCTGCATCAGCAATCCCTTCATCCGTTGCCACCGCAATCGCCGCAGTGGCGTTCAGGGCATTGTGCCTGCCGGGAATACTGAGACTGACGTGCAACGGATCGCGACCATCAGGGCGATGTACGTCGAAGCTGGTGAATTGCCTGTTCTGCTGCAAATTGGCAATGCGGTAGTCAGCACTGTCGGAAAATCCATACGTCAGAATCGGACGCGATATGCGCGGTCGTATCTCCTGAATCACGGGATCATCAATGCACAGCACAGCCAGACCATAGAAAGGCAGGTTGTGCAGAAACTCAACGAAGTAACTCTTCAGTTTATTAAAATCACCGTCATAGGAGCCCATGTGATCAGCTTCAATATTGGTGACCACAGCAACCATCGGTTGCAGGTGCAGGAAGGACACGTCACTTTCATCCGCCTCACAAACCAGGTATCGGCTCTCACCCAGCCCCGCGTTGGCACCCGCACTGTTCAAGCGACCTCCGATCACAAATGTCGGGGCCAGCCTGGCTTCGGCAAAAATTGACGCTACCAGACTCGTGGTTGTGGTTTTGCCATGTGTGCCGGCAATTGCAACGGCATGGCGGTATCGCATTAACTCCGACAACATCTCCGCGCGGGGTATGATCGGTTTGGCCGCTGCTTTCGCCGCCACCAGTTCCGGGTTATCACTGCGAACGGCGCTGGAATAAACCACCACATCCGCGCTGGCAATATTGTCACTGGCGTGCCCGATAAATATACCGGCACCCATTCCCGCCAGTCGCTCGGTTACCGCCGACGCCTTGATGTCAGAACCGGTAATACTGTAGCCCTGGTTCAGCAGGACCTCCGCGATGCCACACATACCGGCCCCACCAATACCAACAAAATGAATGGTCTTGATACGGCGCATCTCTGGCACTTGATAGTAACGTTGATCAGCCACGGCAGACCTCCATGCACAGCTCCGAAATCCTTTCTGCCGCATCAGGAACTGCGAGTTCGCTGGCGCGCTGTGCCATTGCCGATAAACGATTACTCTCTAGCATAAACTCCTCTAGTTCGCGCCGCAGGCTGTCACTATTAAAATCGGATTGCGGCAATAACACTGCGGCGCCGGCGTCAACCAGCCAACGGGCATTAACGGTCTGGTGGTCATCCACGGCATGCGGATAGGGCACCAGAATGGACGGCAGACCCGCAGCAGTCAGCTCGGCAACCGTACTGGCGCCGGCACGACAAAGCACCACGTCGGCCCATGCATAGGCTGCCGCCATATCGTCAATAAACGGTTCCACTCGGGCCTGCGTATTTTCGTGTGTCGCTGCTGAGCATTGCTGGTAGGCATGCTGCGTGCTTTCATGCTTGTTGCGCCCGGTCTGGTGCCAGACCGCTATACCGCGCCCCTGCGTCAGATGCGGTACGACCTGTGGCACCAATTCGTTTATTGCCGCTGCCCCCAGACTGCCGCCGAGTACCAGCAGATGCATGGGCCGCACAAGGCCCTGTTCATCGTCAGCCTTTTTGGTGGTGCCGATATCGGCCCTGACCGGATTACCCGTGTGAATGACTCTGGGTCCGGCCGGGAAAGTGCCAGGGAATGCTTCCATGACTCTGGCCGCCAGAGGTTTCAGCAGACGGTTACTCAAACCGGCAACTGAGTTCTGTTCATGTATCAGCAATGGGCGACGCAATAGCCATGCAGCCACGCCACCCGGCCCGGTGACATAACCCCCCATGCCCAACACACAACAGGGCCGCAATGTCTGCAGCAGCCGCAACGATTGCCAGACACTGGCGATCAACATGAATGGCGCCTTCAGGAGCGCCAGTTTACCCTTGCCTCTAAGGCCATTGACACGCAACCGGTTTAGTTTGATCCCGGTATCCTTGAGCACCTCGTTCTCCATGCCAACTGGCGTACCCAACCATTCCACCTGGATGTTGTGAGCCTGTAACACTCGGGCAATGCTCAACGCCGGGAATATGTGCCCGCCGGTTCCTGCCGCCATGATCAATACTGTGCGCTGACTCATGCGTCACCTCCGGCCGGATCCGGATCGGGTTTCATGCGCAACTCATACTCTATTCGCATGAGTATCGCGACCATGAAGCAGCTGACCAGCAGACTGTTTCCGCCGTAGCTCAGGAATGGCAGGGTCAGTCCTTTGGTTGGCAGCAAGCCTGTGTTGACTCCAAAATTGATAAAAACCTGAGTCGCGAACAGCATGCCAATACCGAATGCGGTATAGGCAGCGAAAAATCGACCCCTGGCCTCACATGCGCGACCCAGACGCAATGCCGTCCATATCAGAACAATAAAAAGTGCCATGACAAACAGTACGCCCAGCAGTCCCATTTCCTCTGCGATAATCGAGAGCACAAAATCAGTGTGCGCTTCCGGCAGGAAGTACAACTTCTGAATACTGTTGCCCAGCCCAACGCCCAGCCATTCACCTCGACCGAACGCTATCAGGGCCTGTGTCAACTGGTAGCCTTCGCCATAAACATACTCGGCAGCCCATGGATTCAGGAAGGACGTCAGTCGGTTGATCACGTAAGGTTTCATGATGGCCAGCGCCACAACGCCAGCAAAACAGACCATGACAATCAGCACGAACCGATGCAGGCGCGCACCGGCCAGGAACAACATGGTGAATGTCGTCAGCATCATGATGACCATCGCGCCGTGATCTGGCTCAAAATGCAGCAAGGTGATGGCGGCGGCCAGGATAACCATGGGCTTGAGAAATCCGGACCAGCGCTCATGTACCTCACTACGATGCCGATGCAGGTAAGCAGCCATATAGACCACCATGGAGATCTTTGCCATCTCGGAAGGCTGCAGACGATAGAATCCGAGGTCAATCCAGCGTGCACTGCCATTTACCACAGTGCCGATACCCGGAATCAGAACCAGCGCCAGCAATACCAGCGCCAGACACAGCATCAACGCGCTGCAGCGATACCAGAGACTGGTATCAATGTGCAGCGTTATCAGCATGATCACCAACGCCAGGCCTATGAAAAAGACCTGGCGCTTAAAAAAGTAGAATGGATCGCCCGCCAGACTGTTGGCAATTTCCATGGACGCAGACGTCATCATGATCAGGCCTGTGCCCAATAGCAGAACCAGTACCAGCAACAGCGTATTAAAAGGCTGCTCGGCCTCTCGTTTCTCAACCCGGATTGCGCCTCTGCCTTTGCTCAGCAACGTACTCATGTCAGAGCCTCCACTGCCGCCGCAAACACACGCCCGCGGTGCGCAAAATCCTTGAACATGTCAAAACTGGCACATGCTGGCGACAACAGCACCGCATCTCCCGACAGTGCGCTGCTGGCAGCCTCAGCCACCGCCTCCTCCATGGAAGTCGCGCGCATGATGTCTGCCCTACTTCCAATCAGACGTGCAAGCTTGTCTGCATCACGACCAATCAGAACAACACGCTTTACATACTGTTCCAGGGCCGGCAACAACGGCGAAAAATCAGCGTCTTTACCGATACCGCCGGCAATCAATATCAACTCGCCGCGCGTGCGCTCTGCCACCGATTCGATGGCCACCAGCGTCGCGCCAACATTGGTGCCCTTGGAGTCGTTGAAATAATCGACTCCGCGCAGATTGCGCAGCAACTGACACCGGTGCGGCAGCCCGGAGAATTCCCGCAGGGTTGTCACCATGGCAGCATCAGGAATGCCGACAGCATGACCCAATGCGAGCGCGGCCAAGGCGTTACTGACATTGTGTCGTCCCACCAGCGCCAGCTCCCGCACTTTCATCAGATGATTGCTGCCGCGCATCAGCCAACTGTCGCCATCTTTTAATGACAAACCATAGTCATGGTCACCGGCTGCCTGATCGAAACCATAGGACCAATGTTGGCCCGCAGCCGTTTCCCAGGGTTCACTGGCCGGGTCATTGCGGTTTATCAGCACCTGACGCGCACCCTTGTAGATTCGCTGTTTGGCGGCAGCATAATCCTGCATTGATGCATATCGATCCAGGTGGTCCTCACTGAGGTTGAGAATTACGGCGATCTCCGCGTTCAGACTGCTGGTGGTCTCCAGCTGGAAACTGGACAACTCCAATACATACAGATCACGCTCGCCGCTGTGCAGCAGATCAAGCGCCGGCATGCTAGCGCGACCGTCCAGATTACCACCAACCGCGACTCTAATACCCATCTGTCTGGCCATCTCTGCTACCAGGGTGACCACCGTGCTTTTGCCATTGGACCCGGTCACAGCGATGACAGGTGCGGTTACTTCGCGGCTGAATATATCGATATCACCGGTAACCGGCACACCCTGGCTGATGGCATGGGCAATTTCCGGTGTCTGCAAACTGATGCCCGGACTCAACACGATCTCCCCAGCCTGCAACAGACTTTGCTGCGAAAAACCACCCAACTCGATCTGCTGACCGGGAAACTCGGTTTCGAACTCCGCCAGTGACGGCGGACTGAACCGACTGTCGATAACCTTGAACGGACGCCCACGGGCATGAAAATAACGCGCACACGAAAGCCCGGTCTTACCCAGACCGACGATCACTGCATGTGTGTTATTCATTGCCTGCGTCATCGACGCCTCTCCGTTACCAAAAAAACCTGTTATACCTGTTACCTGAGTTTCAACGTTGCCAACCCGAACAGCACCAGCATGACTGTAATGATCCAGAAACGGACGATTACACGAGGCTCCGGCCAACCCTTTAATTCAAAATGGTGATGCAATGGCGCCATGCGAAAAATCCGTTTCCCGGTAAGTTTGAAAGAAGCCACCTGCAAAATGACAGAAACAGTCTCCATGACAAAAATGCCACCCATGATGAAAAGCACGATTTCGTGTCGGGAAATCACAGCGACGATGCCCAGAGCGGCACCAAGCGCCAGCGCGCCGACATCGCCCATAAAAACCTGCGCCGGATAGGTGTTGAACCATAGAAATCCAAGCCCGGCCCCCAGCAACGCGCCACAGAAGATGACCAGCTCTCCGGCTCCGGTGACTGTCGGAATATTCAGATACACCGAGAACTCAGCATGTCCGGCCAGATAGGCGATAATGCCCAGTGCACCGCCTACCATCACGGTAGGCAAAATTGCCAGGCCGTCCAGACCATCTGTCAGGTTGACGGCATTGCTGCTGCCAACAATGACAAAATAGCTGATCACAACAAATAACAATCCTGTCTCGATCGACACATCTTTAAAGAAAGGGACAATGTAAGCCGTCTGAACCGGATCCGTCGCGGTGTAGTAAAGAAACAGCGCAGCGCCCAGGCCAATCACTGATTGCCAGAAATACTTCCACTTCGCCGGCAGCCCTTTAGGATCTTTGCGAAAGACTTTTCGATAATCATCAACCCAACCAATAGCGCCAAATAACACAGTCACCAGCATGGTTACCCAGACGTATGGGTTGCGCAGATCCGCCCAGATCAGCGTACTGAACACGATACTGACAAGAATCAGCGCGCCGCCCATGGTCGGCGTGCCCGCCTTGCTAAAATGACTTTGTGGCCCGTCCGTTCGGACCACCTGCCCGATCTGGTGATAATTCAGACGCCGAATCATCCAGGGGCCGATCAGGAGCGAGATAATCAACGCAGTCAGAATGCCCATAATGCCGCGCACTGTAATGTACTGAATCACGGCGAAACCCGGGTCGATCTGTATCAGATAATCAGCCAGCAGAACCAACATCAGATCCTCTCCTTGTTGCGCAGTGCCTGTACGACATCATCCATGCCCGCACTTCGCGAACCCTTGACCAGCACAATGTGATTCGCACTCATGTTATCCACGGCAAAATTAATCAGTTCATCTTTGTCATCAAAATGACGACCGCCCTCACCAAACGACTCGCTTGCCAGCTCACTGCAGCCACCGGTACTCCAGAGCTCGTCGAAACCACATGCGTCTGCGTAAAGTCCCACGTCCCGATGCGCCTTCACGGTCAGCGAACCCAGTTCAGCCATGTCACCCATGATCAGCACTCGACGCACCTGGCTACCTGCATTGATGGCAGCCACCACATCAATCGCCGCCCTGAACGAAGAAGGGCTGGCGTTGTAACTGTCATCCAGCAGGCGACTGTTATTAATGCCATCCACCGGACACAAGCGACCAGGCACTGCGACGACGCGGGCGAGCCCATCATAGATACTGGCAGGTGTTGCTCCTGCCTCAAGACAGAGGGCAGCCGCAGCCAGCGCATTGGCAACATTGTGGCGCCCGGGCAGCGGCAGAAAACACGCAATCCGGCCGCGCGCAGATTCGATATCGAATCGTGTGCCATTGGCTGTCAACGTCAGGTTCACCGCCCGATAGTCTGCACTGGCATCCAGAGCAAAGGTAACGCATCGTCGTCTGCCGGCGCGTTCTTGCCACTGACGGGTGTTCGGGTCGTCGGCATTCAGCACCACCGTATGTGTGGATGGCGCAGAGTCGATGATTTCACCTTTAGCCTGGACAACACCGGCCAGGCTGCCGAAGCCTTCCAGGTGAGTCTCGGCAGCATTGTTGATAAGCACGATATGCGGGTCAGTGATTTTTGCTGTCCAGGCGATTTCACCACCGGCGTTGGCGCCAAGCTCGATCACCGCCTGCTGATGCTGCTCCTCAAGCTCAAGCAGCATCAACGGCGCCCCGATGTTATTGTTCAGGTTGCCGCGCGTAACCAGAACATTGAACTGCTGTGACAAAATCGAACCAGTGATTTCCTTGACTGACGTTTTGCCCTGGCTGCCGGTGATGGCAACAATATTTGCACGCGAGCGCTTACGATTGATGTGCCCCAGCCAGCCCAGTGCTTCAGCTGTGTCGGCCACGACCAGTTGCGGAATCGCCACGTCCTGCGCCTCGCTGACAATGGCTGCCGCTGCGTGCTTTTCGGCCACCTGCGCCACGAAACGGTTGCCATCAAAGTTTTCACCGTTCAGGGCGACAAAAAGGTCACCTGCTGCCAGTTGTCTGGAATCGGTGCAGACACGCGAGAACGAAACATCCTTACCTACCAGTGCGGCGGGCATATATTCACTCACGGCGCTGATGCTCATGGTGCCTATCATGACTGCACCCCGCTGTCTGCTGCCGCTGAGCGCTTCTGCAACGCCAGACGAACCTGGGCAATGTCACTGAACGCCATGCGCTGACCACAAATATCCTGATAACTCTCATGCCCCTTGCCAGCAACCAGCACGATGTCACCAGGGGCTGCAGAAGAGATTGCATAGGCAATTGCACTGGCTCGGTCACGTTCGACATGGACACTGTCGCGCTGATCAAAGCCCAGCAGTATCTGGCGAATGATGTCGTCGGGATTTTCATTACGTGGATTGTCATCCGTCAGCACCACAAAATCAGCCAGCTCTTCAGCGACTTCGGCCATCAGTGGACGTTTGCCCTGATCTCGGTTGCCACCACAACCAAACACACACCAGATACGCCCATCCACGTGTTCATGAATGGCTTTCAGCGCCGAGCGCAAACCATCAGGCGTATGCGCGTAATCAACAACGGCAGTGACATCCGAGGCCGAATCGCCAAGCAGTTCCATGCGACCGCTAACCGGCTTCAAACGTTCCGCCTGCGCCAGCACGACCGACAGGTCCGTTTCCCAGGGCAATGTCATCACCGCTGTTATGGCGGCCAGGACATTGCTGAAATTGAACGAACCCAGCAGACGGCCACGGATGTCGCCTTCACCCCAGGGGGTATGCACACGCGCGCGATAACCATCGGATTCAAAACTCAACTCACGGGCATATACATCAGCCCGGCTGTCACTCAAGCTATAGGTGAGGCTTTGTGCTGATCGCGGCAGCGCATTCAGCATGCAGGCAGCATAACTGTCATCAGCATTAACAATGCCCACGTTGAGAGCATCATGTTCGAAGAGTCGGCGCTTGGCGCCAGCATACGCGGCCATGCTGCCGTGATAGTCGAGGTGGTCTCGCGTCAGGTTGGTGAAAATGGCGCTATGGAAACGGACACCATTTAATCGGTGCTGATGTAAACCTTGTGACGACACCTCAAGAGCAACACAGGACGCGCGCTGATGCAGAACGTCGGCTAACGCTGCCTGCAATACGATTGAATCAGGCGTCGTGAAACCGGTATCCTCCAGCGACGGGAACACACCATAACCCAGCGTTCCGACGATACCGCAGCGATGATCCAGGCCTGACAGCAATTGACCAACAAACTGAGTACAGCTGGTTTTGCCATTGGTGCCGGTGACGCCCACAACTGGCAATTGCTCAGATGGATGGGCATAGAAATGCGCCGCGATAGCACCTAACTTCACGCGCAAACTGTCAACTGTGATAACGGGCACGTTGCCAACCCAGCGACACCCTTTCCAGTCACCGCTCGCATCGGCCAGCACAGCCGTGGCGCCGCGTTGCACCGCCAGATCAATATAGTCGCGAGCATCGTGATTCTTGCCGAACAACGCCACAAACAGGTCTCCCGGGCTGGCCTTGCGACTGTCCAGGGTCATGCCCCGAATGGAAATGCCATCACATGCCTGCAGACTCTCGCCATCAAGCGAGAGACTCTCAAGCAAATGCGTCAATGGCATCTCGGCAGCTGTCTGTCGGGCGGTGTTCACAGTTCTCACCTCGCGCTCAGAGTCATAATGCGTGATGGATCAATTGCGTTCGGCGTCACCTCAAGCAGGCGCATGGCCCCGGATGCAATTCGGGAGAACACTGGGGCGGCGACCTGACTGCCATAATGCTGAGCACCCTTCGGCTCGTTAACCACAATAATGACGACTATTCTCGGATCATCTGCCGGGGCGTAGCCAGCAAACATCGAGTTATGAAGGTTGGCCTCATAGCCACTGGCACCAACGACACGGGCGGTCCCGGTTTTGCCAGCAATACTGTAAAAGGGAACACTGGCGCCATCAAACCCACCCTGTGCCGGGTCAACGACAGCTTCGAGCATGCTCTGAACCTGCCCCGCAACATTGGCATCGATGACACGCTGTGGCTCACTCGCCCCCGCCATCTCATTTCCGTCCTTGAGCAGTGTTACCGGTACCCGCAACCCCTTGTTGGCAATAACAGAATAGGCCTGCGCCAATTGCAGTGCGGAAGTGGACATACCGTAACCAAATGACAATGTCGCCAGTTCGATATCGTGCCAGATCCGGTGATTGGGCATTACGCCGGCGCGTTCTCCCGGGAAACCACTGGCGGGGTTTTCACCGAACCCGACGCGCAACAGAACATCACGTAATGCCTCATGGCCTACTGCCAGCGCGATTTTGGCGGATGCGATGTTGCTGGAGTTCACCAGCATGCCCTGCAGCGTTACGTCACCAAAGTTCTGTCCGCGGTCCTGCACCACATCCCGGCCCACGCGCATCCGGCCCGGATGAGTGCTGATTATCGTATTCCGGTCATACAGACCTGATTCCAATGCAGCGATCGCAGTAAAGGGTTTTAACGTCGACCCGGGCTCAAACAGATCAGTCACTGAACGGTTTCGCAATGCACCAAAATCTGTCAGGCCTGAGCGATTGTGCGGGTTAAAGGAAGGTTGATTGACCATGGCCAGGACTTCGCCGGTCTTGACGTCAAGAACAACCGCTGACGCAGCACGGGCATCACGGTGCACAAACTCTGCCTTCAGCTCTTTGTAGGCCAGATTCTGGATACGGAAGTCGATGCTCAACGCCAGTGTGTTGCCCGGTTGAGCCGTCTGGATGGTTTCGAGCTCCCGAATGATGCGGCCACGTCGATCCTTGATGACCTGTTGACGTCCGGGCACGCCTTTGAGCCAGTCATCAAACGCCAACTCAAGACCTTCCTGGCCAATATCATCGACATTGCTGAACCCGAGAACGTGAGCAGTTACTTCGCCTTGCGGGTAATAGCGCTGATACTCCTGACGCGAGTAAACCCCCGGCAATGACATCGCCAACACAGCATTGGCTTCAGCCGGAGGCATGCGCCGACGCACATACAGGAATTCACGCTCTGCATTGGCTTCCACGGAGGCTACAAGACTGTCTTCATTTAACTGCAGGGATCGGGCCAGGCGACGAACAACTGACTGATCACCTGCAATTTCGCGCGGATTCACCCAGATCGACTTAACGGGTGTGCTGATTGCCAATGGTTCGCCATTGCGATCGGTAATCATGCCCCGATGTGCCACCAGTGGCTCAACCCGGATCGTGCGGGCATCGCCCTGTCCCTGCAGAAAATCACGATCAACCAGCAGCAGCGTAAGCAATTTCCACAGCAAGGCCAAAACCGCCAGTGCAAGTGCAAACCAGACCAGCGACAAGCGCCAGCCACCAAACCGCTTTTGTGAGTGCATATCAGTCATGGCGCACCATTATTATTCTTGACCAGTCCGGCAACGTCATCTCAAGCTCCTCCATGGCTTTTTGCTCTATGCGCCCCTCCAATCCGAAGGTGCTTTGCTCGATCAGCAACTGTCCCCGCTGCACATCAAGCTCGTTACTCTCAGCGCGCAGCTTCTGTAACTCGTAAAATACTGTTCGACTTTTGAAACTGGTATTGACCACCGCCAGTGCCGACACCATGACTGCCGCGAACAGAATCATCAGTCCCAGGTAGCGTGAACTGAACAACTGCAGCCAGGCAACAACAGACACAGGTGTCTCAGTCACCCTTGATTCTGCCGGTGTTACTGATTCGTCTTTGCTGCGCTCTGTCTTCATCATGACTTCTTGTCTGTTATAAATTTTCCTGCATCTGGCCTTTGTTTGACTATTGTTCAACTGATAGTCAGGCCGGTTTTTCCGCTACCCGCATCACAGCGCTTCGCGCCCTCGGGTTATGTCTTATCTCCTGTTCCGTCGGCTTCACCGCCTTGCCTACCTTGATCAGTTTTGGACTCAATGCCGACACGGTGACTGGCAGGTCTCTGGGGAAATCGTCCCCTTTGCTTTGCTTCTGAATGAATTGTTTGACCAGCCGATCCTCCAGTGAGTGAAAGCTGATCACTACCAGCCGGCCTCCCGGCTTAAGCGCAGACAGCGCCTTGTCCAATACCTTTTCAAGCGACACCAGCTCATCGTTAATGTGTATGCGGATTGCCTGAAAAGCGCGTGTTGCGGGATGCTTGTGCTTTTCCCATGCGGGATTGGCCTGCTTCACGATTTCAGCCAATTGCAGCGTTCGCTGTATTGGCGCCACGTCGCGCTCCTTTACAATGGCACGAGCTATACGTCGCGAGAATCGGTCTTCGCCATAGCGATAGATGACATCCGCAATATCCTGTTCGGCAGCACTGGCAAGCCACTCAGCCGCACTGATACCAGCCCGTGGGTTCATGCGCATGTCCAGCGGCCCATCCTGGGTAAAGCTGAAGCCACGCTCTGCCTGATCAAGTTGAGGCGACGACACGCCCAGATCCAGCAACACACCATCCACATTACCAACGGACTGCGTGTCGGCAAGCATCACATCAAGTTCATCAAAGGCACCCTGCCGAATGGTGAACCGCTTATCCTCTTGCATCAGTTTCCTGCCGGCATCAATCGCCAGCGGATCCTTGTCAATTCCCAGTAGCGTTCCGGTCCCGGCGAGTCGCTGCAGAATAAGACGAGAGTGGCCGCCACGGCCGAATGTGCCGTCGACATACAGACCAGCCGGGTCGGTCAGCAGCGCATCCACAGCCGGGTGCAGCATGACTGTTTCATGAGATTGCTTTTCATGAGCCTGTGTAGCCATAACGCTCCGTTCCGAGAAGACTGACGCCCTGTTCTTTTCAAGTAACAACAAACTTACAGCGACAGACTCAACAATGCTGGCGGCAACTCCGCCTCGCCTGCTGTACCGGCGAACCAGCTGTCTGCCTGTTCGTTCCAGTTCTCTTCACTCCAGATCTCAAATTTCATCCCTTGACCAACCAGCGCCAGGTGCTTGTCCAGCTGCGCGCGTGTTCGCAGAATCTGTGGCAACAACAGACGACCACTGCCGTCCATCTCCAGATCATGCGCGTGACCAATCAGCATGCGCTGAACGCGACGACTGGCCTCATCAAAACTGGACAGACTCTCAACCTTCTGTTGAATCACCTCCCACTCGTCAATGGGGTACAGCAACAGACAACGGCCCGTAAAATCGACCGTCGCCACCAGGCGACCGCCATATTTTTCAGTCAATAGCTCTCGATAACGCGCCGGCATGGCCATGCGCCCTTTTGCATCGAGATTGATTGTATTGACACCTCTGAACACGTTGCTGCTCCGGAGTATTGGGCCCGACTTACCACTGTCGCCACCCTCAAACCCACTTTAGTGCATATATATCCACTTCACGCCACTTTGCGACACTATATGCACAGGCATAAGCAAGCGCAAGCACTATTTGCACTTTTTCAGCACCTAAAGCGCCTGAAATTACAGGGAAAATTGCTCAATCTTGAGAAAGCAAACGAAGTGCGCTGACAAACGAAATAGTTATCAGCAAGGTAAGAAAATTACTTAAAGTGATTTATAAGAAAGGTGATGCGACTGGCGGTTCAGGATGTGACCGCCGAGTCAAAAAGTCTGCCTTCAGGCCTTGGCGGCCGTGCGGCGCCAACTGCAGATTCTCCCGTGACGGGAAAAATCAAAATAATCGAGTCGGCCGATAAGCCGGGTTCTGTCGGGGACAGTCATTCATCTGGGACCAGCATCACTACTGGCCTCAAGCAGCCTACCCGAATCCAGTGCGAGCCGCACCATTGGATCCCTATTTGGCCTTGCTCCGAACGGGGTTTACCGTGCCACGATCTGTTACCAGTCGCGCGGTGCGCTCTTACCGCACCCTTTCACCCTTACCGCCCGGCCTGAGCCGGGGTTGGCGGTCTACTCTCTGCTGCACTTTCCGTAGGCTTTCGCCTCCCAGGCGTTACCTGGCGTTCTGCTCTGTGGAGCCCGGACTTTCCTCCACCAGGTGCCTCATTCACCGTCTGAACGGTAATAGACGCAGATCTGGCAGCGACTGCCTGGCCGACTCGGCGGCAAGATTAAGCGAGGCTGGCTGCAAAGACAAGTGATTTATCCCCACCGGTCATGTCAAACTGCCGGCATGGACACACAGCCTGCAAAATCACATCAACTACGCCCCCCCAGACACCGGCGCTGGCTTGTGTCACTGGCCGTATTGGCACTGATTACAGCGGGCCTGGTCGGTTACGCCTATCAACACCGGGTTTCTGTGGCAATCGAACTGGTCAATACGACACTACAGCCCTACAACCTGCGCCTTGAGATGCTGCAGGATCTGCAATTGTCGGCCTCCTCGCTGCAGGCGGGGCGCGTGGTCCTGCGACACCAGGCCAGCAATTCGCAACAGATACTGCAGGACCTGCAAATAGATTATAGCGCCACCGGGCTGCTCCGGGGTCGACTCGACAGCGTTGCAATCGCCGCCGCCGAGATCAACATCCCGGCACTACCGTCAGCGACCACCGCCGGCAACATCAGCCAGCCCTCAATAAGCTCTGGCACAGATAGCAATTCGTCCGCGCTGGCGAGCGACATAATAAATTCTGTACCTTTCAACAGCCTCAGAATCGATCTATTACAAGTCACTGCCAATGAGCTCACCATGGGTGAGATCGGGCTCAAAGGTTTTTCTGCCACCTTGCGTTCGCTCGACATTGACTGCCGGCTTAGCCAGTGTCGCCTCAGCGCCGACACCGGGATTAGCCTGAACTCTCTGCAGGTTGGCAATGCCCCTGACAACATCGACCTGCAACGAATCACCTTTGAGTCCGGCTCCCCTGTCGAGGTCACACTTGAGGCAACCACAAACACTCTGCAAATAGCGAACCGGTCATCAACCCTGACATTACCCGAGATTCGTGCCGCCGACTCACTCAGCGGTGTTGTCATCAGCATTGCACGTCTGAACCTGTCTCAAACACTGTCATCCGGGCGCTTTGATGCTGCCGCTGTTACTGCTCACGCGGAAATGACGCTCTCTGAACCCTACACTGATGCGACAGGCGTCGATCTCGGATCAATGCAATCGCGTCAGCACCTCACCTGGGAGCAGGAAAACCTTCGGCTGACCGGTCATACCCTGAAGAATGACCAGCGTATACTGACCAATGACCTGCGTCACAGTGTCGCCACAGGTGCGGGGAGCGGCACGCTTGAGGTTCCAGGCATCGAATTTGACAACAACACCAACAAACTGTCCGATTTGTGGACACCACTACCCTTACAGGCCGACATTGTCGCGGGGTCCGTCAGCGCACTGACACAACTTGACTGGCAGCCCGACGCATCCGATACCGTCGTCACGGGCACTGTGCAGGTGACGTTGAACGAGCTAAGTGGCTACCTGAATGAAATCGCCTTCCTGCGCCTGAGCACCGACTTTGCCGCCGAATTGCTGCCCGCGTGGCGCCTGCGCAGCACCCGCAGCGCATCATTCATGCTGGCATCGCTGGACGTCGGTCTGGAACTCACCGACCTGAGCAGCAACTACCGCATCGACTCGGAAAGCGGATCAGTTGTACTGACTGACGCCAGCGTCGCCGTGTTCGGCGGCACGGTCAGCAGCAATCAACTGAACTACCGCCTGCAGGACAATGACAGTCGCTTCATCGTTGAACTGGACCGAATTGATCTGAGTCAGATACTTGCGCTGAGCGCATACGAGGGGGTCAGCGCCACCGGGCTGGTCAGCGGCGAATTGCCGGTACGCCTGCAGGGTCTGAGCCCCAGCATTAGCGGCGGTACGCTGGCAGCGCTGCCGCCGGGCGGCTCCATACGATACCACGCGGGCATCGGCGGAGCAGGCGCTAACTCTAACCAGAACCTGACTCTGGTAAACCAGGCCCTGGAACACTATCGATACAACCTGATGGAGACTCAGATCGACTATCAACCAGGCGGCCAACCGAGCGGCGAACTCGACCTGTCGATTCGCATGGAAGGCGTCAGCCCGGCTCTCAATGGCGGTCAGCGCATCAATCTTAATCT
Source organism: Pseudohongiella acticola (assembly GCF_001758195.1). Taxonomy (NCBI): domain Bacteria; kingdom Pseudomonadati; phylum Pseudomonadota; class Gammaproteobacteria; order Pseudomonadales; family Pseudohongiellaceae; genus Pseudohongiella; species Pseudohongiella acticola. The sequence continues at coordinate 176,453 of NZ_MASR01000003.1, forward strand.
GAATATCAATGACAATGTTCCGGCCCTGCTGCAAAGTCTGCAGGCCGCCCGCTCGGTCAGCGACAGTGTCCAGTCGCGACTGGATGCGCGGCGCACAGAGACCAGTCCCTGAACACGCCGCTGGCTAAAACCCGATCATGTCCGGCCATGCTCAACGCTGTCTGCAAAAGCCAGACACGTTAAGCCGTTATTCAGCGCATTCTGTTATAGTGACGCTAACGACAATCGCAAACCCGTTGCTGATTCAAGTCATCAACCCAATTGAGTAGAGTTGAGTATCATGGCAAGTCGCAGAACACTCACCGCCCCCAGACCGCACCGCACGCTGACATTGCCCGGCCTGGCACTGGCATTGCCGGTCATGCTCGCAGGCATGATCGGCTGCACGCCAACAGTCCGGGTGGAAGCGCCAACCGAGCCCATTACCATTAACCTGAACGTACGCATTGAGCACGAAATTCGCGTCAGGGTTGACCGGGAACTGGATGACATTTTTTCCGCCGACAGCGGATTGTTCTGACGCCGCCAGGCGCCCACCAAGCGCAAATTGAGGACACGGATATGAAGCACAATACTGGCATAAAGTTTTTCACCAGAGCGTTTGCCATCACGTTTCTGCTGCTCGCCAGCCTGGCAACGGCGCAGACGCTGGACCAGGCCAAAGCAGACGGCCTGATCGGCGAAAAAAGAGATGGTTATATCGGGCTGGTACAGCCGGATGCCTCACAGGCACTGACAGAGCTGGTCAATGAAGTGAATCGCCAGCGACGGGAGCGCTACCAGCAGATTGCCCGGGACAATGACATCTCGGTCAATGCGGTTGCACAGCTTGCATACGCGCGCGCAGTGGAAGCCACGCGTTCAGGTCATTTTGTGCAGGACGCTGATGGTCGCTGGGTTCGCAAGCCCTGACATCCCCGGGGATATCAGCGGTCAGCCAGCGTCCTCTGCCAGTTCCAGCCCGCGTTTGTATAGCGCATTCTTTTTATTGCCGGTAATCTCGGCGGCCAATGCTGCCGCCGTTTTTAGCGGCAGTTCGCGCAACAGAATTTTTAATGTACGTTCAGCCTCGGCACTCAAGATCTGCGGCGCCGCTTTGGCCGCGCCGTGCACCACCACCACAAACTCGCCACGGCGGTTGTTGTCATCCTGCTGCAACCACTCACACAGACCTGCCAGCGAGTCACCGTGAATAGTTTCCCAGGTCTTGGTAAGCTCCCGACAGATCACCGCCTGCCTGTCACCGCCAAAGGCCTGCGCCATATCCGCCACTGAGTCGCTGATACGGTGTGGGGATTCATAAAACACCAGCGTGCGCTGGTCATCAGCCAGGGCTTCATACATCTGGCGACGACCAGCGGCTTTGTGCGGTGGAAACCCTTCGAAACAGAAGCGATCACTGGGCAGACCTGCGGCACTGATGGCGGCGGTAATGGCACTGGCGCCGGGCACCGGCACCACCGGGTATGAGGCCGCACGCACGCGCACAACAAGCCCGTAGCCGGGATCCGATATCAGTGGCGTACCGGCATCGGAAATAAGCGCAACGGCCTTGCCTTCGCCCAGCGCGCGCAATATTCCGTCTTCGCGCGCAGCACCGCTGTGCTCATGATACGAAACCAGCCTTGTCGCAATCGCAAAATGCTGCATCAGGCGCGCGCTGTGCCGGGTGTCCTCAGCAGCAATCAGGTCAACTCCCTTGAGCGTATCAACGGCGCGCTGACTCAGGTCTCCCAGGTTGCCGATGGGAGTCGCCACAACATAGAGCGCTGGACGAACAATCGAAGTGTCGGTAAAGGTCTGAGTCATGTCGTGGGCCCGGCCGCGGCTTTGTCGATGTACCTGAATGGAACAGCATGATACCGGTTTGTTCGCAGTCGCAACAACATAAGCCGCCTGCTATGATCTACAATAGAATAACGAGTTCAGACCACCGAGCTCAAACCAGAACGTTCAATTTGCGAATCATGTGAGACATGTGAGTCACGTACGACATGTGAGGTTTGTGAGACCCGTGAAAAACATTAGCCGGTATGTATTCCTGACGGGCATGGCCCTCGTGTTGAGTTATTGCGGCAGCTCCGCTCCGGACGTGCGTAATACAAACAGAGCAGATCAAGGCAATGTCAGCGTGACAACCGATCGCACACGCACGGTCAATGACCTGCTGGCACTGGCGGCAGACGCAGACTCCCCGCTGGCAGAAGATTATACCCTGCAGGCCAGCGCGATCGCGCTGGCTGCCGGAGACACTGACAACGCAGCCGCGATCCTGGCCAATGTCGTGATCAACGATGACCTTTCCGCCGAACTGGTCTTCGAAGCAACCCGACAAAAGGCGGAACTGGCGCTTGCCCGTAACGACGCACGTGACGCACTGACCTTTGCAAACACGGATCTGCTGGAGCGTGTGTCGGCGCTCCCGGCCGACTCACAACGTGCGCTGTTTGAGTTGCGCGCAGAAGCCTACATTGAGCTGGAGCAGTATCTGGCAGCTGCGCGCGAGCATACACAATTGGCAGACACGCTGACCCGGCCGGACCAGATCGCTGACAACAATAATCGCATCTGGCAGATTCTCACCGCCGCGCCCGCTGGCAGTCTCAGCATGCAGTCCGCTCTGGTTGATTCCTACGAGCTGCGCGGCTGGCTGGAACTGATCAATGTCGTCAACAGCGAACAGAACAATATCGAACGGCAGGTTGCTGCCATCACCCGTTGGCAGAATCGCTGGAACCGGCACACAGCCGCTGCGGTGCTACCTGAGGCGCTGGACTTTGTTGTGGAAATTCTCAACAATCGCCCGCAACATATAGCGCTGATGCTGCCGCTGGGTGACGCAGCCGGACAAGCAGTTCATGAAGGCTTTATGGCGGCCTACTACAATGCTGTCAGTCAAAATCAGGATGTTCCGGAAGTTGAAGTCATCGACACCACTGGCGTCCGCGACATCACCAATCTATATCAGCAGGCTGTAGAACTTGGCGTCGACATGGTCATCGGACCACTGCTCAAGGAATCCGTCAGACAACTGCAGAGCATGCCTCAGTTACCGATCCCCACGCTGGCACTGAACTATGGCGATGACTGGCGCATCAGCCCGACGGGGTTTTATCAGTTCGGTCTGGCCCCCGAAGATGAAATTCGCCAGGCGGCTCGCATGGCATGGCAGGCAGGTCACCGCAATGCCGCCGTGCTGACACCTGCCGGCGAGGATTATCGCCGGATACAGGACGGATTCGTTGAATACTGGCTGGCGCTGGGCGGCCAGGTTGCCAGCCAGGCCAGTTTCGCCAGTGCATCAGGCTATTCGGACATCATCCGGCAAATGATGAACATTGATACCAGCGAAGCCAGAGCACAGCGGCTGCGGGAAGTCCTGCCCCGCAACAGCATTGAGTTTACGCCAAGACGACGTCAGGACATCGATTTCATCTTCATGCTCGCCAATCCGGCAGAAGGCCGTCAGTTGAAACCCACCATGGCATTCCACTTTGTCGGGGACGTGCCGGTCTACGCCATGCCGGCGATCTACGATGGTCGCACTGATGCAACCGGCAACCGGGACCTCAATGGCATCACCTTTGTTGATGCACCCTGGGTGCTCGGCAATGACGACCCCTTGCGCGCCAGCACTGCTGCCGTATGGTCGCAGGCTACCGGCCCGGTGCAACGATTGCGCGCGATGGGTATTGACAGCTTCCGACTCTATGCGCGCATTTCGCAGCTCGAAAACTTTCCTGGTATCCGCCTGCAGGGCGCAACCGGTGTTCTGTCTATGCGCGAGGATGGCAGCATCATGCGTGAGCTGATCGGGGCACAGTTCGTAGAGGGCAGTATCTCCGTACTCAACCCTGACATTGCCTCTTCCGGCATCCCTGACAACCCAGGAGGCAACCCATAAGCGTGCATCGGCAGACTTAACCATACACCGGCAGAAAAGGACATCTGCGCATGAATGGAAAACCAAACCCCGTTGCTCCCGGCAAACGGCGCGAAACCGGATTGGCACAGGAAGCCTGTGCGGCCGACTACCTGTCACAACAAGGCCTGGTACTGCTGGAAAGCAATTTCAATTGCCGTGTCGGCGAAATCGATCTGATCATGAAGGACGGCGATACGCTGGTCTTTGTGGAAGTGCGCTACCGAACCCGCGCCGACTTTCTGGACCCGGTGACCAGCGTGGATTCCCGCAAACAGAAAAAGCTGCTGCGCAGCGCTGCGCTCTACCTCAAATACCGTGGACTTACCGATAAAGTGGCCTGCCGGATTGATGTGCTTGGCATCAGTCATGGCAACGCGCTCGACGCCCCAGAGTTCAGATGGATAAAAGACGCCATCCAACAACATTACTGATCACATCTTACAGTCAACACAAGCCCGGCGCTTTGCAGTAAACTGCAGGTACTTATCTGTACCGGATGTCATCATGGAACCGCAACAACGCGTACAACAACACATGCAGCATAATATTGCGACGCTGCGCGAAACCCTGGCGACCCAGGCGGATGTGTTGTGCGCCGCCGCTAATCGAATGGCCACCGCACTGGTTCAGGGCGGCAAGATAATGATCTGCGGTAACGGTGGGTCTGCAGCCTTTGCACAATACATGTCCGCCCTGTTCATCAATCGTTTTGACCGGGAAAGACCCGGGCTACCCGCCCTGGCGTTGTCTGCTGACGCCGTATGCCTGTCGATCATCGCTACCGATCAGCAATATAAAACAGGTTATGCCCAGCAAATCCGTGCCCTTGCCCAACCTCCCGATATACTTTTTGTGATGGCGGCAGGCAAAAGCAGCGCAAACTTGCGCGAAGCCATGACAGCTGCGTATGATCGCGACATTGCCGTGGTGTTGCTGAGCAGCGATGACAGTAGCAACCTGGCAGAGATGCTGCAGGACGAAGATTTGGAAATACGGGTACCAGCCCGTATCACTTACCGAAGCCAGGAAGTTCACCTGGTCCTTATTCATTGTTTGTGTGATCTGATCGACATTGATATTTTTGGAGAAGAGTTGTGAGCATCAAACGACTATCGATTATTGCGTTGCTGTTGAGCACCACAGCGTGTACTACCGTTCTCACTGAAACCACGGGCGAAGACGGTATCCGGGAAGACCCTTATCTGCGCACAGCCGGCACCGTGGTGGAAGATGAATCCATCGAAACCAAAGTAACGGTGAACATGCGGTCCCAGAATGAAGCGTTCCGTGACGCCAGTTTTGACGTGGTCAGTCACAACGGCGTGGTCCTGCTGGTCGGCCAGGTACAATCAGACAACCTCAAGAACGAAGCGACCCAGATCGCCTCTGAAGCCAGCGTTCATGTGCGTCGGGTGCACAACGAAATGGAAGTGGCCGGGCGCCGCAGCCTGCTTTCACGGGGCAATGACACCTGGCTCGCCACCAAAGTGCGTACCCAGCTGACCGCCAACGATGGCATCAATGCCAATCGGATGCGGGTCGTGGCAAACAACGGCACGGTTTATCTGATGGGCATCGTGGATCGAAATGAGGGCAACCGGGCCACACAACTGGCGCGCAGCGTAGGTGGCGTGCAGCGCGTGGTGAATGTCTTCGAATATCTGTGAGGAAGGATCAGTAAGTAAGACGGGTGGGGCAGCCAGCATGATCAGCATGATCGGCCCACCCTGCAACTGTAGCTGACCCGTCTGTTTACTTTACCACTCGCAATGACGGACGGGTCCGGTTTTTGGATTCAGAAGCTGACGGCTTGTCAGTTTTGCCATCGCTTTTTACCGATTTCGGTGCAGATGGGGGGGGTGGCTCGGGACTCGGGCTCTCCGTCTCAAACACCATGCCCTGCCCGTTCTCGCGTGCGTAAATACCCATGACCGCCGTCACGGGCACATAAACCGGCGTTGGTATACCAGAAAAGCGGCCACTGAAATTGACCGCTTCGTTATTCATCTCCAGCGCGTGTACTGCTGTCGGAGAAATATTCAGGATAATCTGCCCATCCTTGACATACTCCTGCGGCACCATCACGTCATTGGCGTATGCGTTTACTACAATGTACGGGGTACACTGATTTTCCAGTATCCACTCGTACAAAGCACGCAACAGATACGGGCGACTCGAGGTCATGCTCACACTTACACCATCTCTTTTTCCTGATCCGACAGACTGGCTCTGACTGAATCACGGGAAAACAGCCGCGCCCGGTACTGCAACAGCGGCTGAACGGATTTGTGATTGCCCAGATCTATGCCCAGCGATGGCAAACGCCAAAGAATGGGAGTCACACAGCAATCAACGATAGTGAACTCATCACTCATGAAAAACGGCTTTTCGGAGAAGATAGGGGCTATCGAAATCAGGCTCTCGCGCAATTCCTTTTTCATCTTTTCCTGCTGGGCGGCAGTGCCTTTTCCGGCCATCAGATCATCAACAACCTGGCACCAGTCGCGCTGAATACGATACATCCACAGGCGGCTCTGCGCCCTTGCCACCGGATAAACCGGGAACAAAGGCGGATGCGGGAAGCGCTCATCAAGGTATTCCATCATGATATTGGCTTCATACAGCACCAGATCACGATCGACCAGCGTGGGCAGACTGTTATAGGGGTTCAACGAAGCCAGATCTTCTGGAGTGTTCGCCGGGTCAACATTGACAGTTTCAACGGTAACCCCTTTCTCGGCCAGCACAATTCTTACCCGATGACTGTATTGGGAGCTGCCATCTGAATAAAACGTCATGGAGGAGCGCTTTGCTACAACACCCATAAACCTTACCTCAAAAAATCGAATTAGCCTGATCGCTACATCACGCGCTTGTCACTGCACGGCGCTCCTTAGTGGATACGCCGCCAATATTCACGATTGAGCAGTGTCGTTAACACAAACAGAATAGCCAGGAAACCCAGGACATAGACCCCAATTTCCTGTCGTTTGAGTCGCACAGGCTCGCCGACGTAGTAGAGGAAGTTGACCATGTCATAGACAAATGCATCAAATTCTTCAGGTGTCATTTCCCCGGTACCTGCAACATGGCTTAGCTCACAGTCTTCCGGCGCATCAGCATTGTTGGTACACACCACGTCGCCCTGCAGGTCATACAGTACATTGGGCATGCCTACGTTCGGGAATACAGTATTGTTAACACCCCATACCCGACTCTCATCTGTGTAGAAAGAGCGCAGGTAACCATACAGCCAGGCCGGGCTATGAAGGCGACCGGCCAGGGTCAGGTCAGGTGGTGTTTTACCAAACCAGTTATTGCTGTCATCGGCATCCATGTTGTTTTCCATCAGATCACCGATGGCCGCATCACCAAACACCAGGTTGTCCATGACCAGTTCGACCGGAATGCCCAGGTCGTCTGCAGTACGCTGATAACGAGCGTACTGCAGAGAATGGCATGAATGGCAGTAGTTCATGTAAGACGTAAAGCCGCGCTGCAGAGACGCTTCATCACGCAAATCCATGTCTACCGGCTCCAGGTCCACGGTCACTTCCGCGCCCACTGCTTTCAGCGGCAGGAATATCAAGGCTGCCAGCAGTGCCAGGGTGATGGCCAGCTGTTTGTTGCTGATCCAGCGACCTGTTACGCGCTGAGGCTCAACAAAGGTCTTTTCTTTCTTCGTGTACCAGGGCATCAGGAAGAAGAACAGGAAGTACAGCACCGTACAGAACTGAGCCAGCGCAATCCGCGGCGCACTGGTACCCAGTGTGCCCAGATAACCCAGAATCAGGAAGCTGGCGGTAAAGATCAGCAGCGCTACGCGGCTATACCAGCCCTTGTAACGAATTGATCGTACTTCGCTGCGGTCCAGCCAGGGCAGCACGAACAGAATGGCAATGGCGCCAAACATGACAATCATGCCCCAGAATTTCGCGTCGATACCAAACAAAGGCACAGTCACTGCGCGCAGCATTGAGTAGAACGGCGTGAAGTACCAGACCGGCGGAACGTGCTCAGGCGTTACCAGCGGGTTGGCTTCCTGGAAATTTGGCGGCTCAAGGAAGTAACCACCCATTTCCGGCGCAAAGAAAATCACGAAACAGAACACAAACAGGAAGACAGTGATACCTACCAGGTCATGTACGGTGTAGAAAGGATGGAATGGCACGCCATCAACAGGATTGCCGTCCGGGCCTTTGTTCTTCTTGATGTCGATGCCATCAGGGTTGTTGGAACCCACTTCATGCAAGGCCAGTAGATGCAGCACCACCAGACCAATCAGGATAATAGGCAGAGCCACGACGTGCAGTGCAAAGAAACGGTTCAGGGTTGCGCCGGAGATCAGGAAGTCGCCGCGCACCCAGATCAGAAGGTCTTCGCCGATGACCGGAATGGCACCAACCAGAGACACAATAACATTGGCTCCCCAGTAGGACATCTGGCCCCAGGGCAGTACATAACCCATGAAACCTTCCATCATCAGCACCAGATAGATGGCCATGCCAAAGACCCAGATCAGTTCACGCGGTTTTTTGTACGATCCGTACATCAGGCCACGGAACATGTGCAAATACACCACAACAAAGAATGCCGAAGCCCCGGTTGAGTGGATGTATCGTAGCAACCAGCCAAATTCCACATCACGCATGATGTATTCAACAGATGCAAAGGCACTCTCAGCACTGTTGGTGTAATGCATGGTCAGGAAAATACCTGATACCAGCTGAATAACCAGTACGACCAGGGACAACACGCCAAAGAAATACCAGAAGTTGAAGTTCTTGGGCGCATAGTACTTGCTCATATGCTTTTCCCAGGCGGTAACGATGGGCAGGCGCTCATCAGTCCAGTCACGTAACCCTGCCAGGGAAGAAACGATAAAGCCTTGTTTTTTAGAATCGCTCATTATGCACTCACCCCGTCTTCACCAATCACCAGGATATTGTCGGATTCAAAGAAATGGGGAGGCACTTCCATGTTGCGCGACGCCGGGGAGCCGATGTACACACGCCCCGCCAGGTCGAACTTGGAACCGTGACACGGACAATAAAAACCACCCTTCCAGTCCTGTTCAAACGGCTCAGGCCTGATCGCCAGGCGCGGCGTCGGTGAACAGAACAGGTGTGGACACAAACCAATCAGCACGAGGACTTCAGGGTTGCGCGAACGGTACTGATTGTCCGCGTACTCGGGCTGTTCCGGTTGTTCCGAGTTCGGATCCTGAAGATCCGAGTCGAGTGTCGCCAGTGCATCCAGTGCTTCCTGGGTACGACGTACTACAAAAATGGGTCGACCGCGCCAGGCGGGAATAGGACCCAGTATGGAGCCCTCTTCGATACGACTGATGTCCACCCGGACCGGCGCACCCGCTGCGCGCGCTTTGGCGCTGGGGTTCCAGGAGCCGACGAAGGGGACCACTGCCCCTACCACACCGGCAGCCCCTACGACCGAAGTTGAACCCAATAAAAACCGTCTGCGGCCAGAATCAGTACCGTCTTCACTCACCGTGTTTTCTCCTGAGCTTTGTCGTCTACAAAAAAGAGTAGTGCCTGCCCCGGCACAGAGCCGGAGTGGGCGAAAAATCTGCTAATGCTGCGTTGCTGCGCTTATTATTATGCTGGCCTCTTGTCTCAGGAGCTGACACGCGCTCCGGATCGACAACTGCAGTCCCTGCTGTCTGACAATGTTTAGTACTGGCTGAAAGGCGCAAACCGGCAAACGGGCAGAATGGTAGTCAATTTTACGATTTTTTTCAAGCGCACGATCACTATCATTGCACTTAAGCGCCTGAATCAAAAAGGAATTTATTTTTTAAATAAAAACAAAAAAAGCGCCTGCCTCTCGGCAACAGCGCTTTTTTGCGAATCAAGGGCTGATGTGACCGGGATAACACCCGGACCAATCAACGCTTGGAGTACTGAGGACGCTTACGAGCTTTACGCAGACCAACCTTCTTACGCTCAACCTCACGGGCATCACGGGTCACAAAGCCAGCTTTACGCAACGGCGACCGCAGCTCTTCGTCATACGCGATCAGAGCACGGGTCAGACCGTGGCGAATAGCACCTGCCTGACCAAAACTACCGCCACCTTTCACAGTGACCTTGATGTCGAACTTGCCTGACATTTCCAGCAACTCAAGCGGCTGCTGGACAATCATGCGGGCAACTTCACGACCGAAAAAACCGTCGAGTGTGCGCTGGTTGACCGAAATGTTGCCACTGCCTTTGGTGATGAACACGCGAGCAGTCGCTGTTTTACGTCGGCCAGTGCCGTAGTATTGAGTTGTTGACATAGGAATTCAGTGAGCCTCGTAAATCCTTTGTAAATTCTTACAGTTGCAGTGCCTGCGGCTGTTGGGCCGCGTGAGGATGCTCAGTACCAGCATAAACCTTGAGCTTCTTGAACATCGCTCGACCCAGTGGTGTGCGCGGCAGCATGCCTTTCACAGCCAGCTTGAGCACGCGCTCCGGAGAGCGGTCGATCAGTTTTTCAAAGCTGAAAGTCTTCAGACCGCCCGGGTATCCCGAGTGGCTGTAATACATCTTGTCTTTTGCTTTCTTGCCGGTTACCCGGACCTTCTCAGCATTTACCACAACAATAAAGTCACCGGTATCCACGTGAGGCGTGTACTCAGGTTTGTGTTTTCCACGCAGGCGGCTTGCGATTTCAGTTGCCATACGCCCAAGCGTTTGGCCTTCTGCATCAACGAGCAGCCAGTTATGTTCTACATTCTGTGGTTTTGCACTAAAAGTCTTCATGTAACGTCACCGAACGGGCATTATCTTCAGGGAGCGCGAATACTACCGAAGCGCCTGTCATTATTCAAGCATTTTATGGATAGAAAGTATTAAATTGATCACGGGCGGTGTTCGCGGGCCAGATAATCTTCTGACTGCATCTCCAGCAGTCGACTGCGGGTGCGCTCAAACACAAACGCCAAACCCTGCCCGATGTATAAATCAGGCAGTGGCACAGCGGCGGACAAAATCAATTTCACGTGGCGATCATACAGCTCATCGACCAGACTGACAAATCGGCGTGCGACATCATCCTGCGCCGAATCCATCTGGGGCACGTTTCCCAGCACCACAGCATGGTACACCTTGGCCAGCTCTATGTAGTCGTAAGCACTACGAGCACCATCACAAAGCTCATCAAAATCAAACCAGACCACGTCATCAGCTACCTGCCTGACTGGCAGCGATCGGCCCAGCACACCGATTTCACCGCCAATCTGGGCATCGGCATGTTCCGGCGCCAGCCGGGTGAACGCCGACTGCAGCGATTGTTCAGCCTCGGCACCCAGCGGCGAGAAGTAAAGACAGGCCTGCTTTAATGCCCGCAGGCGATAGTCAGTTCCGCCTTCCAGCTCAACAATCTCGGTATGCTTGTGCAACAGGGCGATTGCCGGTAGAAAGCGTTCGCGCTGCAGACCATTGGCATACAGCCCGTCCGGATGGATGTTGGAGGTTGCAATCAGCACCACCCCCGCTTCCAGTAAATGCTCCAGCAATCGACCCAGTATCATGGCATCGCCGATATCAGAGACAAAAAACTCATCAAAACACAATACCCGCGCACTGTCAGCGATATCAGCAGCCACCTGCTCCAGAGGATTTTTCTGACCCTTGAGTGCGGTCAGGCGGCCATGCACCATCTGCATGAAACGGTGAAAGTGGGTCCGGTGTTTGTTCTCTAAAGGCAGACATTCATAAAACGTATCCATGATGTAGGTTTTGCCGCGTCCGACACCGCCATGGAAATAAAGGCCTTTAACCAGCGGCGGCGTTGTTCCGCCAAACAGCCCTCCCCAGCCTGCCGGTGACAGCAGCCGGCTCAGGGCCGAACCTTTGCCGGCTCTCCGATCTGCCGCCAGCACATCATCATAGACGCGCTGCACATGGACAAAGGCCTGCGCCTGTGCCGCATCGGGCTGCAGCACACCACGGGCAAGGTCATCCTGATATCGTTGTATGGGGGTCATTGTCGCAACACCGGCGTGTGTTCAAAGCCCCGCATTCTAGCCTCCTTTAAGGGGCCGGAGGAAGCGGGACACATACCCGCGCCGGCTGCGCTCAGTGCCCGACGATGTTATCGCTACACCCGTCATTCAACACGAGAGCGACATCATGCTAGAATAGCGTCAGGCCATCCGGTCGTATTCGCGTTATACTTGCGCCTATTCAAGCGAAGGAAGAGTTTTAATATGTTGTGGTTAACCGGTATCGTTTGCCTGGCTGTCGGCCTGGTAGCGGGTTTGCTTATTGCCAAGCGAATCAGCGGCAGCAATCCTGCCAAAGTCTCCGAGCTGGAGGCACGGGTGCAGGAATTGCAGCGTCATCACGCTCAGTATCGAGAGAATGTCAGTGAGCATTTTAATACCACGGCAGAACTGGTGCAGCACATGACCGAGAGCTACCGCGATGTCTATCAGCACCTGGCAGGCGGCGCACAGGATCTTTGTACAGGCGATGTCGCCAGCAAACTACTGCCCGCAACGGAACAATCAATGTTCTACCATGTGGACGATGACGAGCTCGAAGCGCCCAAAGATTACGCCCCCAAAAAAGCTCCTGGTCAATCTGGCGCGCTGGCGGAAAACTTTGGTCTGGACGCGAGCAACAGTCCGGATAAGGACACGAGTGCAGACAAAAACAGAGACCACAAGCAGGCCGTCAACGAAGACTGACTCACCCCGAACCCTTTAGAACCTCCGCAGCACCGTTAAGACGGCTGTGCTGCAGCACCCGGTACACAAACATCATGGCTGATTACAACCTGACACACCTGAAACAACTGGAAGCAGAAAGCATACACATCATCAGAGAGGTCGCGGCGGAGTTCAGCAACCCGGTCATGCTGTACTCGATTGGCAAGGACTCGTCAGTGATGCTGCACCTGGCGCTGAAAGCATTCTATCCTGGCCGATTGCCCTTTCCATTGATGCATGTCGACACCACCTGGAAATTCCGCGAAATGATCGAATTCCGCGACACCCAGATGGAAAAGCTGGGTCTGGACCTGATTGTGCATATCAATCAGGAAGGTGTTGATGCTGGCATTGGCCCCTTCACACACGGTAGCGAGAAACATACCGACGTGATGAAAACACAGGCCCTGCGACAGGCACTGGACAAACACAAATTTGATGCCGCTTTTGGCGGCGGTCGCCGTGATGAGGAGAAATCCCGAGCCAAGGAGCGCGTATTTTCCTTCCGCGATAAGAATCATCGCTGGGATCCGAAAAATCAGCGCCCGGAACTGTGGAACATCTACAACGGCAAGGTCAATCGCGGCGAAAGCATCCGCGTGTTTCCGCTCTCCAACTGGACCGAGCTGGATATCTGGCAGTATATCTACCTGAACAATATCGACATCTCACCGCTGTATTTTGCTAAAGAACGTCCGGTGGTCAACATGGATGGCATTGACATCATGGTCGACGACGACCGCATGCCGATTCCACCCGGCACCGATATCCAGCACAAGATGGTGCGCTTCCGCACACTGGGCTGCTACCCACTGACCGGCGCGGTGGAGTCCACTGCGACCACGCTGCCTGACATTATTCAGGAAATGCTGCTGACCACCAGCTCCGAACGCCAGGGACGACTGATCGATTCGGATCAGGCCGGCTCCATGGAAGAAAAGAAACGCAAAGGGTACTTCTGACATGTCACACCAATCAGAGCTTATCAGCACCGATATTACCGCCTACCTGGCACAACATGAACGCAAGGAAATGCTGCGACTGCTCACCTGCGGCAGCGTTGACGATGGCAAGAGCACCCTGATCGGACGTCTGCTGCACGACTCCAAAATGATTTATGAGGATCAACTCGCCGCGATCACAGCCGACAGCGTCAAATCCGGCACCACCGGCGGCAAACTTGATCTGGCGCTGCTGGTTGACGGCCTGCAGGCAGAGCGCGAACAGGGCATCACCATTGATGTGGCATATCGTTATTTTTCAACGGCAAAGCGCAAATTCATCATTGCCGACACCCCCGGTCATGAGCAATACACACGCAACATGGCCACCGGAGCCTCAACCTGCGATCTGGCAATCATCCTGATAGATGCCCGCCACGGCGTACAGGTGCAGACCCGTCGTCACAGTTTTATCACCTCGCTGCTGGGCATCCGGCATATCGTTGTTGCCATCAACAAGATGGATTTGATGGAATACAGCGAAGATGTGTTCAGCAAAATCAAGGCGGACTACCTCAAGTTCAGCGAAAAGCTGCGCGATGCTGAGTTCCACTTTATTCCGATGTCCGCACTCGACGGCGACAACGTGGTCAACCCCAGCGACAACATGGCGTGGTATGACGGCCCGACCCTGATGTCGTTGCTGGAAAATGTACAGATTGCGGAAGACCGAAACTACGACGATTTCCGTTATCCCGTGCAGTATGTCAATCGACCCAACCTCAATTTCCGTGGCTTCTGCGGCACGGTTGCGTCCGGTGTTGTGCGCAAGGGCGATGAAATCATGGTACTGCCTTCGCGCAAGAAGAGCCGTATCAAATCCATTGTGACCTTTGACGAAGAGCTGGAGCTGGCCCATGCAGAAATGGCCATCACTCTGACGCTGGAAGATGAAATCGACGTCAGCCGCGGCGACCTGATTGCGCACCGCGACAACCTGCCCACAATCACTGAAGAGTTTGATGCGACAGTGGTGTGGATGATTGATGCCGCCATGCTACCAGGCAAGCTTTATGATTTTAAACTGGGCAGCAAAACCGTCAGCGGCCGTGTCAATACGGTGAAATACCAGATTGATGTCAACACGCTGGAAGAGAAACCCGCACCCGGCCTTGAGCTCAATGAAATCGGTTTGTGTGAAATCAGCGTCGATCAGCCTGTGTGCATCGACAGTTATGAAAAGAATCGAAGCACCGGCGCATTTATTGTCGTCGATCGCCTGACCAACGTCACCGTCGGTGCCGGCATGATAAATCTGGAAAGTGCCGCCGCCCGCCGCCGCAAGGCCCGCAGCAGTGCCACCCATGTCACGCGCGAAGAGCGAGCAGCACGTTACGGCCAGACGCCAGCGACCATCATGTTCATTGGCGTGTCCGGTGCCGGCAAGTCCACATTGGCACACGGTCTGGAACGACGCCTGTTCGACCTGGGCCGGGTCAGCACGGTGCTCGATGGTAAGGCCATGCGTCTGGGCATCAGCAAGGACCTGCCCCACGATGCCTTGGGCCGGGCAGAGAATCTGCGCCGCAGTGCCCATATTGCCCGCTTCCTGAATGATTCGGGCATGATCTGCTGCGCGGCATTTGTCGCACCCAATCCGGATTCTCGCGAGCACGCCGTCAGTGTGATAGGCAAAGACAATTGCCACATCATCTATCTGAACCCGCCCATTGCAACCTGTCAGCAACGCGACCCCAGTGGTATCTATGCGGCCGCAGAATCGACCGGCTCGGCCGATATACCGGGCATATCGTTCCCTTATGCACCACCGGAGAAGGTGGATCTGGAGCTGGATACCGAAAGCCTGTCAGTTGAAGACTGCCTGGACAAGGTTGTGGCCCTGATGCAGGACAAAGGCATCATCAAGGGCAGCTAAACGCTTTCTTGCTCCGACAAACGCAGCAGCAAAGCGCATGAGAGAGCGAGAAAGCGCATGAGAGAGCGAGAAAGCGCAAAAAGAGTCACACCGGGTTATCGATATCGATAAACTGATGCTGCAGATCAAAACGCTGGGCAATCAACTTGCCCAGCGCCTGCACACCATACCGCTCAGTGGCGTGATGACCGGCGGCAAAATAATGAATGCCGTGCTCACGCGCACTGTGAACTGTCGGTTCGGATATCTCGCCTGACACATAGGCATCGGCACCCGCAGCCACCGCTTTTTCGATATAACCCTGCGCCGCACCCGTACACCAGGCCACTCTGGTAATGGGCGCATCAGTGCCCGCAATATGCAGCGGTTTGCGATGCAGACGGTCCGTCAACAATGCGGCAAAATCAGCCCCCGAGACAGGCTCCGGCAGTTGCGCCACCAGGCCCATATCATGGTTATTCTGTCGTGACAGGGCATCCCCCGGGGACAACCCGAGCAGCTTTGCCAGCTGCACATTGTTGCCCAGCTCCGGATGCGCATCCAGAGGCAGATGATAAGCAATCAGGCTGATGTCGTGCGCCATCAGCGTTTTAATCCGCTGACGTTTGATGCCGGTCAGCGCCGCGTCTTCGCCACGCCAAAAATAGCCGTGATGCACCAGAATCGCATCAGCCTGCTGCTCGATGGCAGCATCTATTAACGCCTGGCACGCGGTGACGCCGGTGACCAGGCGCTCAACTCTGTCCCGACCCTGAACCTGCAATCCGTTAGGACAATAGTCCTTGAACTGTTCCGGCCTCAGCTCACGCGTAAGCGCCGCCATCAACTCATCCAATCCGACAGTCATACCGATTTACCTTCACATAAGTCACAATAGTTCGCATAATGCCTGAGTAAAAAGCAGGTGCAAGAAAACGCACCTGACTCAGTTGTGATCGAGTATCAAAGAAGTCGACGATTATAGCAATTCACCTGAACGACAGCGGCCCTATGAAGAAATTTCTGCAGTTTATAAGTTGGCCAATCATGACCGGTGTACTACTCGCGGTTGTACTACTGCAGTACCAGCAGCTAGAGGACCTGTCCGGACAGATCACCCAGGCACCGCGAGACACTGCGCAGGCGCCGACAAATGCGGTGGCGCCCGCCGCTGCCGCTGCCCGCTCCTATGCTGACGCGGTCGAGCGCGCAGCGCAATCTGTGGTCAGCATTCACTCAACCATTCGCGAACAGATAGAGCTGCCTCCCGCCGACGAGTTGCCTTCTGCATTCCGGGAACTGCTGCAAACAATTCCCTCCGAGCGCCTCTGGGACAGCCTGGGCTCCGGCGTTGCCATCACCGATGAAGGCCATATTCTGACCGCACTTCACGTAATTGAAGGCGCTGAAGATATTGAAGTCCATTTCACGGATACCCAGGGCAACAGCGTAAACGCACGAGCACAATTAATCGGATCCGACACCAGTACCGATCTGGCGCTGTTGAAAGTCGAAAGCACGGCGTTGCCGCCTCCCGTGCCCATCGGCAGTTCGGATGGCATACGTGTCGGCGATTCAGCTCTGACTATTGGCTATCCGCGCCGCGATCTGATGAACCAGAAATCAGTGTCACTCGGCATTGTCAGTGCGCTTGGTATTCCCCGGGACGGGCTGCCCATTGTGCAATATATACAGACTGACGCAGCCATGAATTATGGCAATTCGGGCGGCGCGCTGATTAATGCCGAAGGCGCATTGATCGGAATTAATTCCTTTATCTATTCCGAGTCAGGTGGCTCAGACGGCATCGGATTTGCTGTACCCATTAACAAGGCTATGATCATTGTTGAGCAACTGATTCAGCATGGCGTTGTCACGCCGGGTTACCTTGGCGTCATCACAGGTGAATTGTTAACCGAAGAGACAAGTCGCACTTTTTTTGGCAACCCTGATATCGAGGGACTATTAATCGAACAGGTTGACGACGGCAGCCCGGCCGAACAGGCCGGCATCCAGGCCGGTGATGTCATGGTAGCAATCGACGGCAGTGCCATCAGCAGCGTCATCGGCGCCATTGAACAGATTAACAGGAAAGCGCCCGGTCAGTTTGTTGAGTTGACCATTTTTCGCACCGGCGAGTATCAGACTATTTCGGTGACACTGGGCACCGGTACTGCCCAGTACCGCACCCAGTTCAATGACAATGCCCGCATTCCCGAAAATGGACTGGACTGAAAAGGCGGCGCTGACGCGCCACCATCACGCAACGTTATTTGCGACCGGGAATTCGCCATGCCGCTGACAGGGCATGCGCCTGCAGGTGCTCGTTCTGCGCAAGCGTTTCTGCCACCGGCGCCAATCTCGCCGCACCGGCCGGCGAACAATTAATAATCGAACTGCGTTTTTGAAAGTCGTACACACCCAGCGGTGAAAAGAATCGTGCCGTACCGGATGTAGGCAACACATGGCAAGGCCCGGCACAATAATCACCCAGCGCTTCAGGCGTGTGACGCCCCAGAAATATTGCTCCGGCGTGCCGCACTTTTTCCAGCCACAATTCAGGCTCTGCCACGGATAACTCAAGGTGCTCCGGCGCAATCTGATTGCTGATGCGCATGGCTGCATCCAGATCCGGCGCAAAAATCAGGGCGCCACGATTTTGCAGTGAACTACGAATGATGTCACGCCGCTCCATGGTCGGAAGCAGGCGATCAATGCTGGCGGCCACCTGATCCAGAAACTCTTTGTCGGTGCTTATCAGAAGCGATTGTGCCTGTTCGTCATGCTCTGCCTGTGAAAACAGATCCATGGCAATCCAGTCGGGATCGGTTTTGCCATCGCAGACAACCGTAAGCTCTGATGGCCCGGCAATCATGTCGATGCCGACTTCGCCAAACACCTGTTTTTTCGCAGCAGTTACATAAACATTGCCCGGTCCAACAATCTTGTCTACACGGGGAATGGTATCCGTACCAAAAGCCAGCGCGGCAATTGCCTGGGCACCACCAATGGTAAACAGACGATCAACACCGGCAATCGCTGCTGCAGCAAAAATGAGCCGCCCGGCACCACCCGCATCGTCGCCGTAGTGTGTTGGCACCACTGCGATGACTTCATCAACGCCTGCCACTTTGGCCGGAATGGCGTTCATCAACATGGAAGACGGATAGTTGGCTTTACCACCGGGCACGTAAATACCAACGCGCTCCAGCGCGACCACATACTGGCCGTAAACCGAGCCATCATCTTCTTCATATTGCCACGATGGCTGTTTCTGGTGTTCATGATAGTGACGAATGCGCTCGGCTGCCGTATGCAGCGCGTCCGCCAGCGAGGCATCCAGACTGTCCAGCGAGGCCTGCATCTGAGCCTTGCTCACTTCCAGCTCACTGACCAGGCTACCGGTAAAACGATCAAAACGACGACTGTAATCCACCACGGCGTCATCGCCACGGCTGCGCACATCGTGCAGGATGTCGGCGACAATCTTGCTGGTTTGCGGATCCTCAATCATGCGCCGATCCAGCAATGCATCGAGTGCCTCGCTAAAATCAGCCTGTTCTGTGCTCAGTCTTGTCATTACTACATTGTCAGTCATATCCAGCCTCGTTGCAGTTTTGTCGCCTGGAAGCGCGATCAAACGGTGGCTGTCTCTGCCTGCCGGGCGCTGACCGCCAATCCGATACCGGCCAGCAATTCACTGAGCTCGGCGTGCTTGATTTTCATGGCAGCCTTGTTAACGATGATACGTGAACTGATATCCGCGATCAGCTCCAGAGGCTCAAGGCCATTCGCACGCAAGGTATTACCACTGTCTACAATATCCACAATCCAGTCAGCCAACCCCATGGATGGGGCAAGCTCGAGCGCACCGTTCAGTTTGATGATATCGGTCTGCAACCCCTGCTCAGCGAAGTAGCGACGGGCGATATTAACAAATTTGCTGGCGACTCTGACACGCCCTCGTGGTGGTCTGGCGCCAACCGGTGCAGCGGTCATCAAGCGACAGCGGGCGATGCCCAGATCAAGCGGCTCATAAAATGCGCCCTCGCCGTATTCCATCAACAGGTCTTTACCGACGACACCCAGGTCGGCACTGCCAAATTCAACATAGGTCGGCACATCGGATCCGCGCACAATCATTATGCGCAGGCCCGGCAAATTGGTATCAAAAATTAGTTTACGGCTCTTGCTGACATCTTCCAGCAGATGGATGCCGGCCTGCTCCAGCAAAGGCATGACCTCTTCCAGGATACGACCTTTAGTCAGCGCCATCACGATAGGCTGAGTCTGCATTTCCAACATGTTTTATTCCCTGCCCGCCCGATTCAGGACGCCACACGCCGTATGATGGCGCCCAGCGACTGCATTTTTTCTTCGATACATTCATAACCCCGGTCGATATGATAAATGCGATCAATCAGGGTTTCGTTGTCACACACCAGCCCGGCAATGACCAGGCTTGCCGATGCACGCAGGTCTGTAGCCATGACGGGTGCGCCCTTGAGCGTTTCCACACCGTTAACGATAACGGTATTGCCCTGCACCTGCATGGAGGCGCCCATTCTGTTCATTTCGTGCACGTGCATGAAGCGATTTTCGAACACGGTTTCCACAATCGAACCGGTACCCAGGGCAATGGCATTCATGGCAGTAAACTGGGCTTGCATGTCCGTGGGAAAAGCAGGATACGGAGCTGTGCGCAATGACACCGCTTTTGGCCGCTTGCCGTGCATATCCAGTTCTATCCAGTCTTCACCAATACGCAGGTCGGCACCGGCTTCTTCCAGCTTGCTGAGCACAGCGTCCAGAATATCGGGCCGGGTGTCTTTTATTTTGATTTTGCCACGTGTAGCGGCTGCGGCAATCAGATAGGTCCCGGTTTCGATGCGATCAGGCATGACCGAGTAGCTGCAGCCATGCAGACTGGGCTTACCGTTGATAACAATGGTGTCGGTGCCATGGCCACGTATATCAGCGCCCATGGCAATCAGACACTCGGCCAGATCAACTACCTCGGGCTCACGCGCGGCATTTTCAATGACTGTCTGCCCTTCTGCCAGTGTTGCCGCCATCAGTACGTTTTCGGTACCGGTAACCGTGCACATATCCATGAAGATATGACAGCCTTTAAGACGGCCATCAACCGAGGCCTTGATGTAGCCGTCTTCAACGACAATATTGGCGCCCATTTTCTGCAGTGCTGTTATGTGCAGGTTGACCGGTCGGCTGCCGATGGCACAGCCACCGGGCAAAGCCACTTCGGCCTGACCAAAGTGCGCCAGCATCGGCCCCAGCACCAGAATAGACGCACGCATGGTCTTGACCAGATGGTATGGCGCACTGAACTGGGTGATCGAGTCACTGGTCACTTCCACATTAAGCTTGGCATCCACAATGGGCTGCGCACCCATGCAACCCAGCAGCTCCAGCATCGTTGTAATATCGAACAGGTGCGGGAGATTGCGAATCTGAACCGTATCCCGGGTCAACAGTGTTGCGGCCAGAATAGGCAAGGCCGAGTTCTTGGCGCCAGCGGCACGGATTTCTCCGTTCAGGCGGGCGCCACCCTGAATTAAAAGCTTGTCCATGTATGATCCTGGTACCGGGTGGGCTGGATGGGTCTGATGAATCAGGCTGTTGCTGACTCGTCGGGTGTAAGCAGGTTCATTGATACCGCGTGAACTGCACCCGAGCGTATATGTGCATTTAATTGCTGGTAAACCAGCTGCTGGCGTTTAACCGCATTCAGGCCGGCAAAGGCATCACCTACCATGGCCACCTGAAATTTTCCGCCACCACCCTCGACCCGGACTTCGCAGCCCGGGAAGCTGCTCTGTAGCATGCCCTCAAGATAGGGGGCGTCAATAGTCACATCTGTCATTCAAATTCTCCACCTACATCCTGCAAAGGCTGCCTGCTGCGGCAACCACGTCTCACTGCCAGGCTTCAATGACGGCATCAATATCATTGTTGTGCCGGGCCATCAGCGCGGCAAACTGGGTATGGTACTGACGGCGCAGATTGATACCACCGACATAAAGATTGCGAAGCTTCCACTCCCTGTCGTCATTCAGGAACAGGGCATACTGGAGCTCGATACGGCTGCCGTCCGAGACAATCTGCATGCGCACATTGGTCGGCGCTTCAGGATCTTCAGGCGGGTTTTGCGGCGGCATGTAATTAAGCTCCTGTCCGCCGTACTGGACCAGCGCTGAGCCGTAGAAACTGGTCAGTGTGGAGCGCAACTTTTCACCAAAGCGTTCAATCTGCTCGGATGTGGCATCTTCGGAATAGCGCGCCATGACGCCGGTCGCCACCTGATAGAAATCCACAAACTTGCCCACTTCTTCTTCGATACCAGCGTAATACCTGTCCTTGTCGGTCTCAAAATACGGCCGTAACTCCTCAACGCGTTCAAGCAACTGGGTAATTGACTGCTCGGCGGCCTCCACTGCCGACAGGGCAGGTGGCTGAGCCTGAACCGGGGTCAGCGACGCCAGCATCAGAACAACACTCAGGGAAATTAACTTGGCTATATATTTCATATGGTTACAACTCCAATCAGGCCTGGCGGGAGAATACCGCCACGGCGGACCGATGTTGACGGCAGATGCAATTAACTGAGAATAACGGTAACATCTGTCGATCATTCGGGATAC
This sequence comes from Pseudohongiella acticola, assembly GCF_001758195.1. Lineage (NCBI taxonomy): Bacteria > Pseudomonadati > Pseudomonadota > Gammaproteobacteria > Pseudomonadales > Pseudohongiellaceae > Pseudohongiella > Pseudohongiella acticola. The sequence goes on from NZ_MASR01000003.1 coordinate 198,612, forward strand.
CGATGCAGTGTACCTCAATTAACACGGCCGATAAATTACTACTTGCAAGCCGTAACAATCATCCGTCTAATGAGCGACCCGCGACGAGCCCAACCATGACCCTGTACTGGATATTATGCTGTTAGATGTCTTCATTATTTGCCTGGGTTTCGTCGGCCTGATCTGGGGCGCTGACAAATTTGTCTTCGGTGCCTCGGCTCTGGCCCGCAATCTGGGCATTTCACCGCTGGTAATCGGCCTCACTATTGTTGCGTTTGGCACCTCTGCACCGGAGATCTTCTCTTCTGCGGCATCTGCGCTGGCTGGCGAGCCGGAACTGGCCATCGGCAACGCCATCGGCTCCAATATTTTCAACCTTGGCATAGCGCTGGGCGTTGCCGTCATTATCAAGCCCATTACGCCGCCCTGCTCGCTGTCACGCAAAGAGATGCCCGCCCTGCTTCTGGTCAGCATTGTCTGTGGCCTGCTGATGGCAAATCTTTACCTGGGCCCTATTGACGGTTTGATTCTGATTGGTGTGGTCGCTTACTTCATTTACCACCTGTTTACTCGCCGGGCCTCCGGGCTCGAAGAGGACGACACCGAATTACCTGAACAGACCTCCACCTGGCGCGCAGTCGGATTTCTGTCCCTGGGCCTGTTCCTGCTGATCATTGGCGCCGAGGCACTGGTCAAGGGCGCCATCTCGATTGCTGGTACGCTTGGCGTTTCCTCTGGCATCATCGGCCTGACCCTGGTCGCACTGGGCACCAGCCTGCCTGAACTGGCCGCGACGGTGACCTGTGCCTTGCGCGGTCATCACGAACTCGCGATTGGCAACATCATTGGCTCCAATATTCTGAATATCCTGGTGGTTCTGCCATTTCCCGGCCTGTTGGCGGCAGGAAGCTTCAATAGCGACCTGTTCTATCGCGACTACACCGCCATGATGGTCATGACACTGTTGCTGGCAGCGCTTTGCCTGTTCGCCATTCGCCGCGGCAAACAGATCGGCCGCCTGAGTGGTGTTGCATTCGTACTGCTTTATGCCGGCTGGTTCGGCATAATGTACCTTCAGATCAATTAGTAACGGATACAGGTGACCATGGAACAGAGGCAATCGCTGATCAACAGTGCCTTGCGCACCATACGTATCGAACATCAGGCCATTGCCGCTCTGGCGCACAGGATTGATGACTCCTTCGCCCGCGCCTGTGAGCTCATGCTGGCATGCGATGGCCGGATTGTGGTCACCGGCATGGGCAAGTCCGGCCATATCGCACGCAAGATCGCAGCCACCCTGTCCAGCACCGGCAGCCCCGCCATGTTTGTGCACCCGGCCGAGGCGAGCCACGGTGACCTTGGCATGATTACAGACCGGGACGTGGTGCTGGCACTGTCAAACTCTGGCACCACAGAAGAGCTGATCAATATACTGCCTCTGTTCAAACGTAAAGGTGTGCCCTTTATCACCATGACCGGCAACCCTGATTCGATGCTGGCACACAGTGCCGATGTCAATCTGGATGCCAGCGTTGATGAAGAAGCCTGTCCGTTGGGCCAGGCGCCTACATCCAGTACAACGGCAGCGCTGGTGCTGGGCGATGCACTTGCCATGGCCTTGCTGGAAGCCAAGGGGTTTACCCAGGAAGATTTTGCCATTTCACACCCAGGCGGTCGCCTGGGTCGACGCCTGTTATTGAAAGTCGCCGACATCATGCACGGCGGCGCTGCCATCCCGCGCGTTGAGGAGACCACGCCGCTGAAAGACGCGCTGTACGAAATAAGCAGCAAAGGACTGGGCATGACCACGGTTGTAGATCACGACGGCATGCTCGTTGGTGTTTTTACCGACGGTGACCTGCGCCGTGCGCTGGATGCCGGCCGCGACATTCTGACCACGCGCATGCAGGACGTGATGTCCCGTAACAGCAAAACCGTCAAAGCGCAGGCCCTGGCCACCGAAGCTGCAAAACTGATGGAAGATAACCGGGTTTACACACTGGTGGTGACCGACGAGGAATCGCGCATGAGCGGCATCATACGCATGCACGACCTGCTACAGGCCAATGTTATTTGATTGTGCTTACATCCCGGCTGCTGCTGGCTACCGTCAGCAGGCAGCAGCCAGGCTCATCTCATTTGATCCATTTGCAACGAGTATTGTGATCATCGCCGGAGCACCAATGCATGAAATATTATGACACTGCCGATGAGGTCCTGAAACGCGCCGAAACCATCCGTCTTTTGCTGCTGGACGTGGATGGCGTCATGACCAATGGCCAGTTGTATTACGGCGAACACGGGGAAGCACTGAAAGCCTTCAACACCCTGGACGGTCAGGGTATCAAGTTATTGCAGCAAAACGGTATTCAGGTCGGCATCATCAGCGGCCGCAAGTCAGCAGCGCTGTTGCAGCGCGCGACGGCACTGGGTATCACGCTGATGGCACAGGGGCGCGAGGACAAAGCCAATGCACTGGATGAGCTGCTGCAGTCGCATCCGTGCCCGCTGGACCAGATCGCCTATGTCGGCGACGACCTGCCAGATCTGCTGGTAATGCGACGCATCGGGCTACCCATTGCAGTCCCCAATGCTCACGAAAGCGTGCATCATTGCGCGGCACTTTGCACAATTCGCGCCGGTGGTGAAGGCGCCGTACGGGACGTTGCCGATTTTCTGTTGCGCGCCCAGGGTAAATACGACGAAGCCGTAGGCGCATTCATGTGACACGCCGTCGTAGCGCAATCCGGCCGCCAGCTCTGAACCTGAACCCGAATCCTATTAACGCTGTAGAACAGACATGAAACGACTGAAATACCGATGGCTACTGGCACTGATCCCGGCAATTCTGATTGCCTGGTTATTGACTGAGCGCACGGGGGTGTCCCCTCTGGAGAATAACAGCGTCGACATGGCGCTGAACCCGGAAACCAGCTACGACGGGTTTGGGCGGGGCATACGCAGTGTCATCTATGATGATAACGGACTCAGAGCCTACACCCTGTCCGCCAGCGAACAGCGCCTTTTTCCGGGTCAGGTGACAGAACTGACTGAGCCGGTCATGCAAATGTTTGAAGGCAGCCAGGAACGCTGGAATATCTCCGCGGCTTCAGGCAGAATTCAGGCCAGCAGTGGTGGGGATATTCTGGAACTGCAACTGACCGATGCCGTGCAGATTCTGCGGCGCAGCGAGGAAGACAGCAATGTCCGCCTGACCAGCAGCAGGCTTACCGTGGAACCGCCGACGCAAACCATGTTCACTGACGCCCGGGTCACGGTCAGCGGCGATGGCCTGGAACAGACGTCCCAGGGCATGCACGCTGACCTCAATGCAGACACCATCACCTTTTTATCAGATATACAGGGTCGCTATTATCGTGTTGACAATTGATATACCTGGAAGCGCAATACGTCAAAGTATTCTGCTGGCAGCACTGATTTTTAATCCCTTGTCGCTGGCGCAGAACGTCGCCGTGCCCTCTGACGCTGCCTCCGGTGAGTCAGTTGACGCAAGCCTGACATTAGAGGATACGGCTTCCGTAAACCAGGACCCAGTGCGCACGCAGACTGATACCAACGAAGATGTTCTGATTGTTGATGCCGCTGGCGCAAGCAGCATAGAATCCTCAGGGAACATCCGTATTGCGACATTCCGCGACAGCGTTCGATTTCGCCAGGGATTGATTGAGATTTTTGGCGACACCGCCCGCCTGGAACAGGATATCGTGACGGGCGATCTGATCAAGGTCACTGTTGAAGGTGACCCGGCACGTTTTATCCGTTCGGGAGAAACCAGCACGGATACTATTACCGGACACAGCGAGTCCATTGAATACTATTACGAGACACTGAACAGCACTGAGCTTTCAGTTGTAGAGTTCATCGGAAGTGCCAGTTTCAATCGCGGACGCACGGCATTCGAGTGCACACGCATCAAACATATCATTGAATCCGGCGCCACTGATTCCCCGGGTCCCTGCAGTGGTCTGTTGGCCCCAACCAGCGCACAGGCCGACCAGACGGACGACAGCGAAGACTGATGGATACTCTGGCAGCCAGACATCTGGCCAAATCTTATAAAGGCCGACAGGTAGTTCGCGATGTTTCCATCAGCGTCAACAGTGGACAGATAGTTGGTCTGCTCGGCCCCAATGGCGCAGGTAAAACCACGTGTTTCTACATGATTGTTGGCCTCGTCAAGGCCGACGCCGGCAATATCCAGCTTAACGACACCGAGCTCTCCGGCCTGCCGATCTATTCACGGGCCCGTCTGGGTGTTGGCTATCTGCCACAGGACTCATCGATTTTTCGCAACCTCAGCGTTGAAGACAATATCATGGCGATCCTGCAGACCCGCAAGGATCTCAGCCCGCCACAGCGCCGGGAAAAAATGGAAAGCCTGTTGCAGGAGTTCCATATCACCCACATACGTCACAACAAAGGCATGAGCCTGTCCGGTGGTGAGCGCAGACGAACCGAAATTGCCCGTGCCCTGGCCAATGATCCGCGCTTCATCCTGCTTGATGAGCCATTTGCCGGCGTCGACCCGATATCGGTTAGCGACATAAAATCAATCATCGAACACTTGAAAATGCGCGGTATCGGTGTTCTGCTGACAGACCACAATGTCAGGGAAACACTGGATATCTGTGAGAAGGCCTATATTGTCAGTGAAGGCGGCATCATTGCCGAGGGCAGCGCCGAACAGATACTGTCCAATCAGAAGGTTCGTGATGTCTATCTGGGCGAGAAATTCCGGATTTGACCTCACGCATCGCAGCCGGACAGAGACAAGTACAGCATCGGCGAAATTTTCCCAGACAAAATTATTGCAAAATAATCCACACATCGGCATGATGCTTGCTTAGCCTAGTAAAAAAGCAAACCTAAACGTGTCGCTGCCAAAGCGGCGCATCAATCAGCGATCCCGCGACAACCGAGCAACAAAGATGTATCTGATGCCATGAAAATTTCGCTCCAGCTAAAGCTTGGTCAACAGCTGACCATGACTCCCCAGCTGCAGCAGGCAATCCGGCTTCTGCAGCTATCCACTCTGGATCTTCAACAGGAAATTCATCAGGCGCTGGAGTCCAACCCCATGCTGGAGGTTGACGAATCCCAGGACGCCGATGGCAGTGACGCCAGCTTCGACAACGACAGCAGCGAGTCAAACTCCCAGTCGGACAGCGGCAAGGACAAGTCCAGCAATAACTCAGATGACACCGGTGACAGCTTCGCCGAACAGTCATCTTCCGATGCGTCTTACGAAGCCAGCGGCGACGAATCGCACTGGGAAGACAGTATCCCGGAGCAGCTGACTGTTGACACCAACTGGGATGACATCTATCAGAACAGCTACACCAGCGGCAGCCCGGCCCCGGACAATGATGAATTTGAGTCCCGTGATGCCGCCTCCGAATCGCTGCAGGACCACCTGCTCTGGCAGTTGAATCTGACCACCATGTCAGACACCGATCGGCTCATCGCCATGGCCATCATCGACGCAGTGGATGCCAACGGCCAGCTCAGCGCCAGTCTGGACTCCATTCTGGAGGGGCTGCAGGAGCATCTGGAGATTGAAGAAGACGAAGTGTTGGCGGTACTGCACCGGATCCAGCACTTTGACCCGGTGGGTGTGGCTGCCCGCGATTTATCCGAATGCCTGCTGATCCAGCTCAATCAGGTACCAGAGACAATGGTCAACGACGCCATTCGCAATGCGCGCACGCTGGTCAAGGACCACCTGCCTCTGCTGGGCAACCGCGACTATGCCCAGGTTATGCGCCTGACCCGGCTCAAGGAACCCGAACTCCGTGATGCCATCGCCATCATCGAAAAGCTGGATCCGCGACCCGGCGCCGACATCGCGCCCTCCTCCGCTACCTACATTGTGCCGGATGTGTTTGTCACCAAGGACCCGCGCAGTGGCCGCTGGCGCGTTGAGCTGAACCCCGAAACGGCTCCCAAACTGCGCATCAATGCGGACTATGCCTCTCTGGTAAAACGCTCGGAGAACAGCACAGACAATAACTACCTGCGCGACAACCTGCAGGAAGCACGCTGGTTTCTGAAAAGCCTGCAGAGCCGCAACGAAACCCTGCTCAAGGTTGCCAGCCGCATAGTCGAGCACCAACAGGGTTTCCTGGAGAAAGGCGAAGAGGCCATGAAACCCCTGGTCCTGCATGACATCGCAGAAGCCGTGGAAATGCACGAATCAACCATTTCCCGGGTGACCACACAGAAGTACATGCACACACCGCGTGGTATCTTCGAACTTAAATATTTTTTCTCCAGCCATGTCAGCACGGCCGGTGGCGGGGAGTGTTCGTCCACGGCCATTCGTGCCCTGATCAAAAAGCTGGTGGTGGCGGAAAACCCACGTAAACCATTGAGCGACAGCAAAATCACGCAGTTGCTTGAAGAACAGGGTATCAACGTCGCCCGACGAACCATCGCCAAGTACCGGGAATCGTTGTCTATACCGCCGTCCAATGAGCGAAAACGACTGGTCTAGCGCATTGCCAGCGGCAGGCCAAGGTTCTAGAATGGCAGCCATCGGAAGATTAGGAAGCCCTGATGCAACTGAGCACAATTCTTAGCCCTGAACGCACCGTCTGTAATATGCCGGGTGTCAGTAAAAAACGTTTTCTGACATCCATCAGTGAACATATCGCAGAAAGCAGCAGCAGCCTGTCAGCAGACGCCATCTATAATGCCTTGTTGGCGCGCGAGCAACTGGGCAGCACGGGCATCGGCAATGGCATTGCCATACCTCATTGCCGGGTTCAGGAGTGCACGCAGATTATCGGCACACTGGTACAACTGGACGAAGGCATTGATTTTGATGCCATTGATTCGCAACAGGTGGATCTGCTGTTCGTGCTGATCGTGCCAGCTGAAGAAACCGACGAACACCTGCGTGTGCTGAGTGGCCTGGCGCGACTGTTCCACCAGGAAACGTTTTGTCAGGCACTGCGCGATGCCAGTAGTAGCGATGAGCTTTACCAGACGGCGATACGCTTCAGCGAGCAATCTCAAAGCTGAGCACCGTCAGGGCCCGGTCGTCGCAATCCGCTGACAGCAAAATCAAATCCAGACCTAATTAAGGCAGGCGAGCAATTGTGAGACTCCTGATCGTAAGCGGCCGCTCCGGTTCCGGCAAAAGCACCGCATTAAACATGCTGGAAGATCATGGCTACTACTGTATCGACAATCTGCCCGCCAGTTTGTTGCCGGCCTTTATCACGCGAATCTCCAGCGAAACTGTGGCCCTGCCTCGCGTTGCAGTCAGCATCGACGCCCGCAATATTCCTGATGACCTGAAGAAAGTGCCTCAGATTATTGTTGATCTGCAGGCATCCAGAATTGACACCGAAATTATTTTTCTGGATGCCAACAGCCCCACCTTGATCAAACGCTTCAGTGAAAGCAGACGCAAACATCCCTTGACCACCGAAAGCATCGGCCTGCGTGAAGCCATCAACAAAGAGCGTGAAATGCTGGAGCCAATTGCGGCACTGGCAGGTCTTTCCATCGACACCAGCACGATGTCGGTTCATGAATTACGTGCCACCGTACGAGCGCGCGTGGTTGAGAAGAAAGATTCGTCGCTGGCACTGATGTTCGAATCATTCGGCTTTAAAAATGGCGTTCCCATTGATGCCGATTTTGTTTTTGATGCCCGCAGCCTGCCTAACCCCTACTGGGACCCGGCACTTCGACCGTTGTGCGGACTGGATGAGCCGGTCAGCCAGTATTTGTCGAGCCAGGACGACGTCAACGCCATGCAGACTGATATTTTTCAGTTTCTGGAAAAGTGGTTGCCACGCATAGAGCGCAGCAATCGCAGCTACCTGACTGTGGCCATCGGGTGCACCGGCGGCCAACACAGATCCGTGTACCTGTGTGAACGTCTGAAGCAGGCATTTACCGGCCGTATCAGTAACCTGCAGGTTGTGCACCGGGAACTCTCACGCAAGGAGGCTGCACAACAGTCATGATTGAAGCCACCATCACTATCTGCAACAAGGCAGGCCTGCATGCCCGTGCCGCTGCCCGACTGGTCGGAACCGCCTCGCAGTTCAATAGCAGCGTTCGCATCGGTAACGAGAAACTGGTTGATGGCAAAAGCATTCTGTCCCTGATGATGCTGGCGGCCAGCAAGGGCACGGTGCTCACTATTATCGTTGATGGCAACGATGAAGCCGATGCACTCCAGGCCATCCAGGACCTGGTGAACAACCGTTTTGAAGAAGGCGAGTGACATGAAAGAACCCCGGTTGAACCGGCGCGCCCGGATTGAGCAGCCCGGGCCTGATGATGGCCCTGGCGATATTGCTGACGAAGGCGAAGAGAGCAAAACGCAACGCAAAAAGCGCTCGACCGAACTGCAGAAAATGGGTGAAGACCTGTTAAGCCTGAACAAAAAGCAACTGGAGCAGATCGAGGTGCCCGAGCCTTTGCTGGCGGCATTACGCGAGTACCAGCGCCTGCCCAACCGTCACGAAGCCAAACGACGCCAACTGCAGTTCATCGGCAAACTGATGCGTGGCAGTGACCATGAAAGTATCCGTTTGGCGCTGGAAAAATTACGCACGCCGGATCGTCAGGAGATTCGCCGTGGTCAGGATATCGAACAGTGGGGTGAGCGCCTGCTCAATGGCGATGAAAGCGACGTTCAGGCCTTTGTCGAAACCTGGCCCAGTGCTGAGCGCCAGACCCTGCGCCAGTTGTTGCGCCGATATAGCCAACTGGCAACAACCGCCAGCGAAGCAGAAGAAGAAAAAAGTAGCGAACCGGCCAAGATCCAGCGTCGCCGCCTGCTCGATTACATCAAGACCTGTATCGACTGACAGCCGGCAAGGGGTGTTCAGTTTGCTGCCGGCACAGTTTTCAGAGAAGGCTTCAGAGAAGGCTTTAGAGAACTCTTCAGAAACGTCCAGCGCAGTGCGTAGTCGTCAAGCAGATGATCAATGCGGACGCTGGCGTCATGATCCTGACCAGGTGTGACCGACAGCAGGGTGACCGGCTCAGCGTCACTGTGTTTATCGTGATGCGTCTGCAGCGCCTGCAGGTATTTGAAACTGTGAGCCGGCGCGACCACCGTATCGCGATCGCGCACAACCAGCAGCGCTGGTGGGTGTTGCTTCAGTTCGGGATCACCGTTCAACAATGCCTGATACGGAAAGGACCTACCGTCACGATATTCCTGCTGCCAGAAACTGGCGCCACCAAGCGCATCAAGGCGTTTCAGATCAAACAAGGCTGCATCAGTCAGCAATGCAGCAAACGCGTCCGGCGAACGCTGCACCGCTTCCGCAGCAAGCAGGCCGCCATGGCTACGACCACTGATCGCGACCCCGCCCTGCTCTGCCAGCCTCTCACGCCGGAGACTGGCAGTGACGGCAAGGACATCGGTTATACTGTTGTTTCGATACGCCCCGCTACCAGCGGCATGCCACTGCTCGCCATAATCGCCGCCGCCCCTGGGGCCGGCAACGGCATATGAACCGCCACTGGCCATCCATTGCAAACGACTGATTGAGAATGAGGTCTCCATGGGAGCGGCGAACCCGCCATACACTTCCAGCAGCATCGGACCGAAATACCTACCCTCCCTATCTGCCTTACCCGCCAGCCAGACTGGCACCCGAGCGTCATCATCAGCGCGGGCAAAAACCAGTCGGGCCTGCAAATCTCCGACGCCCAGATCAGGCTGATCCTGGGTCAGAATCGTTTGTTGCCGGCTCTGCCAATCGACCAGCTCACTGCGCGGTGGCGTCACTATCCCGCTAAAAGAAACCAGGGCCTGGTGTTGACCCGCTGCCCGGATGGCATCAATCCTGACAGGTGCGGGTAATGCCGGCATCCAGTCTCCAACAATCGGGCGGCCATCCAGGTCAACCATTTTCAGCGTCGACGTGCCGTGCACCAGATACTCCAGTAGCAGTCTCTCCCCGATCCGCCGCGCCGAAAGCAGCGGCGCCTCCGACTCGGGCACCAGCGTACGCGCCCGCTGTTCATCTGCCAGTGTGATGGCACCAGTACCCCGATCACCCAGGGTCAAAAATGCCGGAATGCCCCTGACCATCGCAACGAAATGGCCGGCGTCCTGGCCCGACTGTACCAGCCCCGTCGCTACGCCTGTGCCCACATCGACTCTGGACCATCGCAGCGTTGTTGCGTTGGACTGACTACTCACACCCTTTGCGTCGACTCCCGGCACCCCTGCTATCTGCATCAGCAGATGATTGTCGTGCGCCCTGTGTTCCTGCGTTGCGGCATCAGGTTTGATGATGCGCAATTGCTCAATGGTTTGCCCGTCAGCGGCAATAAAGACTGCTTCAGCTGCGCCCGGCGAGTTATTGACGGCAATGCGATAAATGCGCGAATGCCAGTCAGCCCCACTGACCTTGCCGGCCTGTGATTGCCGCTGCGCGGGCGGCACTGACACAGCAAACAGCAACGTGTCACCGGCCTCGCTCCAGGCCAGTTGCTCCGCCGGCAGCGTCCAACCCTCATGGTTGACACTTAACAGGCGTGGCTCTGAGGAGGCTGCCGTTAATGACAGCAGATACCATCTGATTTGCCAGTCGCCGGCGCGCGTTTGTTGATTGATCTGGAACGCCAGCCATTGTAAGTCCGGGCTGATTGATATTTCACCCGGACGGGTGTTGTCGGTAAAAACATTGCCGTCAATCAACAGTCGGGCGCCATCGCCGGGTGCGGCGTTTTGGGCCCGGTCCCCAACAAACTCTTGATAAGACTGCAGGTACAGGCTGTATTGTGGTTCCAGCCCGCTATTGTAATAAAACAACACCTGTTCCCCGATAATATCAACGACCTGCCATTTCGGGTGATCCCACGCTGCCCGCAGGCGTTCCCGTGTAGCCTGGTACAAGGCCTGGTGCTGTTGCTGCCAGTGACGGACCTGTTGTGCCTGCTGCGTCAGCCACGCGCTGACCCGGGGACGGGTGACAGGTGATTCCAGCCACTGATAGGGGTCGGGGACAACGGTCGATTCCAGCGATGAAGCAGACGGCGACTGCAGACATCCAGACAATACGCTCAGCAATAGCAGCAAACCGCAGCGTCGCATCAGTCAACAGCCCTAGTCTGACTTGAATAATGCCAGCAGGCTTTCGCGCAGCCAGCGATGCGAAGGGTCACTGTCCGACTGACGGTGCCAGTAGAGGTGCAGGTCCAGAGGAGGAACATCAAAGGGCAGCGGCCGCAGCGTCAGGTTGTACTGGGAAGCCAGGAATCGAGGTACCGTCAACACCTGATCGGTACCACTGACCACCTCCGCAGCCACCCGGTAATGTTGCACGCGCAACTGAATGCGACGCTCGGCCTGATGCTTGAGCAATGCCATATCGACTTGACCAAGGCCTTTGCGGCGGCTTGAGACATGAATATGGCGCAGGTTCAGGTACGCTTCCAGTGTCAGCTCCTGGTCTGCCAGCGGGTGCCCCGGGCGCATCGCACAGACATAGTGATCACTGATCAGGGACTGATGCGACACTTGCGTGTCTTCGATCAACGGCACATCAATGGCAAAATCGAGTTCACCTCGCGACAGATGCCTGACCAGTTCATGCCGCTTAGTATAGTAACTCTGCAGCACCAGGTGTGGCGCATTGAGCTCAAAAAACGGGAACAGCCTCGGCAGAATTACGGCTTCGGCGAGATCGGTCATACTGAAGTGATAGGTCCGGTCAGCCGAATCCGGACTGAACTCTTCGCGCTCAAGTACGCTGGCATTCAACAGGCCCAACGCGGCAGACACATTCTGCGCGATACCATCAGCAACCGGCGTCGGCAGCATGCCTTTTGAGGTCCGCACAAACAGCTCATCATTGAATACCCGGCGCAGGCGTGACAACGCATTGCTCACCGCCGGCTGAGTGATCGCCAGCGATTTTGCCGCCTGCGTCAGATTGCGCTCGGTATAGATGGTGTCGAAGACCAGAAAAAGATTCAGATCAATTTTTTTCAGAACGTCCTACCTCACGCCGATGACGTTGTGTGGTGAATTTTCCCCGCAAATAACCAGAGAGACGACTTTTTACAGCCGATTTCTTCCATGTCCTATTCGTTTCATGAATAATAGCTAAAAAAATCGATAATACAAATCAATAACTGGAAAACTTTACATGAGTCAGCTTTATCTGGTGCGTCACGGACAGGCTTCCTTCGGCGCCGCCAATTATGATCAGCTGTCACCACTGGGCTACCAGCAGGCTCAGTGGCTGGGCGAACATTTCCGGGCTCTGAATATTCAATTCGACCGGGTTGTCACCGGCAGTCTTTCACGACAGCAGCAAACGGCGCAGGCCATACTTGACGGCAATGCTCAGTCTCTGCCCCTGAACGTGGACGAGGGTTTTAACGAATTTGATTTTCATGGTCTGGCCAGAATTTATTGCCGGTTCAGTGAAATTCCTGTGCCGGGCACGGCCAACGGCGGACGCGAATTTTTTCAGATGCTGCGTAAAGCCATGATTGCCTGGTCACGCGGCGAATTGCATGCAGTTGACAGTGAACCCGGCGACCTGGCTCTGGAAACCTGGGACCAGTTTCACGACCGCGTCCATGACGCCCTGCAACAACTGATCGCGCGCGAACAGGACGAAACCGTGCTTGCCGTCAGTTCCGGCGGCGCCATGGCCATGGTGCTGAGCCAGGTACTGCATTGCGGCGTAGACACATTGATCAACCTCAACATGCAAACCCGCAATACCGGCGTTCATCATCTGTTCTACAATCAACGCGGGTTTCAGCTGGCAGGTTTTAATGCACTGGCACACCTGCAACAACCGGGACGTATGGATGCGCTAAGCTACACTTGAGTCGCTCCAGAACCACTCCTGAATTCAGGCCGGCCAATTCACCCAATAAAAAAAGGCACTTCCCGACCATGTCAGCAGAAACCTCAAACAACAATCAGTCCTCCCTCACGCCGGCGCAGCATTCGGCATTGCACCAGTGGCTGCAACAAACGCTGCCAGACTACACCGGGCATTTTGATCTGGAAAAATTCGCTGCAGGTCAATCCAACCCCAGCTTTCTGCTCAACACCGGCACTCACAAATATGTGTTGAGACGAAAACCCGCAGGTGAATTGCTGGCATCAGCACATGCAGTAGACAGGGAGTTCCGACTGATCAGCGCCCTGCAGCACACCGATGTGGCAGTGCCGACAGCGGTCGCATTGTGCGAAGACGACAATGTCATCGGCAGCATGTTCTACCTGATGAGTTATGAGGACGGCGATATCCTGTGGGACCCCAGTCTGCCAACAACGCCAGTTGCCCAACGCTACGATTATTATCGTGCGCTGGTGGAGTCGCTGGCCCGACTGCACCGGGTCGATTATCACGCGCTGGGCCTGGACGATTTCGGACGCCCGGGGAATTATTACGAGCGTCAATTGTCACGTTGGAGCAAACAATACCAGGCGTCGGCAACATCGGAGTTGCCACAAATGGATGCCCTGATTCAATGGCTGCAGCAGCATCTGCCCGAGGATGACGGCCAATGCAGCATCATTCATGGTGACTACCGGCTGGACAACGTTATTTTTTATCGTGGTGAGGCAAAAATTCGCGCCGTACTGGACTGGGAGCTGGCTACGCTGGGGCACCCCATGGCCGATCTGGCTTACTATTGCATGGCACTGCGATTGCCGCGCAGTGGTGAAATGCAGGGATTACATGGGGAAGACCTGACAGCGCTGAACATTCCCGACGAAAATGCCATTATTTCGCACTATTGCGACGTACGCGGCATCGATAAACCGGCCCACTGGACGTTCTACCTGGCGTTCAGCTTTTTCCGGCTGGCAGCGATTCTGCAGGGTGTCTACAAGCGCGGACTTGATGGCAATGCGTCCAGCGACAAGGCACTTCGCATGGGCCGTCTGGTAGCTCCTCTGGCGGCACAAGGCCTGAAAACAACACTGGAAGACTAGTTGATTAACGGCCTGCACGCCCCTGCTATGCACATCTGGTGTTTAGTGCTACCATCAAAAAAAATCAATAAAAACCGAGGGTAAGGCATGCGCGACGAACATGCACGAGCGTACTGGAAAGCCAACGTCCGGATTTTAACCATCCTGATGAGCGTCTGGTTTTTTATCTCATTTGTCTGCGGCATCCTGCTCGCCGACTTTCTCGACAACTTCCGCTTTGCCGGTTTCAAACTTGGCTTCTGGATCGCACAGCAAGGCTCCATATACGTCTTTGTTATCCTGATTCTTGTTTACCTGGTGTGGATGGACCGACTTGATGCGCGATACACGCGTGACAAAAACAAATCCGGTCAGACGACTGACACTCAGGAGGATCAGGCATGAGTGTTCAGATCTGGACCTATATATTTGTTTTTCTTTCCTTCAGTCTTTATATCGGCATCGCCATCTGGTCACGCGCCGCCTCCACCAATGATTTTTATGTCGCTGGCGGCGGCGTGCATCCACTGGCCAATGGCATGGCAACGGCGGCCGACTGGATGTCCGCGGCGTCGTTTATTTCCATGGCCGGACTGATTTCCTTTCTCGGTCGCGACGGTGCCTTTTACCTGATGGGCTGGACCGGCGGTTACGTATTACTGGCCCTGCTGCTGGCACCCTACCTGCGCAAGTTCGGCAAATTTACCGTCCCCGACTTCATTGGTGATCGTTATTACTCAAACAGCGCGCGCCTGGTCGCCATTTTCTGTGCCATTTCTGTATCGTTCGTTTATGTTTGCGGCCAGATGCAGGGCGCCGGCATCGTCTTTTCCCGCTTCCTGGAAGTGGATATCACCACCGGTGTCATTATCGGCATGACCATCGTGTTTTTCTACGCCGTCATGGGCGGCATGAAGGGCATCACCTACACGCAGGTTGCGCAATACTGCGTGCTTATTTTCGCCTATCTGGTGCCAGCTATCTTTATTTCTCTGATGATGACCGGCAACCCGATACCACAGCTTGGTTTTGGCTCAGAGCTGACGCCGGAATACGGCGGCGGCTACCTGCTGGACAGGCTCGACAACCTGAGCACAGACCTGGGCTTTGCCGCGTATACGGAAGGCCTGCGTCCGACCCAGGACGTGTTTTTTATCACGGCAGCGCTGATGTTTGGCACTGCCGGTCTGCCGCACGTCATCATCCGTTTCTTCACCGTGCCCAGTGTACGTGACGCGCGCAAATCGGCCGCTTATGCGCTGATTTTTATTGCCATTCTGTATACCACGGCACCGGCAGTGGCAGCGTTTGCCAAAACCAATTTGTTAAACACCGTCAACAACGCCAGTTATGAAGCGCTTCCCAGTTGGTTCGGCACCTGGGAAACAACCCAGCTTATCGAATTCAATGACCGCAACGCGGACGGTATCGTGCAATACTCGGGTGATCCCGGGGTTAATGAACTGACCGTTAACCGTGACATCATGGTGCTGGCAAATCCAGAGATTGCCGGCCTGCCCAACTGGGTGGTGGCGCTGGTGGCTGCCGGCGCACTGGCGGCGGCGCTGTCGACCGCAGCCGGATTGCTGCTGGTCATCTCGACCGCGGTATCCCATGACCTGCTCAAGCGTAGCCTGATGCCTGGCATCACGGAAAAGCAGGAGCTGCTATATGCACGCCTTGCCATCTTTGTTGCCATTCTTATCGCGGGTTATTTTGGTATCAATCCGCCCGGTTTTGTTGCCGAAGTCGTGGCATTTGCCTTTGGTCTTGCCGCTGCATCATTCTTTCCAGCCATCGTGCTGGGCATATTTTATCGACGCATGAACCGGCAAGGCGCGATCTCCGGCATGCTGGCGGGCTTTTTCTTTACCGCAGCGTACATCGTGTATTTCAAGTTCATCTCTCCGGAGAGCAGCAATGCCGAGCACTGGTGGCTTGGTATATCTCCAGAGGGCATCGGCACACTGGGCACGCTGGTCAATACCGTCGTGGCATTGACCGTCAACCGCTTCTATCCGGCACCACCAAAAGCGGTACAGGATATGGTTGAGGAGATTCGCCTGCCGAACTGAAATCAGTCGTCAGAGACACTGATAGTTGGTGCGGTCTGCCTGGCCGCATCCATCTCTGTAACCTGAGCCACCAGGCGTTGAGCAAGTTTATGGTAAGCCCTGGCAACGTCGCCATCGGGCCGGGACACCAGGATGGGTGTGCCGGCATCGGTATGTTCGCGAATGGACAGGTCCAGTGGCAGAGAGCCAATAACATGGACCCCGTAGTCCTGCGCCAGTTGCTCACCGCCGCCCTCACCGAAAATCGCTTCAGCATGTCCGCAATTGGAACAGATATGGATTCCCATGTTTTCCACGACACCGAGCAACGGCACATCCACTTTGCGAAACATTTCGATACCCTTGCGCGCGTCCAGCAACGCCACATCCTGTGGCGTGGTCACAATCACAGCGCCGGTCAGACTCACCGATTGTGACAGGCTGAGCTGGATGTCACCGGTGCCGGGAGGCATATCAATCAGCAGATAATCCAGTTCTGACCACAGGGTAAACTTGAGCATCTGATTGAAGGCACCCACGATCATCGGTGCACGCCAGACCATAGCGGTGCTGCCCTCAACCAGATACCCCATGGAGTTGGTCTCCAGACCACAGGCCAGGATGGGTCGCATGTATTTTTTGTCGACAATTTCTGGCCGGGTGCCTGAAGCCACGCCCAGCATTGTGGGTTGACTCGGTCCGTATATGTCAGCATCCAGCAGACCGACACGGAACCCCTGCTGCTGCAGCGCCACCGCCAGGTTGACGGCAGTGGTGGATTTCCCGACACCTCCCTTGCCCGATGCGATACAAATTATGTGCTTGATTTTAGAAAGATTATCCACGCGTAAAAGGCTCCTGCTATATACCATAAGACTTGATTACAGACCCGCCCGCGACACACGGGCATCACCGCGGCGGCACGATTGAAACTTGATCTCGGGCCGTATTCCATGTTCTATTAAGCGCCTGATAGGCCTGACTGCATTAATGGATCCTCACATCATGTCTGAATATCGTTTCCCAAACCTTCTCAGAGGGCTGGCTGCTATCGCAGCAACCAAAACCTGCCGCTGGGCCGGGCTGGGATTACTGGGCTCTTTGATCACATCGCTGGGCGTCCAGGCGCAATCCATCGATCCATTGGCGGCAGCCCAGGAAAGCTTTGAAAATCCGGTCAAGTACGCGATCTACTCGGCCGCCTGGCATCTTAACAGTAACGCCGGGCTTCGTGTTGTGGCACAAAACCAGAGCGAATCAGCCATCAGACTGGAAAGCATCCTGTTTCGTGACGAAACCGGTGAGCAGACAGATGCGAAGTTGCAACTGGACATGGTGGTGCCCGCACAGGCGTGGGCAGAGGTCGAGTTACCTTATCAGGACCTGTTGTCTGGCAATGACTGCGTTGATCGCACCATGGAAGACGACTGGAAGCTGGTGGAGATTTCCAACTATACGCTTAACCCGTCAGTGCGCGGGCTGATTATCGAGAACACGCGCTCCTTCCGAATCTATCAGTGTGTCCGTAATGTTCATACCGTGTGGACGTCGCCTGAAGATGGCACTGAACAGTCACAGAATCAGTGGCTGATGTACCACTTCGAACGCCTGCCGCTGGACTGAAAAGCGCCTGTGGCAACAACTAAAAGCGCCTGCGGCTCCGCCAACGCCCCGTTCGCGACCGTCAATTTCCCAGCTGTCGGGCCTCACGCACCAATGTGTCCTTGCGTGCCTCAAGCTCTGAGATCAACGATTTCTGCAGCGGCTCTACGGTCTGCCCCTGTGCATCAACATTTTCATATTTAAGCTGCTCGCTGGCCAGCATCTGCAGGAGCTCTTCCGCCGCCGTAATGGCTTCCGCAAGCTTGGCATTGGCCTGCTCGCGCCGCTGAATTCGGGCATCCGCTTCCACTACTTCGCGTTCAAGCGCCGCAATTCTCTCATTTTGCTCGCTCAGCATGCGCGCCCGGTCCGCAGCTTCCTGCTGACTTTGCAGGGCTGCCGCCTGACGCGCCCTGGCGGCCGCTTCACGCTCCGCCTCGGCTCTGGCCTCTGCCTGCACAGCACGCTCTCTCTCTACCCGCTCAAGCTCTGCTCGCAGCTCTCGCTCTGACTGCTCAGCGGCCAGTCTGGCCTCCTGCGCCTGTTGCGCCCGCGCGGCCATGGCACGAGCCTCCGCTTCAGCCGCTGCAGCCTCCTGCTGGGCCTGCATAGCCTCCTGTTCGGCGCGCTGCCCGGCGCAGGCAGACAGCGCCAGCAGCAACACCAGGCCGCTCAGGCGCAGTGGTCGCAAGAAGCCGCCCAGGCGCAATGGTCTATGTAAGGAGTTATTCATTAGCATACCCTTCAAATACATCGAATCCAGCGTGTACTTTATAATGACTGAGGTCACGCTGACCAGTGCCACACAACGAATCAGCCAAAAACCATTGATTTACTGACCCTAACCGATGACGGCACTGAAAATTCATACGCAATTACTTTATAATTGTGACTCAATATTGAATCCTACGCTCCGGCAAACCCCCAGGCCCTGCACTATGACCGCACCCAGTACCCGGCAACCTCGCACACGGCGGCGACACATCTGGCGCTTGCTGTCAGTGTTGCTGCTGGCAGGTGTGTTGCTGGTACTCAGTGCGCTTAGCCTGAGCCCCAGCGTCCCACACCCGGGTGCTCTCAGCAGCAGCGATATACGCAACATAGAACAACTGATCGTCGACAACAGTCCGGAGCAGTTTCGCAGTCGAGGCGAACGCCAATTACAACTGAATGCCGACGAGTTAAATCTACTGACAGCGTTTGTTCTGGCCAATGTGCCACAGACGCGGGACATTGCCACGAGATTCAGCCTGGACGATGACACGGCTCAGGCATGGATGAGTATTCCGCAACACCTGGGGCCCTTCACGGTTTACCTGAACCTGCACGCGCAGTTTGCTCAGGATCAGGGACGGGCAAGGCTTATGTCCCTGCATGCGGGCTATCTACCGATCCCGCGACGAATCATGCGTGGCGCCGAAAATATGCTCGGCGACAGGCTCGAATCAGCCAGTGCAGTGAACCAGGAGTTGGCTGAGCTGCGTCATGGCATCAGTTCTGTTGCCCTCAGCAATGATCGGTTACACCTGACGCTGCAATGGGAACCCGCCGTGCTCGAACAGTTACGGGCACAGGCACGGCAATTTTTCATGACCGATGAGGACCGTCAGCGTCTGCTAGGCTACTACACCTTTATTGGCGATATCGCGCGCCAGGCTGCACCCGAAGGCTCCACCGTATCGCTGCACAACTTCATGCCCGACCTGTTTGCCCGCGCCGGTGAACGCTCAGCCAACGGCAGTGCCATTGCCGAGAATCGCAGTCTTTTACAGGCACTGTCGCTGTATGTTAACGACATCAGTGTTCGCGAATTACTGGACGGCATACCTGATGACAGCGTGTATGCCCCTCCGGCGCTGCGTGTCACGCTTTACCAGCGGCACGATCTGGGCCGGCACTTTGTAAGCGCGGCAGCCATCACAGCGTCCGCTGGCGTCGGTATCGCCGAGGTTCTGGCGAACAGTAAAGAAGTGTATGATGCGCGCTACACCAGCGGTTTCAGTTTCAGCGACATGACCGCCAACGTCGCGGGACTGACTCTCGGCGAGGCCGCTACAGAAAGCGAAACCAGTGCGCGCGCGCTGCAAATCTGGTTGCGAGATGCCCGTGCCGAATCGGGCTATATGCCGGAGCCTGACAGTGTCGGTGATGGCATGTCTGAAGAGGCCTTTGCTGAACATTACAGCGACCGTAACAGTCCGATGTATCAGGACAGGCTGCAAGCCATCGAGGCCAGAGTCAGCGCCCTGCCACTTTATACACGTCCGGACACAAATCAGGACGCGGGGACACCATAACAGCCAGAACAGGCCCTCACGCCTCGCTGCAACAGCCTATCAGGGAACAACAGAAAATGAGCAAAAACAAAGAGCAAGGGTTTAGCACTCGCAACCTGCATGCTGACCGCGCCGACAAACCTGAACATGGCGTGCTGCATAAACCCATCCATACGTCGGTGGCCTACACGTACGACGACGCCCGCGACCTGGCAGCAGTATTCCAGGGCAAAATGGCCGGCTTCAGCTACGGCCGTCAGCAGAATCCCACTGTCAACGCGCTGCAGGCACGCATTACAAAAATGGAACAGGGCCTGACCAGCACCGCTTTTGCCACTGGCATGGCAGCCATTGGCTCCACCCTGTTTGCCTTGTTGCGTGCCGGCGACCATATGATTGCCAGTGCCTTTCTGTTCGGTAATACCAACAGCCTGTTCAATTCGTTCCGAAATTTTGGTATCGAAGTCAGCTTTGTTGACACCACCAGCGCCAGTGCCGTGGCAGCCGCCATTCAGGACAACACACGCCTGGTGTTTACCGAGACCATAGCCAACCCGGTCACTCAGGTCGCCGATCTGGAGGGCATCGGCCAGCTGTGCCAGCAGCACGGGCTGATCTACCTGGTGGACAATACCATGACGTCGCCCTGGCTGTTCCAGCCTGTCAGCGTCGGTGCCAGTTTTGTTGTCAATTCGCTGACCAAAACCATCGGCGGCCATGGCAACGCCCTGGGCGGCATGCTCACTGACACCGGCCTGTTCGACTGGAGCAGTTACGACAACATTTTTGATAACTATCGCAATGGCGATGTCAGGCTCTGGGGTACGACGCAGGTGCGAAAAAAAGGGCTGCGCGACTTCGGCGCCACCTTAGGCCCGGAGGCAGCACACCATCTCGCCATCGGCTCAGAAACCCTGCCGCTGCGGATGGACCGTACCTGCGACAATGCCCAGTCGCTGGCGGAGTTCTGCGAAAAAAATCCGGCCATCAAGCAGGTCTATTATCCTGGTCTGCCACATCACCCACAACACAAAAGAGCCACCTCACTTTTTAAAAAATACGGCTCGATCATGAGCATTGACCTGGCCGACCATATCGATTGCTTCGACTTCCTGAACCGGCTGCAATGTGTGGTCTCGTCCAGCAACCTCGGCGATACTCGCACGCTTGCGATACCGGTTGCGCACACGATTTATTATGAAATGGGTGCAGAGCGTCGGGCATCCATGGGTGTCAGCGATAACATGATTCGCCTGTCGGTTGGCATAGAGGACATCGATGACCTGCTGCAGGACTTCAGCCAGGCGCTCAGTTAGCATTTAAAGAGGACAGACCCGGACATGATCACGCTGTGTCATCATCACGATATAGAGGAAGGACGCGCCAAGGGCTTCGAAGTCAGTGGCAAATATGTTTTTGCGGTTAAAAAGGATGACCGCATTTACGTCTACTACAACTACTGCCCACACCTGGGCACGCCGCTGGAGTGGCTGGAAGATCAGTTCATGGATCCGGATGGCACCTTTATACAGTGCGCCACCCATGGCGCACTGTTTGTTGTGGAAGACGGTCAGTGCATTTCCGGCCCGTGCCGAGGCAAGTCGTTGAAAACCATTCCGCATGAAAACGGTAATGGTTTTATCATGGTCAATGAAAATGACATCGCTCTGCTCGGGCGCATTTGACTGACCATTCCGGCGTTAATCAGGACAGGGCCCGTTGCAGGCGCTCGGCTGCCAGCTCCAGCCGGGGCATGGCGTTGGTAAACGCAAAACGCACGTAAGTGTTAGCGTTATGGGCACCAAAATCAGTACCGGGAGTTACCGCAACACCGTGTTCCTCCAGCAACATGCGACAGAACGCTTCACTGTCGTCTGCAAAACGCTCAATGCCGGCGTAACAATAAAATGCACCGTCCGCCTGCCAGGGCAGCGAAAAACCCATCGACCGCAGTGCGTCACAGAGAAAGTCACGCCGCTGCCGAAAAGCGGCCCGACGCTGCTCCAGCACTTCAATCACATCGTCATCAAAGGCGCGCAAGGCTGCATGTTGAGCTGGCGTCGGTGCAGCAATAAACAGGTTCTGCGCCAGCACATTGGCAGGGGCAGCCAGTGACTGTGGCACCACCAGCCAGCCAACCCGCCAGCCAGTCATACCAAAGTATTTGGAGAAGCTGTTGACCAGCAGATTATTCGGGTGGCAGCGCAACGCCGTGGGCAGATTGCCCAGCGCGCACGAATCAGCTGGACTGTCAGGGTAATCCAGCCCCTGGTAAATCTCATCCATCAACAAATGCACACTGTGTTTTGCCGCCCAATCGCTCAATGCCTGCACCTCCGTCGGCGGTATCACGGCACCAGTCGGGTTAGCGGGCGAGGCCAGCCACAACCCTTTAACGGACGGGTTATAGGCCAGGTCAAGCTGCGCTAAAGAAGGTGCCGGCTGGCCCGGAGACGCCGGCGGAATCAGCACCGCCTTGCCGCCCACCAGGTGCACATAATTGCGATTACAGGGATAGGATGGATCCGGCATCAGCACCGTGTCACCGGCATTCAGCAGAAGGTTGGCAGCCAGCACCAGAGCGCCGCTGGCACCGGGAGTCACCAGGATTCGGGACGGGTCTACGTCAACGCCGTGATGGTCAGCATAGAATCGGGCAATCCGCTCGCGCAAAGCCGGCAGACCCGCTGCCGGTGTATAGGCGGTATGCCCCTGCTGTAGTGCCCTGACTCCAGCCGCAACAATCTGTGGTGCGGTGGCAAAATCCGGCTCCCCGACTTCAAGGTGCACAATATCCACACCGCTTTGCTCAAGCTGCCGGGCACGCTCGAGCACGTCCATGACACGAAAGGGATTGATGAGACGGTTTCGGTCGGCCGCCTCCGGTCTGAAATCTGACATATTAACCCTGCATAATGCCCGATAGCCGCGAATAGCGGTGAGCGATCTCAAGAGCGGCGAACATAGCATTTTTTGTAGCTTGGGCGCCAATAATCTGGTAGTTTACTGCGCTTGCCGTCTCAGACCCGTCTGCACCGGAGCGTGCTGCACATGATTCGGCTCTGTTTCTGTTGGCAAGCGCGCAGGATCGCGCTACTGTTGAGAGTACAATTCTGGCCACGCTGGCCCGCACGCCGGATCCTTTTACCGGTTTGCGATCACCGGGGATAAGGCGTCAGAATTCTGGAAAACCCGCGAGGGTATGAGGCCTGGTTCACCATGTCCAAGAAAGAAACACCTGCTGTTAGTGCGTCCGTTCTCAAGAACTTCACTCCCTATAAAGTCAAGAAGGGAGAAGAGTACATGAACGAGCCACAGAGAGAACACTTCAAGATGATTCTGCGTCAGTGGCGCAACCAGCTGATGGAAGAAGTCGACCGCACTGTGCATCACTTGCAGGATGACGCGGCCAACTACCCTGATCCGGCCGATCGCGCTACCCAGGAAGAAGAATTCAGTCTGGAGCTGCGAACACGTGACCGTGAGCGCAAACTGATCAAGAAGATCGACTCTACGATCGAAAAGATTGCTCAGGATGACTACGGATTCTGTGAATCCTGTGGCATCGAAATCGGCATCCGTCGTCTGGAAGCACGTCCGACTGCAGACAAGTGCATCGACTGCAAAACCCTGGACGAAATTCGCGAGAAGCAGTGGGGCGCCTGATTTTCCTGAGATGACAGTCGCCAGCGACCACATCATCGGCCGGTTCGCCCCATCACCCAGTGGTGCTCTTCATTTTGGTTCCCTGCTCGCCGCTCTGGCGAGCTTTCTCGATATCCGCTCACGCGGCGGTCAATGGCTGCTGCGTATGGAAGACCTGGATCCCGCCCGTGAACCTGAAGGCGCTGCCGATCAGATTTTACGGATTCTGGAAGATCTTGCCCTTACCTGGGACGGACCCGTTCTGTATCAAAGCCAGCGTATTGACGCCTACGAGGCGGCCATGGTCGAGCTGTCAGAACGCGGACTGACTTACCCCTGCGACTGCTCCCGGCAGCGAGTCCGGGCAATGGGAGGCATTTACGACAATCTCTGCCGCACCCGACAATCCCCACCGGCCGGCAACAGCGCAACCCGGTTCAAAGTACCGGCACAGAACTACACCTTCGACGACCGCATTCAGGGTCATTATCAGCAGGACCTGATTCACGAATGCGGCGATTTTGTCTTGCGTCGGCGTGATGGCCTGATCGCTTACCAGCTCGCCGTGGTGGTGGATGATGAATGGCAGGGCATTACCGATATCCTGCGCGGACATGATCTGCTGGATTCAACACCCAGGCAAATGGCACTGCAACAGGCACTGGGATATCAGCAGCCAGATTACGCACATATCCCGGTCGCGACCAACCAGAGTGGCCAGAAGCTCAGCAAGCAGCACTTTGCCCGCCCCCTGCAGCGAGACAGCGCGACAGATTATCTTTACCAGGCACTGACATTCCTGCACCAACAGCCTCCACTCGGGCTGCGCAACGCCCCTCCGTCAGAACTGGTCGCGTGGGCAATAACAAACTGGGATATACAGCATGTGCCCAAGTTAGCTACTATCCCTGTCAATTCTTCGTACAGCTGACGACGGACACCATGTATATTCCACCCTCAACGCTGATATTTCTGGTATTTACCTACCTGCTGTTTCTGCTTAGCGTCGACTGGGCACTGAATGCCGATGGCGCCTGGTATCGACCCTTTGTCATCTGCTTTGCCGTCATTGCTCTGGCCGCATGGGCCTATCGGGAACAGAACGTCGATGAGCTTTGAACTCAGCACCCTGTTTGCCATCGGGATCGGCTATCTGGTCATTCTGTTTGGCATCGCGTTTATTACCGAAAAAGGCTGGATTCCTGAAAGAATTGTCCGCCACCCGATCGTGTATGTGTTGTCTCTGGGCGTGTTTGCCAGTGTCTGGTCCTACTTTGCGGCTACCGGCAACGCCTTTCGCGATGGCTTCGGCTACCTGGCACCGTTTATCGGGATCTCGCTGGCATTCCTGCTGTCCCCCATTTTCCTGCGCCCCATTCTTAACCTGACCAAAACCTATCAACTGAGTTCACTGGCAGACTTGCTCGCGTTTCGTTATCGCAGTCCCTGGGCGGGCACGCTGACGACGCTGGTGATGATGATGGGCGTGATGCCACTGCTGTCTTTGCAGATAGAAGCGGTTGCCAATATTGTTGGGCTGCTGTCACCTGATGCGTCACAAACCACGCTGGCTTTGAGCTTCTGTATCCTGATCACGCTGTTCGCCATTTTCTTTGGCACCGGCAAAGGTTCCGGTCGGGAGCGCCATGAAGGCCTGGTCATGACCATCGCCTTCGAGTCACTGGTCAAACTGATCGCTTTGCTGCTGGTCGGTGGCTTTGCCGTCTACACCGGGTTCGGCAGCATGGATGCTATGGATCAGTGGCTTCGGGAACAACCAGAGCTGCTTCGACGCTTAAAGGAACCCGCTGCACCGGGAACGTTTCAGGTCATGGTGCTGGTATTTTTTACCGCCGCTGTTGCCACGCCACAAATGTTCTACATGACCTTTCATGAAAACAATCACCCCCGCGCCCTCACCATCGCCAGCTGGGGACTGCCGCTATACTTTCTGTTGCTCAGCCTGCCGGTGTTACCCATTCTCTGGGCCGGACTCAAAGCCGGCAGTGCCAACCCGATGGAATACTATACGGTAACATTGGGCATGGATTATGGCTCGGAACTGTTTACCCTGATTGGTTTTGTCGGCGGCCTGTCCGCGGCCAGCGGCCTGATTATTGTCATCACCCTGGCACTGTCGACAATGTGCCTGAACCATCTGATTCTGCCGGTATGGCAACCAACCGCCAAACAGGACATTTATCGCTGGCTGCTGTGGAAACGGCGACTGCTGATTACCGCGCTGATCTGGGGCGGATTCCTGTTTTACTACATGCCCAGCGACAATCAGAGCATTCGCGCCGTCAGCAATATCGGCCTGATCGGCAGCCTGCAGTTCCTGCCCGCCATCATCGCATTGCTGTACTGGCCTCGCGGCAACAAAAAAGGTTTCATGGCAGGCTTGGCATTTGGCACCGCCATCTGGTTTCTGTTTCTGGTTCTGCCGGTCATCACCGGCACCAACTTTGTCACCCTGGGCGACCTCAACACCCGCGAAATCGTGGCTCTGTCTCTGGTCTGCAATGTCGCTATGTTCATGCTGGTATCGGTGATGACACGCAGCTCCAAAGAGGAACGAATTTCCGCCGACATCTGTTCAGTCGACAACCTGCGCCGCCAGCGACGTGCCGGCCTGCGCGCATCATCGCCGCAGGAATTTATCAGCCAGCTCACCAAACCATTGGGCGAACGCACAGCTACGCGGGAAGTCATGCAGGCGCTGCGTGACCTGAACATGGAGCGACAGGACACGCGTCCGCATTCGTTGCGCTTACTGCGCAGTCGCCTTGAAGCCAATCTGTCAGGGTTGCTGGGCCCGGCCATTGCGCATGACCTGATTGATCGCTTCCTGCCCTTTTCGTCCAACAGCGAACCCGGCACCACCGACGTCACCACCATCGAAGGTCGCATTGAGGCTTACCGCAGCAATCTGTCGGGTATGGCCTCCGATCTGGACAATCTGCGACGGTACCATCGCCAGATATTGATGGAGCTGCCATTGGGCGTCTGCTCCCTCGGACCAGAAGACCAGATAGTCATGTGGAACCATGCCATGGAAACCCTCACTGGCCTCAACAGCGACGAGGCTGTTGGCCTGCACATCAGCGAAATCGGCCAGCCCTGGTTCAGCCTGATCAATAACTTCCGCAGTGCCGAATCGGCGCACCTGCACAAGCAATCAGTCAATGTTCAGGGCAACAAACGTTACATCAGCCTGCACAAAGCGGTCATTGAAAAATCTGCCAGCCGGCGCATCCGCCAGGATGGCGTCATTGTGCTATTGGAGGACCTTACTGAAACCGAGTTACTGGAAGAAGAGCTGGCGCACAGTGAACGCCTGGCGTCTATTGGCCGACTCGCAGCCGGTGTCGCTCATGAGATTGGCAATCCCATTACCGGCATCGCCTGCCTGGCGCAGAATATCCGTGACGAGACGCAGAATGACGAGTTACGCACCATGGCCCGACAGATCATTGAGCAGACTGACAGAACGTCGCGAATTGTGCAGTCACTGGTCAATTTTGCCCACAGTGGCAGTTACAACAAGACAGAGCGGCGACGGGAAGTGGTCAGCATCACTGAATGCATCGAGGAGGCGATCACGCTGGTCTCGCTGAACAAAAAAGGCAAAGAAATTCGCTTTGACGTCCAGTGTTCCGACGACGCCCGTCTGCTGGGAGACTCGCAACAACTGTTGCAGATTCTGGTTAATCTGATTAACAATGCTCGCGATGCGAGCCCGCAGGGCAGCACCATTGGCATTGAATGCGAACGCATCGCAGCCTCTGTTCAGGTCAGCGTCAGCGACGAAGGCACCGGTATTCCTGATGAACTCAGGGACCGGGTTTTTGAGCCTTTCTTCACCACCAAGGAGCCCGGAGACGGTACCGGATTGGGGCTTGCCTTGGTTTACAGTCTGGTTGAAAACCTTGATGGTCATATTGATATAATGGCCGCTTCAGAGCGCCAGGACTACCCGGGAACACGAGTAATCCTGAGTTTTCCCTGTTATGATGAAAACACACGTGACGGCTGACTTATCCACTTCGGTCGCCGGTAATTGAGTA
Organism: Pseudohongiella acticola; assembly: GCF_001758195.1. NCBI lineage: Bacteria > Pseudomonadati > Pseudomonadota > Gammaproteobacteria > Pseudomonadales > Pseudohongiellaceae > Pseudohongiella > Pseudohongiella acticola. The sequence goes on from NZ_MASR01000003.1 coordinate 226,189, forward strand.
CACACATGACTGCACAGCACAAAGTTCTGGTTGTAGAAGATGAGCAGGTAATCCGCACCGCATTGCGCCGGTTGCTGGAACGCCATGACTATCAAGTCAGCGAAGCAGGCTCCGTGAAAGAGGCGATTGCGCAACTGGGCGACAAACAATTTGATATTGTCATCAGCGACCTGCGCTTGCCCGGGGCACCCGGCACAGACCTGATCCAGGCCACTCGCACTCCTGTGCTCATCATGACCAGTTACTCCAGCCTGCGCTCGGCCATCGACTCCATGAAAATGGGGGCGGTCGACTATATACCCAAGCCATTTGAACACGAAGAAATGCTGCAGGCGGTTGCCCGTATCATCGAGGAAAACGCCAGCCGGCAGCCGGCTGCAAAGTCGCTAGAGCCGCCACCCGAGCCTCCGGTCCCCGGCATGATTGGCAGCTGCCCGCAGATGATGGAATTGTTCCGCCGCATTCGCAAAGTGGCGATGACCAACTCAACCGTACTCATCAATGGAGAGTCGGGTACCGGTAAAGAACTTGTCGCCCGTGCCATTCATCAACTCAGTGACAGACACGAGTCCGAGATGATTTCGGTCAATTGCGCCGCGATTCCTGAAAATCTGATTGAGTCGGAGCTGTTTGGTCACGAAAAAGGCGCGTTTACCGGCGCCACTGCCAATCGCACCGGTCTGGTGGAAGCGGCCAGCGGCAGCACGCTATTCCTGGACGAAATCGGCGAACTCCCGCTGGAAGCACAGGCGCGCCTGCTGCGCGTGCTCCAGGAAAGCGAAATACGCAAAGTCGGTTCCGTGCAGTCGCGCAAGGTCGATGTGCGCCTGGTGGTAGCAACTCACAGAGACCTGAAACAACTGGTCATTGACGGCGACTTCCGTGAAGACCTGTATTACCGAATCAACGTCATGGCGCTGCTGCTGCCTCCCCTGAAAGAGCGTGGCAATGATATTCTGGAGCTGGCCGACGCGATTCTGGCACGCACCTGCAGGCGCCTGAAGTCACCGATGCTGCGCTTCACAGAGGAGGCCACGCAGGCCATCGCCACGTATCCGTGGCCCGGCAATGTCCGAGAACTGGAGAACGCGATTGAGCGAGCAGTCGTGCTGGCGGAGGATGAGGATATAGGCACCGAGTTGCTGGCGATTGACCTGAGCGGCAGCAAACGGGCCATCAGGACCCTGCTGGAACGCTCCATGGAGAACCCGGGCGACGCAGATGATGGTGATGCCGCGGAAGAGCTATCCCTGGAGGACTATTTCCAGAAATTTGTGCTCGAGCATCAAGACCAGATGAATGAGACCCAGCTGGCAAAGAAGCTGGGCATAAGCCGCAAATGCCTGTGGGAGCGGCGCCAGCGCTTTGGCCTGCCACGCAAGAAGAAACAGGCCTGACACCCTCACCCCAAAACTGTTACCGATACCCATCTACACACAAGGCAAGAGAGATTTAGTAACACTTTGTGTGATCCCGGTCACATTGCCCACCGCCCAAAAAACATAACCAATTGTTTTATATGCAAATTATATTTCTGGCACGCTTCCTGCTCTAGGGTAAGGAATAACAATAAAAATAGACAATAAAAATAACGCTCGATAACAATAAAAATCGCATCAAAATAGGTGCAACTAAACAATAACAATAATCAAAATGGGCAAGTAGACATGAATCAGCATCTTGCTGACGGCTACCGGTACTGTTTTTATAACTCACGCATCAAATTTGGTGCTCCCTGAACAAGAACAAAAAGAAACAATAATAAAAATAATCAAATACCTTCCTTGCGGGGGGGTCGAGTCACCCCCCAGAGCATTTCTCCCTGCAAATCTCTGCAATTCCCTGCAAAGCGCTAGCACTTCAGTGTATTATTAGATCTTATGCCTTTGTCGACCTGACAACGGTGCCGATTGCTATGTGAACGGATACAACATATCTGATGTTAAAAAAGCTTACCCGACTGCTCTTTGGCAACACCACCCCGGATGACGCTGAGCCCACAAGATCTTCAGCACCGGCCAGATCTGTCGACGCACGCGGGACCAAACAAGCAGCAAACAAAAAAAACAAAAAAAGCGCCTCCTCCAGGCAATCAGCCAGAAAGCCGGATCGCCACCAGCAATCCTCCAACCCCCGTGATGACCTGCGTCAACTTGACCTCAATATCGACGTCGACAAGGTCACAGTCGTGCCTCGCGAACAACACAACATCTCGCGCAAGGAGATTTCTCCCAGCGCATTAAAGGTGCTGTATCGACTCAATGATGCCGGTTTTCAGGCATTTCTGGTCGGGGGCGGCGTTCGTGACATCCTGCTGGGCGGACACCCCAAGGATTTTGATATATCGACCAATGCCACTCCGGAAGAAGTCAGGGAACTGTTTCGCAACTCCCGTGTTATCGGTCGGCGCTTCAAGATCGTTCACGTTCGTTTTGGCCGTGAAATCATCGAAGTAACAACCTTTCGCGCGCACCACGAAATCGAAACCGAAGTGTCTGAAGGTGAATCACGCAAACACATCAAACACCTGGATTCCGCACATTCCAGCACCGGCATGATTCTGCGTGACAACGTGTACGGCAATATTGCCGAAGATGCAGTTCGCCGCGACTTTACGGTCAATGCGCTGTACTACACCACCAACCACTTCATGATTCTGGATTTTGTGAACGGCCTGCCCGATATTGAACAGCGTCTGATTCGCATGATCGGTGATCCGGAAACCCGTTATCGGGAAGACCCGGTTCGTATTCTGCGCGCCATCAGACTGGCGGCCAAACTCAATTTTGGCATTGAGAAAAACACCGAAGAACCCATTCCGCGGCTCGCTACACTGCTGGATTCAATTTCCTCAGCCCGCCTGTTTGATGAAACCGTCAAACTGTTTACCAACGGCAGCGCGGAGAAAACGTTTGCCCTGTTGCGACACTACAAAGTCGCCGACTATCTGTTTCAGCCCACGCTGGAATGCCTGCAGGATGACAACGATGTTGACAGTAAATTGCTGACGCTGGCGTTACGCAATACCGACAATCGACTGGCTGAAGGCAAATCAGTGACACCGGCATTTTTATACGCTGCCCTGTTGTGGCCGCCGCTGCAGTACGACATCCGACAGATGTGTGGCGACAAAGTCCCGACCCTGGGACAGCTGCAGGAGTGCGCAGGTGAGGTCATTGTTGAACAACTGCAATTCACAGCCATCCCAAAACGCTTTACCGCCATGATGCGAGAGATATGGGAACTGCAGTTACGCCTGAGCCCACGCAACCGGCGCAGTGTCGAAATCGCCTACACTCACCCCCGGTTCCGCGCAGCCTACGACTTCCTGCTGCTCCGGGAAGCGGCCGGCGAACAGTTGAACGGCCTGGGCGACTGGTGGACACAGTTCCAGCAGGTAGATGCGGACGCACAGCATGTTATGATTGATGCATTACAACCTGCGAAGTCGCCTCGCAAGAAGCGTCGACGCAAACCACGCAAACCGGAGTCCGCTGACTGATGGCCCGCATACCGCGCTATATTGCCGTTGAAGGCCCCATTGGTGTCGGCAAGACCAGCCTCGCCAAACGCCTGGCAGAGACTTTCAACTACGACATCGTGCTGGAAAAACCCGAAGACAATCCGTTCCTGGAGCGCTTCTATCGCAATCCGAAACAGCACGCACTGGCAACGCAACTTTTCTTCCTGTTTCAGCGCGCGCAGCAACTGCAGGAACTCAAGCAGGATGACCTGTTCGAGCCGGTCCGTATCGCCGACTTCCTGATCGACAAGGACATGCTGTTTGCGCGCCAGAATCTGGACCCGGACGAATTCCAGCTCTATCAGAATGTCTATCAGCACCTGACCATTGACGCCCCGGTGCCCGAGCTTGTCATTTATCTGCAGGCCCCGACCCAGATTCTGCTGCAACGTATTCAGAAGCGTGGTATCGCCGCCGAACAGACCATTGAAGCGGATTACCTGAGTCGGCTCAATGATGCCTATACCACGTTCTTCCATTACTACGATCGCTCCCCGCTGCTCATCGTCAACAGCACCGAACTTGACCTGGTGAGACATGATGAAGACTACCAGCAGTTGGTGAATCAGATCATGACAGCCCCCCAGGGCGTGCATTACTTCAACCCCAAACCGACCTTGCTGTGACAACAACGGTCACGCTAAGCTGACATTCGGGAGGCGGCTTTACATGAGTTCACAATCCGCACAAAAACATATCACGCTGAGCACACTCAACAGGATCCGTGCTGACGGGCGAAAATTTGCCTGCCTGACTGCCTACGACGCCTGTTTCGCAGGCCTGCTCAATGATGCCGGCGTCGAGGTCATTCTGGTCGGTGATTCACTGGGCATGGTGCTGCAGGGCCATGACAACACCCTGCCCGTCACCATGGCCGACATGGTCTACCATGTGCAGTGTGTCAAACGCGGCAACAGCACCGCGTTCCTGATGGCCGACATGCCTTTCATGAGTTACTCCTCGGAAACCGAGACACTGGAGAATGCAGCCGCGCTTATGCGTGCCGGTGCCGAGATGGTGAAACTGGAAGGTGGCGCCTGGCTGGCCAGCTCCACCCAGTTACTGGCAGAGCGAGGCATCCCGGTGTGTGTCCATATGGGATTGACACCACAGTCTATCAACCGCATTGGTGGTTATCTGGTTCAGGGCCGCGACCCGATTCAGGCGGAAAACATGGTCAACGAAGCACTGCAACTGCAGGAGGCCGGTGCCAGTATTCTGCTACTCGAATGTGTGCCTGCGGCACTGGCCAGGCGTATCACCGAGACCCTGGACATTCCGGTCATCGGCATAGGCGCCGGCGCCGATACCACAGGCCAGGTTCTGGTACTGCACGACCTGCTGGGCATCTCCCCCATTCGACCCAAATTTGTGAAAAACTTCCTGGCCGAATCAGACAGCGGCATTGCCGGCGCCATCAAGGCCTATACCGATGCCGTCAAGGGCGGCACATTTCCGGCAGCCGAACACAGTTTTGACTGACACACCGGGGCACTGAAATGCAGATCACTCACCATGCCAAAGAACTGCGCTCGCTGCTCGCCGACGTGCGTCGCAGCGGTCAACGGATTGCGGTTGTGCCCACCATGGGTAATCTGCACTCGGGCCATATCAAACTGGTAACAGCAGCGCTGACACGTGCCGACTTTGTGGTCAGTACCATCTTTGTCAATCCCATGCAGTTCGGCCAGAATGAAGACCTCGACAGTTACCCGCACACACCGGATGCCGACATCGAAAAGCTGCAGACGGCAGGTTGCCACTGCCTGTTTGCACCGCCGGTCAGCGACATTTATCCTAATGGGCTGGCACAGCACACGACGGTGCAGGTGCCCGGCATTTCAGAGCGCCACTGCGGCGCCAGCCGTCCCGGGCATTTTGACGGCGTCGCTACGGTTGTCAGCAAGCTGTTTAACATCGTAGCGCCGGACATTGCCGTTTTTGGCCTCAAGGACTACCAGCAGTTTCAGGTTATCCGCAAAGTCACAGCGGACCTGTGTTTTGACATAGATATTGTTGGCGTTGCTACCGAGCGTGACGCCGATGGACTCGCCCTCAGTTCGCGCAATGGCTACCTGAGCAGTACCGAGAAACAGACAGCGCTGTCGTTGAACCAGACCCTGACCCTGACTGCGCAGCGCATCAGTCAGGGTGAACACAACTATCGCACGCTGGAACAGGAAGCCGCGCAGACTTTACTGGCAAACGGTATTCAGCCCGACTATTTCAACATCTGCCAGGCTGACACGCTGGCTCCAGCAACGGCTGCTAATAAGCGGCTGGTGATACTGGCGGCCGGATTCGTCGGCAAGACCCGATTGATCGATAATATTGAAGTCACCCTGACGGCGTAAACAGGGCCTAATAATAAGGAGAGCATCATGTCGCAATCTCACGTATATCCGGTAAATCCTGAGCAGGCATCACACAGTCTGATCGACAAGGCCGGATACCAGCGCATGTATGAACAATCGATCAACGATCCGGAAACCTTCTGGGGTGAACAGGCCGAACAGTTTCTGGGCTTTTTTCAGCCCTGGAGCAAAGTGCTAAGCGGCGACTTCAGCAAGGCTGATGTATCGTGGTTCAAAGACGCCAAACTCAATGCCTGCTGGAATTGTGTTGACCGGCATCTGCCTCAGCGCGCTGATCAGACTGCCCTGATATGGGAAGGTGACGACCCCGCCGACAGCCTTCCCATCACTTACCGTGACCTGCACCTGGCGGTGTGCCGGCTGGCCAATGTGCTCAAACAGCGCGGCGTGAAAAAAGGCGACCGCGTCTGCATTTACATGCCCATGATTCCCGAAGCGGTTTACGCCATGCTGGCCTGCGCCCGTATTGGCGCAATCCACTCTGTCGTGTTTGGTGGCTTCTCGCCGGACGCCATCAAGGATCGAATTCTCGACTCCGATTGTCAGAGCGTGATTACCGCGAATCAGGGAATACGTGGCGGCAAAGTGATCGCGTTAAAGGACAATGTCGATAAAGCACTGGCCAATTGTCCCAACGTACACAGCGTGATTGTTGTCAAACGCACCAATGCCGAGGTGTCATTTAAACAGGGACGCGACGTCTGGTATCACGACGCCATCGATCAGGTCGACGATCAGTGCGCGGCCGAAGTCATGGACGCCGAGGACCCTCTTTTCATTCTCTATACGTCCGGCTCAACCGGCAAACCCAAAGGCGTGCTGCATACCACAGCCGGTTATCTGTTGAGCGCAGCCATCAGCCACAAGTACATTTTTGATTATCACGAAGGCGACGTATTCTGGTGCTCCGCCGATGTCGGCTGGGTCACCGGCCACAGTTACATCGTCTACGGCCCACTGTGCAATGGTGCCACGTCACTTGTTTTTGAGGGCGTACCCACTTACCCTGACGCATCGCGCTTCTGGCAGGTCATCGACAAGCATCAGGTGACTATCTTTTACACCGCACCCACCGCGCTGAGAGCGTTGATGAGCATGGGCAATGAACCCGTGCAGGCAACGTCACGGCAATCTCTGCGCCTGCTGGGCTCAGTGGGCGAACCTATCAATCCTGAAGCCTGGGAGTGGTATTACAATGTTGTCGGCGAGCAGCGCTGCCCCATCGTTGATACTTGGTGGCAGACCGAAACCGGTGCCAGCATGATCAGTCCGCTGGCCGGTGTTACCGACCTGAAACCGGGCTCGGCAACACTGCCTTTTTTTGGCGTAAAACCTGAACTGCTGGACGCTGACGGCAACATCATTACCGGTGCCGGCAAGGGCAATCTGGTGATCACCCAGAGCTGGCCCAGTCAGATCCGCACAGTGTTTGGCGATCATCAACGCTGCGTAGACACTTACTTTACCGCCTACCCGGGATACTACTTCACCGGCGACAGCGCGCGTCGCGACGAAGATGGGTACTACTGGATCATTGGTCGGGTCGATGATGTCATCAATGTTTCCGGCCATCGCCTGGGCACCGCCGAAATTGAAAGCGCACTGGTCCTGCATCCGAAAGTGGCTGAGGCTGCCGTTGTTGGCTTTCCCCATGACATCAAGGGTCAGGCTGTTTATGCCTATGTCACGTTAATGCTGGGTGTCGAGGAATCTGATGCCTTGCGCAAGGAGCTGGTCGCGTTTGTAGCCGGGGAAATCGGCGCTTTCGCCCGACCCGATATTATTCAGTTTGCACCGGGCCTGCCCAAAACACGATCGGGCAAAATCATGCGCAGAATTCTTCGCAAAATTGCCGCCAATGAGACTGATAACCTGGGCGACACATCAACACTGGCCGATCCTTCAGTGGTTGAGCAACTAATAGCCAACCGTCACAACCGGTGATCTCAAAGGCAGCCCAGACACACATTTTATTCAACTGATTTTACAGGCAACCATTATGCAGGATCTTGTTATCGTAGCAGCCGGGCGCAGCCCCATCGGCACATTTCAGGGCGACCTCGCTGGCGTCAGCGCATCCGATCTCGGCAGCCAGGTTATCCGACACCTGCTGGGCGCCAACAGCATCAAACCTGAAGACATTGACGAAGTCATTATGGGGCACGTACTGACCGCTGGTTGCGGGCAGAACACCGCCCGGCAGGCAAGCATCAATGCCGGCCTGGGTGTTGAAACACCGGCCATGACCATCAACAAGGTCTGTGGCTCGGGGCTCAAGGCTGTCCACCTGGCCGCTCAGGCCATCATGGCTGGTGATGCAGATATGATCGTAGCGGGCGGCATGGAAAACATGAGCCAGTCCGCGCACGTTCTGCCCAACTCGCGCACCGGACAGAAAATGGGCCACTGGCAGGCCATCGATACCATGTTGCACGATGGCCTGTGGGATGCATTCAACAACTATCACATGGGTATAACCGCAGAGAACCTGGCGGAAAAGTATGGCATCAGCCGTGCCGATCAGGATGCGTTTGCCGCGTTGTCACAACAAAAGGCTAACGACGCCATCAATAACGGTCGATTCAAAAACGAAATTATCAGTATCGAAATACCACAGCGCAAAGGCAACCCGGTTGTCGTAGACCGGGACCAGGGACCTCGCAGCGGCACCACAGCGGAATCACTGGCGCGACTGCCTGCCGTATTCAAGAAAGACGGTACCGTCAGCGCGGGTAATGCCTCAGGTCTGAATGACGGTGCGGCGGCAGTGGTAGTCTGCAGCAGGGCCGCTGCCGAGCGCGCTGGCCTGACCCCGCTGGTGACCATCAAGGCATGGGCCAATGCCGGTGTCGACCCCAAAATCATGGGTATCGGGCCGGTTTCCGCCACGCGTCGCTGTCTGGAGAATGCCGGCTGGACGCTGCCAGAGTTGGACCTGATAGAAGCCAATGAGGCGTTTGCAGCGCAATCGCTTGCGGTGGGCCAGGAACTCCAATGGGATATGGACAAGGTCAACGTCAATGGCGGCGCAATTGCCCTGGGCCATCCCATCGGTGCATCCGGTTGTCGTGTGCTGGTCACTCTGATCCATGAAATGCTGCGTCGGGACGTCCACAAGGGCCTGGCGACGCTGTGTATCGGCGGTGGCCAGGGTGTAGCCATTGCTGTAGAACGCTAATACAGTGCTGCAGAACTGACTACAGCAAATCCTGCACGGCCAGGTGTTGACTCAGATATACCTGGCCGCTCAGATCCCTTATCAGATCTGAGCGCTGCAAGGCATCCATGACCGGCCCCTTGATTTCCGACAGATGCAGTTTGATCCCCAGCTCGTTCAGTCTGCGGTTAATGGCCTCAAGCGACTCAAGCGCACTCAAATCAATTTCATTGACAGCGCTGCACATCAAAATCACGTGCTGAAGCTCAGTGCGCTCGGAAACCTCCTTGTAGATCAGATCCTCAAAATAGCGGGTATTGGCAAAATACAGACTTTCATCGATGCGCAAAGACAGGATGTGAGCGTGAGTAATTACCTGATGACGCGCAACATTGCGAAAATGCTCGCTGCCGGCTATTTCTCCCACAATCGCGACATGGGGCCGGGAGCTTTTGTACAGATGCACCAGAATGGAAACCAGAATGCCGGCAGCGATGCCTGTTTCCACGCCGGCCAGCAAAGTCAGACCGATGGTTGTGGTGACTGCCAGAAAGTCAGCCCGCGAATAGCGCCAGGCTTTACTGACGATAGCGATATCCAGCAACGACCACACCGCAACAATAATGATAGCTGCCAGTGTCGCCGTGGGCAGCCAGGCCAACAACGGCATCAGCACAAATGTGGCGCCGGCAATCAGAATGGCAGCAAACAGACCCGCGGCGGGCGTGGCCGCGCCGGCATCGAAGTTGACTACAGAACGGGCAAAACCACCAGCGACCGGAAATCCACCAGAGAAGCCCGCTGCCAGGTTGGCGGCCCCCAACCCGATCAGCTCCTGATCCGGATCAATACGCTGGCGTTTCTTTGCCGCCAGCCCCTGCGCCACAGACACCGACTCGACGAAGGCAAGCACGGCAATCAGCAGGGCGGGCCCCGTCAGACTGGCCCATGGAATCGACGTGAACACCGGCACACCCAGTGCGGGCAACCCTGCTGGCACCTCGCCGACCAGAGCAAGGCCATGATCACCCAGTCTGAAATACCAGGCAGCACCGGCGCTGGCAATCACGGCCACAATCGGGCTGAGTCGACCCGCAATAACCGCGGCACGCTTTGGCACCCCCGCTCTGCGCAACAGCGGCGACAGGCAGCTGCGGGCCCAGAACAGATAAACCAGTGCTGTAAAACCAATGACCAGGGTTGGACTATTAAAACCGGGCCAGGCTGTGATGATTGCTGAGTGCAGGGACAGCAGCTGCTCCGGCAGGTTGCGACCCGACGCGCTGATACCCAGAATGGCCGGGAGTTGGCTAACCGCGATCAGAATACCGGAGGCGGTAATAAAACCGGCAATAACAGGATGCGACAGGAAATTTGCAAGAAAGCCCAGGCGCAGAATTCCCATCAGTACCAGCATCAGCCCCGACATCAGCGCCAGAACCATGGCAGCAGAGATAAGTTGTGCGGGGTCGGTGAGGCCCAGTCCTGAAATGGCAGCCGCCGTCATCAGCGAAATAACGGCGACAGGCCCCACAGACAAAGCCCGGCTGCTGCCCAAAAAGGTGTACGCAATCAACGGCAGCATACTGGCGTACAGGCCCATCTCTGGCGGCAGGCCCGCCAGCATGGCATAAGCCAGCGACTGCGGTACCAGCATCACCATGACAATCAGCGATGCCAGCAGGTCATCGGCAAATTGCTGACGGGTATAAGTTCGGGACCAGCTCAGAACGGGCAAATAACGCACCGACATAGGTTCAATGCTCTGTTATCAATAGTGCTTGAAGCGCTTAAAGTGCCGGTAGCTTGTAAAGTGCCGGTAGCATATAAAAAGCCGGTAGCGTGTAAAGAGCCGGGCGCGATCCAGACAGAGGCTGCTATTCCTGCTTTTGCTGCGCCAGCCAGCCGGCAACGCCGCGAAGATCATAACCCAGCGCTGCGCCGCGCTCGACAATCTCTTCCGGTGGCATACCTTTCAGGCCTTTGACCAGGCCCCACAGTTGAATGGAGCGCGTACCAGAACGACAGAAGGCAAGCACAGGCGCCGGACATTCATCCAGTGCCTCAGTGAAATCAGCTATGTCCTGCAAGCTCAGTTGGCCAGAAACTACCGGAATGTGGCGAAACGTCAGGCCATGGTCTTCGGCAGCGCCCTGAATTTGATATACCGGAGGCTGGCCGACCGCCTCTCCATCCGGCCGATTGCAGATAATGGTCTTGTAGCCGGCTGCCGCCATTACATCTACATCATCGGCAGTCAATTGTTCTGCAACCGAAAATTCGTCTGTCACTTGCTTTGCTGTCATATTCAACTCCATGTTTGCCGGCAAAAAGCCGGTCTTTTCGACCATTATGCGCGTTAGCAGGCGTTATTGTAGCGCGCTAACACATTCAATTCAGCGCTGTGTGCCGACTTGCACGCATTTTTGCTCAAACAGGCCAGGCCGGGCGCACCAGAACCTCATTCGAGAACTCAAACCGATCCGACTGACCGGTCAATGCCGCCGTTTATCGCATCCATTCATGCAATTTATGACACAGAAGTGTGTATTCAGGTAACATTCATTCTATTCAGTCACAATTAAACACTACCGAACCTTAGCATGCAGACAGACACAAGCCCGCGCCACCACAACCAGTCTCAGCAATCCGCAAGACAGGATGACGACCTTGATGGCATCAATTATTTTGTCGAACAGATGGGCCTCAACGCGCAGACAGATGGCATGCCCAGAATTGCCGGCCGCATCGCGGGTTATTTTATTATTCATGGTGGTCCAGTGAGCTTTGCCCAGCTGGCCGAAGAATTGAAAGTCAGTCGCGGCAGTATCAGCACCAATGCCCGCAAACTGGCTAGCGTAGGATTCATTGAAAAAATCAGCATGCCGGGTGATCGTCAGGATTATTACCAGCTTAGCAAGACGCCGTTCCTGCGCATGATCAGTGTTTATCTGCAGCGCATGCGCCATATACAGAGCATTGTTGAAACCGCTGACAGGAACATCCCTGACAGTCTGAGCGAGACCAAGGAACGCCTGCAGGAGATGCAACATTTTTATCGCGAAGCAGCAGTGAGTAATGAGTCATTGATAACCCGATTGTCTGAAACCACCAGCAAACAACGTTGGCAACAGACTGATCCGAACAACAGCATGATCAAGGAACCCTCATGAAATCCAGACTCTGGCAAAAAAGTCGACAGTGGTTACTGCCATTTCTCATCATCGCTGTTGGCAGCGCCGCGACCGCCGCCATGATCATGTTCAGGCCCCAGCCTCCCAGCACGCCGACGGCAGAGCGTGTCGTTCCTGTGCAAACGCTGACCGTCATCAGCAGGGACATGAATATTAATATCAATTCACAGGGCACAGTGGCGCCACGAACGCAGACAACCATCGTCGCCGAAGTCTCGGGCCGCGTCATTTCCGTTTCCGACAAACTGGTCACCGGTGGTTTCTTCAGTGCCGGCGAAGTCATGCTGGTCATAGATCCTGCAGACTACGAAGTCGCGGTCGAACAGGCACGGGCCAACCTGCTGACCGCCGAGGCTCAGCTGGCACAACAGCAGGCCCAGGCTGATCAGGCTGCACGAGAATGGGATCTGTCCGGACGCCCTCGCGAAAACGCCCCTGTCCTGGCGCTGCGCACCCCTTTCCTGCGCGAGGCGGAAGCCCGTGTCCTGTATTCGGAATCGGAACTGAGCCGGGCTCAGCGGCAACTGGATCGCACCACCGTGCGGGCCCCCTACGATGCCCTGGTACGTGAAAAATCAGCAGAGATCGGTCAATACCTGGGTACTGGCGCACAGATTGCCAACCTCTTTGCCACCGACTACGCGGAAATCAGACTACCTCTGAGCGACAGCGACCGTCGCTGGCTGACACTTCCGGAGCCGGGACAACTGGCGCCTGTCAATGCCACCCAGGTTACGCTACACACAACCGTAGCCGGTAAAAAACATCGTTGGCAGGCAGAGATTGTGCGCACCGAAGGTGTCGTCGACAGCAATAGCCGGATGCATTATGCCGTGGCACGCGTGGTAGATCCCTATGGCATGCAGGGAGGTAGCGATCTACCGCCACTGCCGGCGGGATCCTTTGTTAATGCCGAGATCGAAGGCAACCGGATCACCGGTGTATTCGACATTCCGCTCGAGGCCCTGCGCAATGGCGATCAGGTGCTGGTCATGGATATGGAGCAGCGTTTGCGCCAGCGTCAGGTCAATGTCATTCGCAGCGATGCCAATCGGGTATACATCAACGACGGGCTTAACGACAACGACAGAGTGATCGTGTCACCCGTTCCCATCCCCATTGAGGGTATGCGCGTCAATCCAGATGCAGGCCAATCATGAAAGCCATTCCACGCACCAAACACAAAGGCTTGATCGCCTGGTTCAGCACCAACTCGGTTGCTGCCAACCTGCTCATGCTGTTCATCATCGGCGCCGGCATAGCATCGGTGTTCTTTATCAAGGTGCAGGTGTTTCCGGAATTTGAAACCCGCATGATCACGGCCAGCATGGCGTATCCCGGTGCGGCTCCGGAAGAAGTGGAGCTCGCCATCGTGGTGCCGATGGAAGAAGCCATACAGGGCCTCAGCGGTATCAATCGCATCAACTCCACGGCGCGCGAAAGCTCTGGCAGCATGATGATGGAAGTCTCTGGCAGTTATGACGTCGCTGAACTACTCAATGAGGTAAAGAGCCGGATTGATCGCATTTCAACATTCCCGGACGATGCAGAGCGCCCGGTGGTCAGGGAAATTGAAATCACCCAGCCAGTGTTGCAGGTCTCCATCTTCGGCAATCTTGATGATCGCGCCCTGAAAACGCTGGCACAGGACATTCGCGACGATATTCTGCTCTTGCCGGAAGTCAGTCAGGCCCAGATTCAGGGTGACCGCGACTACGAAATAGCCATCGAAGTATCAGAAAACACCTTGCGCAAATACAGCCTGACCATGGGTCAGGTGGCGGCTGCAATTCGCAACGCGTCAGTTGATGTCCCCGGCGGTTCCATTCGCACCGATACCGGTCGCATCCAGCTACGCACCCAGGAGCAATCATATACCGGCGAGCAGTTCGGCAATATCGTACTGCGCACCAACCCTGATGGCAGCCGCCTGCTGGTCAAAGATATCGCCACCATTGTTGATGGCTTTGTCGAAACCGAAAATTTTTCCCGATTTGACGGTAATCGCTCGCTCAACATCCAGGTCATGGCAACGCCGGAACAAAACGTTCTTGATATCGATCGCGCTGTTTCTGAATATATCTCACAAAACCAAAGCAGGTTCCCGCCCGGTGTCAGCATAGATAGCTGGGGCAGCAACGCCTTTTACCTGAAAGCACAGCTCAACATGATGCTGGGTAATCTGCTGATGGGTGCCATGCTGGTTTTTCTGGTGCTGACCACATTCCTGCGCCTGAAAATTGCCCTGTGGGTAATGGTTGGAATTCCAATCAGTTTCTTTGGCGCCGTATTTCTGATGCCAATGGGTCCCTTCCCTGTTGATATAAACATGCTCAGCCTGTTTGGTCTGATTCTGGTCCTGGGTATCGTGGTTGACGATGCCATCATCACCGCAGAGAGCGTGCATTCCGAGGTCAGCAAGAATGGCCACAGCCTGGACAATGTCATCAGTGGCGTAAAACGTGTTGCCGTACCGGCGACCTTCGGTGTCCTGACAACCATCGCGGCGTTTGCCCCCATGTTGCTGGTCGGTGGTCAGGTCGCCCCCTTCTTTGAAGCGATTGGCATGGTGGTCATTCTGTGCCTGCTTTTCTCCCTGATCGAATCCAAACTGATTCTACCAGCTCACCTGGCGCACACACGCCTGAAGAAGATAAAGCCAAAGAAAGCCAGCCCGCTGGAGCGCTATCAGCAATGGGTGGCGCGTGGTCTGTCGCGTTTCATTAACGATGCCTACAAACCGGCATTGATCAAAGCGGTCTCTAATCGTTATGCCACCGTCGCCGGATTCATCACCGCACTGATTCTTTGTGCCGGCCTGATCATAGGCGGCCTGGTCCGCTTCGAGTTTTTCCCCAACATACCCAGCGACTTCATCCAGGCCAGTGTCAGCATGAACGAAGGCTCTTCTTTCGAAGCCAGAAATAATGCCCTGGCACAAATGGAGCAGGCCATACTGACGCTGAATGAAGAATACCCGGACGAGAACCCGGTTGATCATGTCATGGTTTTCACTAACGGTGACAGCGGTGGCGAGGTCCTTGTCGAGCTCACCAAGTCTGAAGAGCGCTCGGTGACGGCTCTGGAGATTGAGCAACGCTGGCGCGCCCGAGTGGCAACAATACCTGGCGCACGCGATCTGCGGTTTTTCTCCAGCACCAGCGCAGGTGGCGGTTCGGCGATTAACCTGCGACTGATGGGCGCCAACTATTCACAGCTGGAGATGGCTGCCAACGATCTCGAAAGAAAGCTGGGTAGTTATACCGGTGTCTTCGATGTCACCAATTCGTACAGCCGTGGTGGCGAAGAAATTCGCCTGCAGATAAAACCCAATGCCGAGCAACTGGGACTGAACGCATCAACCCTGGGCACTCAGGTACGTCAGGCATTCTACGGCGAAGAGGCTCAGCGTCTGCTTCGTGGCAGAGATGAGCTCAAAGTCATGGTGCGCTACCCGGAAGCTGACCGGGAATCAATTGCCAGCCTGCAGGGCATGCGCATCAGAACCAGCGATGGCAACGAAGTTCCATTCTCCGAGGTCGCAGATGCATCCATTGGCGAAGGCTTTTCAACCATCAACCGAATAGATCGGCAACGAACCGTATCTGTCACGGCGGATGTTGACCCTGAAGTTGCGCAATCGGCGGCCGTCATACGGGACATCATGCAGAATTATGTGCCCGAATTGACCGCTACCTATCCCGATGTAACCTTCGGCCTGGGTGGCGCCAGTCAGGAACAGGCTGAGCTGATCGCCCGAATCGCCATTTGTTTTGTCGCCGCACTGTTTCTGATCTATGCCTTGCTGGCGATCCCGCTCAAGTCGTATATGCAGCCTTTCATTGTCATGGCGGTTATTCCGTTTGGCATGATAGGCGCGTTGATCGGACACATTGTGTTCGACACCACACTCAGCATGATGTCACTGTTTGGCCTGGTCGCGCTGGCCGGTGTCATTGTTAACGACAGTCTGATTCTGGTCGATTTTGTCAATCGCGCCCGACGTGATGGCATGTCCATGCTGGATGCCGTGGTAGATGCGGGTACCAGTCGATTTCGCGCCATTCTGCTGACTTCCCTGACCACATTCCTGGGCCTGTTTCCAATCATGTTTGAAACCAGCATGCAGGCACAGATGGTGATTCCGATGACACTGTCACTGGGCTTTGGCATAGCCTTCGGCACAGTACTGACACTGTTCCTGATTCCCTCCCTCTACCTGATTCTGGAAGACCTGACCGCATTGGTGAAAGGCAAATCTACCCAGAACCAGTATCCGGATCAGGGGCAAAATCAGACCCCGGACCCATTGCACACATGACCCGCTGATCAACGCCCACACCCCGGCAGACGTCAGCGTCAGTCGGGTGTTGGGTCTGCAATACACCCAATCACCGTAAAATCAGGCACTTGGTCACAGGCCAGGACAAATGTCCTGCGCCCCCGACAGATTGCCAACACTCGTCTTGATGGAAAAACACACAAGTGTTTGTTTTTATTGTATTTATAAAAACTGGCACGCCCTGTGCAACGTATCTTCCTGCAAGGCTCTAAAACAGAAGATGTTCGTAGAGCCAGATTTCAACCACTGAAAACCGCGAGGATATAAAGATGAAAAAGTCACTTATGATTGCATCAACTTTCCTGTTTTCCCTGTCAGCCTTTGCTGTCGCCGACGACCATCCTTCATTCAGCGAAGCTGATATGGACAGCAACGGCACTCTGGATATGCGTGAGTTGAAAGCTGCGCTGCCAGCACTTGAGCTTCAGGAAACAGCGACTGAAACCGTCACCACTGCAGACGTCAAACAGGTTCTGCCGGAAGCCGACTTCTCTGATGAAGATGTGGTTAACGCTGAACCCATTGGTGAAGAGCAGTACCAGCAGATTGTTGATGCTGTTGACGAAAAAATGAGCAACAACGCCATCACCAGCATTGAATAAATGTTGGTCGGCAACAGTCTCTGTAGCGGCACACATCGGTGTGCCGCCACAGCCTGAAAGTTTCAATTCTGTTAAAAAGGATTCAGTTATGAACGGTGACATTCTGGAAGGCAAATGGAAGCAGATGAAAGGTTCCATGCAAGCGCGCTGGGGCAAATTCACCGACAACGATCTTGACCGCATCGACGGCAATCGTGAACGTCTGGTGGGCATGGTTCAGGAGCGTTATGGCAAGGACAAAGAGCAGGCCCAGAAAGACGTCGACGAATATCTTAAAGATTACTGATGGGTGGCACGCTAGTGCCACGCTATGACGACCCCGACAGCCGGCAGCAACGCTGCCACTTCGGGGTCGTTCTGTTTCTGATCCGGGACAACGGCCGCTAAGCTGGACGTGGCTGGATTTTTGCGATCATACTGGTTATGCTTTCAGATTGTTGTTGAAGAAATAAGCACATTCCCATTTGGCAGTCGGTCACCTTCTGTGCCCGCCAAGGACAAGGAACCTTATGACTAACACTGACGACAAAGCAAAAGTTCGAGAAGCTATCGCCGTTTTTATTGACCCGGATAACCTTAAACAGGCGGTCAGAGCGCTACTGGCATCAGGCGTCAGTCGTGAACAGCTGGGCTTGTTGGCAACTGAGCATTCCGTTCGCGAGTCGCTCGAAGAATTCTATACCTTCACCAACAATAGCCATGAACCGGACAAAGCGCCGGTAACCGCTTTTGTTGATAAGAACGCCGCCAATGAACAGCAGGATTCTCTCGGCGGCAGCCTTTTCTTTGCCGGCACAACCGGTGCTGCCGGCGCTGTTGTGGCGTCTTCAGCAGTTTTTGGTGGCGCCTTACTGGCGGCCCTCAGCGGTGTTGTTGCCGTTGGTCTGGTCGGTGCCCTGGCCAGTAAAATAATTCATCAAAGTGACGCCGACTTTTTACAGCAACAAATTGACGAAGGTCATATTCTGCTTTTCGTCCGGCTACTTGATGCATCACGAGAGCGCGATATTCTCGAGACTCTGAAAAATCACCACGCCAGCGATGTTAAAGTCCACGAAATAGACGCAAAACCAGGCGACTGACAGGCATAATGGGAGCTCACAACAGGAGCAGATCATGGCAGTGCGTCGATTGCTGCTTACCGGGGCGGTTGCTTTAACATTGTCAGCCGCGATCACTGTACTAAAGCCCTGGCAGCATCTTCCTGACCACTGGAACCCGGCGTCGCCGCTATCGCTGACTCACCCTATGAACCCGGTGACCAAGTGGAAACTGGCTCGCCTGAACGATTCTCCACAGCGCTGTCTTGAGGTATTGGCCTCTGCGCCCGACAACTTCCTGGATTACCTTCCCCTGGAAGACTACACGCCCGTAGAGAACTGCCCCTTGAGAAACGTTGTCCGAATCACCCGAACCGGCATTGAGTTCAGCTCCCCCGTCACGATCGCATGTCCGTTGCTGGTTCGCTGGAGTATGTATGAGTATCAGGCATTGCAACCCCTCGCCCTGACGCATCTGGACAGCGCAATTGATAGTGTCGCGCACCTGGGCACGTTCGCCTGTCGCAATGTCTACGGCCGGGAGACCGGCAGACGCAGCGAACACGCGACAGCATCAGCACTGGATGTTGCAGGCTTCACTATGGAAAACGGCGATGACGTTAATGTCCTGCGCGATTGGGACAGTGACTCCGCTGCTGCTAAAGCGGCTTTCCTGCGCGCCTCTCATGAGGCTGCCTGTGGTTATTTTGGTGCAACACTGGGCCCTGAATACAATGCGGCTCATGCCAATCATTTCCACCTGGACAGCAGCCGGTTTGGCTTATGCCAATGATGGACACCTGCCAGATGTCGGCGCCTGTGAACTTCCATCAGCATATAAATAAAGGCATTGTTGAATCGGCGCCGACTGGCGGTTACACTGAGATTGCCAGAAGCAATCAAATTCTGACCTCCCTGACCACACTTTGCGAAACGCTTCATCAAAAATAACAAAGATAGTTACAGAGCATAAAGAGAACAAATCATGCTGCGTTCCGTCGACCTTAAAGATTACATGCTGGAGAAACCGGTAACCATATCGCCCGAGGCTTCCTTGCTGGAGGCTGTAGACCGGATCACCGCGAGCCGGGTGTCGGGGTTGTGTGTCATCAATGAAGAAGGCTTTCTGCTAGGCATCTTGTCAGAGCTGGACTGCCTTCGCGGCATTCTGGATGCCACCTACAGTCAGGGCACTGTGGGACTGGTACGGGAACACATGGTCTCGGAGAATATCAATTCAGCTCGCATCAGCGACGATATCATCAACGTCGCCACCGACATGCTGGCAAAAGGACAGCGCCGCAGGCCCGTTGTGTCGGACAACAATCAACTGGTCGGACAGATTACCTGCCGCCAGATTCTGGCCGGCATCAGAAAACTGGGTGCGACCTCATGATCATATTCCGGCCTGATCGCACCAGGAAGCGCCTGAAGTAGGAACGGCTCCTAACAAGAACAAAAAGCACGGGCAAAAAAAAGCCGGAATGCCGTAGTACAGCGCATTCCGGTCTAATATGAAGAAAACCACTACTTACAATCGGTAAAGAACTGACGTTGCTAATCACTCACCTTCCACGAAGAGTCATTACCCTGTCACTCGACCCTCGCTTGCTGCCGATAGTGAGTACTTTAACGGTTTAATATGTCAGATTGATGAAGCCTGATCAGGTTTTTCATCAACAGTTTTCTGTCATGAAGACCGCGGCAACACCAGGCGAACAGAGGCCTGCTCGCCAATTTCTATATCGGCCCGCAGGCGCGCCTGTGCCATCGACGTCTGCAGCTGCGCATAGATCCATCTGCCCAGCTCATCATTGGGGGCGGTGATGAGAACAAAGGTATTGTTCGCGGCCACCAGTCTGGCAATTTCTTCCAGCTGCTGCACAACCGCGGGCTGTCTCTGCGACAGTTCACGGTTGTTTAGCCTGTGCACACTGTGTGTCTGGGCCCGAGCCGCCGCCAGCGTTTGCCGGGCAGCAGCAATGGCAGGCAGTTCGGGATCAACACTGTTGGCGCGCCGCAGGAAGGTTTCGGCATTGTCGAACTGACCCTGTCGGGACGCGGTGTCTGCCAGTTGAACGTAACGCAGGGCAATATCGCGCATACCGTCACGGGCGACCGTATTCTCAGGTTCAAATGCCAGCACGCGACTGAAATAATGATAGGCACTGTCTTCAGCCGGTGTCATCAGCCTGTCAGTGCGTAATGCCCGCATGCCATCATAAAGAATATCGGCAATATAACGGCGTTGCCGCTCAGCGTCTTCGCGCTCGGCTTCGGCAGCGAGCTGCTCGGCAATCGAAATGGTTTCCGGTGTTTCTGACTCCGCTACGACGGTGGCGCCGGTCTCGCGTTCTGGCGGAGCCAACTCACAGCTAACGAGGACCAGCGTCAGGCTCGCCGTCGTTAACAGGCGCATGGCGGTCAAAATAAACCTGACATCAAAGCGTTCGCGGATTTTCATTTAACCGTTGCTCACAGGGGCCGTGCAATAAATCATCTATTCAAACTATGTCACTAAAGGACAGGAATCTCAACTGATCGCCAGGGGCAACCGACGTGAATGCCGGTATGATTGCCAGCCCGTCAGCCCGGGAAACCGAGCTCAACACACCCGAGCTCTGATCGGGTAGCAACTGCAGGTGCCTGTCCCCGTCCCCGGTGTGCAAACATGCCCGCAAATACGCCTGCCGCTCTCCTGACTCGGGCAATGCGAAGCCGGCCTTTTCATGACGCTCTGGCAGGCTGCAGTGTGACGCGCCCATCATCGCCAGCAACGCAGGTCGTACCAGCAACAGAAACGTGACAAATGCCGACACCGGGTTACCCGGCAGACCAAACAGTACGGCGTTGTTGATCTTGCCATAGGCAAAAGGTTTGCCTGGCTTCAACGCCAGTTTCCAGATCGCCAGCTGACCACAGCGTTGCAACGCAGTCCGCACATGGTCCTCCTCACCGGCAGACACCCCACCACTGGTGATGATGCAGTCAGCCTGGGCTGCTGCGCTGCGCAGTGCTGCCTCTGTCTCCGCCAGTGAATCCGGTAGTCGGCCGACAATCAATGGCTCGATGCCGAGCACTCGCAACAACGCTGCCAGAGTATAGACGTTACTGTTATAAATTTGTCCCGGACGCAGCGCCGAACCTGGTTCCACCAGTTCATCGCCAGTCGCCATCAACACAACCCGGGGACGCCGGCCGACAACGACTGCTGGCTGCCCGGTGGCAGCCAGCAGACCAATGTCCTGTGGTCGCAGACGATGCCCGGCTGGCAGCAATACGCTGCCCTGTTGCACATCAGCGCCTCTGTTCCGTACATTTTCTCCCGCGATTACCGGTTTGATGACCTTGATATTTTCGCCGTCACGCTCGCAGTTCTCCTGCATCACAACTGCGTCAGCGCCCTCGGGCATGGGTGCTCCGGTGAAGATACGAGCGACCGTGCCCGCGCGCAGCCTGTCTGGCGCTATGCCCGCCGGTACTCGCTGACTGACAAATAAAGGCACTTCAGGTTCGAGACAGGCGCTGTCAACGGCATACCCGTCCATCGCACTGTTATTCCAGGGTGGCACATCGCAGGCTGCCGATACCGCATCGAGCGCGATGCGTCCGTCAGCCTGCGACAGGGCAACGGTCTCACCGGCAATTCTCTGCCTGGCGTCATGCAGTAACTGCGTCAGCGCTACATCGATGGGCATGAGTGCACTGGCTGCTGACTCAGGCATCACCACGCGCCTTGTACCAGGACTTTACCAATCGCTGCAGGCTGCCGTGCCAGGGCCGCGGCTTGATACCAAAGGTCTCGAAAATCTTTTTGGTCGCCAAGGTGGCATTGGCAATCTGGGGGGGCTCTGACCGGCTAAGATTGATCGTAAGGTGATCCAGCAGCCGATACACCGCTTCGTCATGCTGAGCGGCAAATTTTACCAGTTGCTGGACAAACTCGCTTTCTCGCAGCGGCTCAAGCGCAGCATAGTGATAGATACCCCAGACGTCGGCATTACAGTCAACCTGTTGGCATACTGCCAGCAGAACCCTGGCCAGGTCTTCTATCGGGGTCGGCGCAAATTTGCGGCGATTGACAGTGACACTGCCATCGCCTTTCTTCAACTCTTCCAGCCAATGCCGCAGCACTTCATCCTGATTGCGGCCGAACAGCCAGCCGGCACGGACAATAATGTGCTGCTTGATGGTAGACGCGATGGCCTGTTCGGCCGCGAGCGCGGTTTGCCCATACGTGCCCAGGGGCTTGGGCAGATCCTGCTCATTGTAGGCCAGCTTTTTGTCGCCACCAAACACATGCGCCGTTGACAGGTGGATCATCGGGATATGCAGGTGGTCACACACCTGAGCGACCAGCTCTGCCTGCTTCACATTGATCAGCTCACACTGATCTTTGTGATTCTCGGCTTCGACCACCGCATGTTGACTGCCGGCAGCAAAAGCGGCCAGGTTAATCACCTGGTCCGGCGCTGCCTGAGTAATCACCTTGGCCACACTGAGCGGATCTTTTGCCAGCATGGCAGCGGAGTCCGGCGCTACCCAGTTGATCTGGCGCTCATCCAGAAGTTTGCCTAGTTCCACACCGACACCACTGTCGGCACCAATAATTAATAGCTTCACCTGCGGTGTCTGCTCCGGCCCGCCTGTCAGAACGGTATGTCGTCATCAAAGTTATCAAAATCTGCCGGCCGCGACGGATTGTTGCCGGCCGGTTGCTGCGGCTGCCCGCCTCGGGCCGGCCCTGCATTACCACCTGATGATGAGCCACCGTAGCTGGATTGCGGCTCCTGGCGGCTGTCCTGACCAAACTGGTCATTCTGGCTGGCGCCGCCGCGCGAATCCAGCATCTGCATCTCATTGGCAACAATTTCAGTGGCGTAGCGGGTAATACCATCCTGCTCCCAGCTGCGGGTCTGCAATCGGCCCTCAATATAAAGCTTGCTGCCCTTGCGCACATATTCATTAACGATTTCAGCCAGACGGTTGAAGAACACTATACGGTGCCATTCTGTCTTTTCCTGCGGCTGCCCGGTGTTCTTGTCCTTCCAGGTGTCGCTGGTGGCCAGCGCCACATTGGTGACCGCGCCACCGCTGGGCAAATAGCGGGTTTCCGGATCCTTGCCTACATTGCCTACCAATATCACTTTGTTTACGCCGCGACTTGCCACCTTGTGCTGTCCTCCTGTCCGGTTGTACTGAGCTTGTGTCTGAAGCATAGCATGAATCCGGCGTTTTCGCCGACATCGCAACAAAATGCTGACAAAGCATAATCCGCTTTGCGATATGATCCAATATTGCCCATAATTGCCTGTTTTGTTGTTGCGCCAATGGCGCGGGGAAATGCGGGAAAGACATGGACAAGATCACGATCCGGGGTGCCAGAACCCATAACTTGAAGAATGTGAATCTGACCATCCCTCGCAACAGGCTGGTGGTCATCACCGGCCTGTCAGGGTCCGGTAAATCATCACTGGCATTTGACACACTGTACGCGGAAGGTCAGCGGCGTTATGTCGAATCACTGTCGACCTACGCGCGTCAGTTCCTGTCGATGATGGATAAACCCGACATCGACCACATCGAAGGGCTCTCCCCCGCCATTTCCATCGAACAGAAATCAACCTCCCACAACCCGCGCTCCACTGTCGGCACCATCACCGAAATTTACGACTACTTGCGCCTGCTGTTTGCCCGTGCCGGGGAGCCTTTCTGCCCCACCCATCACAAGAAACTGCAGGCACAGACCGTCAGTCAGATGGTCGACCAGATTCTGGCGTTGCCAGAGGGCAGCAAAATCATGATCCTGGCGCCAGTGGTGCGTGATCGCAAAGGCGAGCATCTTCACGTGTTCAAGGAGCTGCTCGGCGGCGGTTTTATCCGCGCACGCGTGGATGGTACGGTTACTGAACTGGACTACCCTCCGACACTGGAGAAGAACAAGAAACACAGGATTGATGCCGTTATCGACCGCCTCAAGGTGCGTGCGGATATTCAGACGCGGCTGGCAGAAAGCCTGGAGACCGCACTGCAACTGACCGATGGCCTGGTCAGCATAGCGTTCATGGATGAGGACGCAGCACAGGACGAGCTGACCTTTTCCTCTCGCTTTGCCTGCCCGGTGTGCGGCCACAGCATCACCGAGCTGGAACCGCGCATGTTCTCCTTCAACAACCCCGCCGGTGCCTGCAACAGCTGCGATGGACTGGGGGTAAAACAGTTCTTTGATGCCCAACGCATCATGACTGATACCTCGCTGTCGCTGGCCGAAGGCGCCATTCGCGGCTGGGACAGACGCAATTTTTACTACTTCCAGATGCTCAACTCGCTGGCGGCACATTACGGGTTTGCAGTAGACACCCCGTTTGAAGAGTTGAGCAAGCGCCAGCAGACTATTGTCCTGCACGGCAGCGATGGCGAAGACATCGATTTCCGTTTCATGAACGACCGCGGCGACAGCACGGTCCGACGCCATGCCTTTGAAGGCATTCTGCCCAATATGGAACGACGCTACCGCGAAACCGAATCACAGACGGTACGCGACGACCTGGCGAAATACCTCAGTTCACACGCCTGCCCCGATTGCGAAGGCACCCGGCTGTGCAGTGATGCCCGTCATGTCTATATCGAAGGCACCACGCTGCCTGACATCACTTGCATGACCATTGTGCAGGCGTTTGACTATTTCCATGATCTTGAATTGCAGGGTTCGCGCGCAGCCATTGCTGACAAAATCCTGCGTGAACTGGAACAGCGCCTGCAGTTTCTGATTGATGTTGGGTTGAACTATCTTACGCTGAGCCGCAGCGCCGACACCCTTTCCGGTGGAGAGGCGCAGCGGATTCGGCTGGCCAGTCAGATTGGTGCCGGCCTGGTTGGGGTCATGTATATTCTGGATGAACCCTCCATTGGCCTGCATCAACGCGACAATGATCGCCTGCTGTCGACGCTGTTTCATTTGCGCGACATTGGCAATACCGTGATTGTGGTTGAGCATGATGAGGACGCCATCCGCAGCGCCGATCACGTCATTGATATTGGTCCCGGTGCGGGTGTGCACGGTGGCCGGATTGTGGCACAAGGCCAGGTCGTCGATATTGTCGCCGCCGAAAATTCACTGACAGGCCAGTATCTGTCAGGCAAGCGCCGCATCGAAATACCGACTGAGCGAAATAAACCTGACGGCAAAAAAATGCTGACCCTGACAGATGCCAGCGGCAACAACTTACAGAACGTAACTTTAAAAATACCACTGGGCCTGTTCACCTGCATCACCGGGGTTTCCGGGTCCGGCAAGTCGACATTGATCAACAACACGCTGTATCCGGTGGCGGCGACCCGGCTTAATGGTGCCACCACACTGGAAGCGGCGCCGCACGCAAGTATCGAAGGCCTGGAGCTGATGGACAAGGTTGTCGACATCGACCAGAGTCCGATTGGGCGAACACCCCGATCCAACCCGGCTACCTATACCGGCATTTTCACGCCGGTGCGAGAGCTGTTTGCTGGCACTCAGGAAGCCCGGACCCGGGGCTACAATCCGGGCCGTTTCAGTTTCAATGTCAAGGGCGGTCGATGCGAAGCCTGTCAGGGTGACGGCATGGTCAAAGTAGAAATGCACTTCCTGCCCGATGTCTACGTGTCCTGCGACATCTGTCACGGCAAACGTTACAACCGCGAAACCCTGGAAGTGAAATATAAAGGCAAGAACATCAGTGAAGTGCTGGGCATGACCATTGAAGACGCCCGGGAATTCTTTGACCCGGTGCCCGCGATTGCCCGCAAACTGCAGACGTTGATGGATGTGGGGCTATCCTACATCTGCCTGGGCCAGGCTGCGACAACACTGTCAGGCGGCGAAGCCCAACGTGTAAAACTGGCCAAGGAATTGTCCAAGCGCGATACCGGCCAGACGCTGTACATTCTGGACGAGCCCACCACCGGCCTGCATTTTGAGGATATACGTCAGCTACTGGCCGTGCTGCACAAGCTGCGCGACCAGGGCAACACCATTGTGGTCATTGAACACAATCTGGACGTCATCAAGACTGCTGACTGGATTGTCGATCTTGGGCCCGAGGGAGGCAACGGTGGCGGCCAGATAGTCGCCGAGGGCACGCCGGAAGACGTGGCGCGCTCAACAGCATCCCATACCGGACACTACCTCGCGCGCCTGTTCTCTCAGTTTGCCACCGACGCCGCCAGTTCCAGCAGGTAAGCGCGAATGCCTTCGGCCTCTGCCGGCCCAATGTCAGCAGCAAACCCTGGCATACCGCGGTCTACCAGACTGCCTTCGAGTACGATGCTGGCGAAGCCTGCTTCGGTCAACAACATTGGAGTATAGCGCAGATCAGGAATCGGGCCCGATGTCATGCCAAACGGGCCATGACACACAGAACAGTAGGCGTTATACATGATAGCGCCATAATCGGCATCGCCTTCACTACTGGCAGCGGACACGTCCAGTGGTTCGAGCGGCGTAATCGCTACTGTCGGGCTTTGCATGTCAGCACCCAACTTGAATGCCATCAAGCGACCATTTCGCTCACGTGGATAATTGCCTGACAGACGCCCCATGGTCAACGGTATGGCACCGCCCTGACCCGCCAGTGCAAGCACGTACTGTTCCCCGTCCAGCTCATAGGTGACCGGTCCGCCCAGGATGGCATCCCCGACTTCATGCGACCACAGATGTTCACCGGTATCGGTGGTATATGCGTGGAAAAAGCCATCTGCCGAGCCCTGGAATACCAGACCGCCACCGGTTGATAACAACCCACTGTTGCCATACACCGGATAATTCACGCGCCACACCTCACGCTGCTCCACAGGGTCCCATGCCAGCAGGGCCGACGGTGACATCTGCAGTACCCGTTCGGCTTCTTCAGGATTGACTGGTTCGCCTGGTGCCGCATCCTGCCCAAGATTCCAACCAACTGACTGTTCAACAAATTCGGCCGGATTGGAGTAAACATATGAGGTGTTCTGGGTCGGGATGTAAACCAGGCCGGTGTCGGCGTCGAAAGACATCGGGTACCAGTTGTGACCACCCAGCGGGCCGGGAATAACAACCGCCGGGTCGCGCTGATAACGTACCACTTCGGCTTCGATGGGACGGCCGGTGACGGCATCCAGGCCGCTGGCCCAGTTGATTTCAACGTAGTTCTCACCGGAGATGAACTCGCCGGTGGCGCGATCAATCACATAAAAGAAACCATTTTTGGGAGCCTGCATGATGACTTCGCGCATCTGACCGTCTATCTCCAGGTCAGCCAGAATCATGTGCTGGGTTGCCGTGTAATCCCAGGATTCGGCTGGCGTGGTCTGAAAATGCCAGACGTACTCACCGGTATCAGGGCGCAACGCCACGATTGACGACAGGAACAGGTTATCACCCTGACCGTCGGAGCGGATTTCATGGTTCCACGGGCTGCCGTTACCGACACCAATGTAGAGCAGGTCCAGCTCCGGGTCATAGGCCATGGAATCCCAGGCCGTGCCGCCGCCACCAATCTGCCACCATTCACCAGCCCAGGTTTCCGCAGCCATGGCCATGGCATCATTCTCAAAACCGTCTGCGGGGTTACCTGGCACGGTATAAAAACGCCAAACCTGATCCCCGGTTTCAGCATCATAAGCCGAAACATAACCGCGCACGCCCAGCTCGCCGCCACCATTGCCGATGATGACCTTGCCATCAACAATGCGCGGAGCGCCGGTAATGGTGTAACGCTGTTCCGGGTCTGCAGTGACGGTTGACCAGGCAACATCACCGGTTTCCCGGTCCAGGGCGATCAGGCGGCCATCAAGCGCACCGAAATAGACGTTGTCACCCCAGGCTGCCATGCCCCGGTTGACCACGTCACAACAGGCATTAACCGCGTACTCGCGAGGCACTTCCGGGTCGTAGCGCCACAGTTCTTCGCCGGTGCGTGCATCCAGAGCAAACGCCTTGCTCCAGGCCGACGTCAGGTAAATTACGCCGTCAATAACAAGAGGCGTTGCCTCCTGGCCACGGTCGGTATCCAGTTCAAAATCCCAGGCCATACCCAGGTCTGTTACCGTGTCGCGATTGATCTGTGATAACGGACTGTTGCGATCTTCTGCGTAAGTGCGACCATGCGTCAGCCAATCACTGTTGTTACCGGCAGCGTTGACGACACGGGCGCGATCAACCGGCTGAAACGTGCGACTGGCCTCACTGCCGGCTGTCATCTCCCGGTCTGTCATGGTGGGAGAAGACACAGCGGCGTCCTGCTCTCCCGAACAGGCGGCCAGCAAACCAGCAGCAATCAGGCCAAACAAGGCACGGTTAACAAAAAAGCGGCGGGCGGGCGTGTGAACCCGGGTCTTAATACGCATAAACTTTATTCCTGTTATTCTGTTTGTTATGGCATGGTCTGTCACCGACATGAGCATAAACAGCCACAGACCCCAGCGCAAGCACGGAAGAGCACCCGTTCGGTCAGCGTGGTTTACTGCTTTATTGTGCCACGGCCTCAACACGCACTGTCAGCGTCACCTCGGTCTCACCCGCTTCCGCACTCGGTGGCGTCATTTCCCTGCTGCCGGTATCCGCCATCGCACGCATCATTCTCGGTTGAGAAGCGCCGGACGACGTATCCACCTCCAGTACCGCTATGTCGACACGCGACTTGCCGAGAGCAGCTGCGGCGCGCTCCGCTTTCTCTGTCGCACGGACGATGGCGGCCTCCATCAGTGAGTCCCTGACCTCATCGGCACGCTCTGTGCTCAACTGGTAAGACACCTGATTCATGACAAAGCCCATGGCCTGCAGTTCGCCGGCCAGTGCCAGTAACGCCTGCGCGTCCCTGCTTTCCAGCGTCAGGCTCTGTGATCCGCGCCACAGCGTTTGCGCCCGCCCACCTTCCGGTTGCCGCTCGTATTGATAAACATTGTAGTAGCCTGTGCTCTGACTGACCGTATCGACACCACGGGCCTGTTCCAGCGCCTCTGCCATGTCGGTATTGATACGATTCTGGACCACCGTCGCATCAGCATCTTCAACCTCGATCCGTAAACTGGCGATAACAAGATCCTGTTCCACACTGACGCGTTCAGTTACCGACAGTGTGACCAGGGTCTGCCCCGCTGGCAGAAGTGACTGCTGTGCATAGACGGATGAAGAGACCGATAGAGAGACCAGCGCCATGACGCTGACAAGCAGGACAACAAAAATTCTGACAACCGGTGAAAATTTCTCATTTGTCATTTGTGATTACCCCTGAAGCTGGATTAGAGTGACCCTATGAGCATACCAGAACCCAGCATAAGTTATGTCAACGAGAGCGCAATTCTATTGAGCTTTGGCGCCCCCGGACAAGCCGGCGAGGCAGCGCAGCCGGACCAGTCCCTGCAGATTCGAATCTGTCAGCTGGCCCAGGCGCTGCGCGGTGCTCCGGGAAGTGCTCAAATGCTGCTGGAAGTCGTCCCGGGCCCAGGCAATCTGCTGCTGGTCATGCAACGCGAGGTGATCGCCGAGCAGGTGCTGCAGCAGGCGGAAGCGTTATGGCTGGACCTTGAGCAGACCCGGGAAACACCTGCCCTGATTGAAATTCCGGTCTGTTATGGCGGCAAAGGCGGACCCGATCTACCACAACTGTCACGTCATACAGGCCTGGACGTGAACGACATCATTGACCGCCACTGCGCCCCCGAATACCTGGTTCAGTGTCTGGGTTTCATGGCGGGTTTCGCCTATCTTGGCGGACTGGACCCGAGTCTTGCCATTGCCCGCAAGAAAACGCCAGCGGCCCGTATCCCCGCGGGCTCTGTTGCCATTGGCGGGCTTTATACAGGTATTTACCCCTCTGCCACGCCGGGTGGCTGGCACATCATAGGCCAGACCCGAAGCCGGCTGTTTGACCCGCTGGCAAGCCCTCCATGCCTGCTCAGACCCGGAGACCGACTTCGCTTTGTTGCCGTGGAGACACTGTCATGATGGAAGTATTGCGGGCATCACCGCTACTGACGGTGCAGGATACCGGTCGACCCGGGCTGCGCCACCTGGGCGTGCCACTGACAGGCATGATGGATACGCCGGCGCTGATGGCAGCCAATCTGTTGCTGGGCAACTCAGCTGACGCGGCCGGGCTCGAAGTGAGTTTTGGCCCGACCTGGCTCAAAGCCCATCAGGACATCCAGATCGTGCTGATGGGGGCAGACATGCGGGCGCGCCTGATGACGCCGGATGGCAAGCATGAGGTTGTCAAATACCTTACCCCCGGTTTCATTCACGATATCCCTGCCAGCCACCGCATCCATTGCCAGGCAGCAGCCGAGCCGGGCCAGCGTAGCTGTCTTGCTGTCGCCGGTGGCATCGACGTGCCATTGGTCATGGGCTCGCGCAGCACAGATCTGAACAACGGTTTCGGTGGTTATCAGGGCCGGACCCTGCGCGCTGGCGACATGTTACCGGTCGCTGCTTCGGCACGACAATCCAGCCAGGGTGCCAAGTCGCATGGTATCAGGCAGGCTGAAGCCAGCATGACGTTGCGGACTGTACCGGGTCCGGAGTACGATGCGTTTACCGATCGCAGCCAGTCTGCGTTCTGGCACACCGAGTGGCAAGTGACGCCTCTTAGTAATCGCATGGGCCTGCGGCTGAATGGCGAGAGCCTGAAGCTGCAACAGAATATAGACCGACATTCAAGCGGCGTGTTGCCTGGTGCGATTCAGGTGCCGCCTGATGGACAGCCCATCATTCTGGGCAACGACGGCCAGACCACAGGCGGTTATCCGCAGTTGGGCAGCGTGATCGCGGCCGATCTCTGGCAGCTGGCCTACCTGTCTCCCGGCACGGTTATCAACTTCATGCAGATTAGCATTGACGAAGCGCTGGCACTGGCGGCGACACAGTCACTGAAACTGAAACAACTGGAACTATGGCTTGGCTGGAGACAGCCTTGAGCGTCTTTTGCGGAGACAGCCTTGAGCGTCTTTTGCGGAGAAAGCCTTGAGCGTCGTTTGCGGGCACAGCCTTGAGCGTCGTTGGCGGGCACAGCCTTGAGCGTAGTTTACGGAGTCAGCCTTGAGCATAGTTTACGAAGACAGTCTTGAGCGTCGTTTGCCGGAAGCGGGCCTTCAATGACATCTGAAATGCAGATTGACCTGAATGCCGACCTTGGCGAAGGCGGCGACTTTGACCAGGAGCTGCTGACGCTGGTCTCATCAGCCAATATCAGCTGCGGCGCCCATGCTGGCAGCGCTACCGACATCCGTGCCGCCTTGCTGACCGCAAAGCAGTACGGCGTGCGCATCGGCGCCCACCCCTCCTATCCGGATCGCAACAACATGGGCCGCAAGGTCATGGCCATGACGGCAAAACAATTACAACTGTCATTGCTGGAGCAATTAACGTCGCTACAGAACCTGGCCAGTGAAGTCTCGGTCGCCATCCGTTTTGTTAAACCCCACGGCGCGCTCTACAACCAGGCCGCCCGGGACCTGACCCTGGCCAGACAGATCGCTGACATCATTCGATCATTCGATGATTCGTTAACACTTGTCGGGCTGGCCGGCAGCCAATTGCTAGACGCCGGTCGAGAGGCCGGACTGGACGTCTGCGCCGAGGCTTTTGTTGATCGCGCCTACCAGGCTGACGGTAACCTGGTGCCACGCGCGCAAACGGGCGCCGTCATCGAAGATACCGAACAGGCCATGCAACAGGCGTTGAGCATCATCACCGGGCAACGCGTGATGGCCAACGATGGTTCTCAGATCACGATTTCTGCTGATACGCTCTGCATCCACGGTGACACGCCGCAAGCGTTGAAGTTTGCCAGAACGCTGCACAACCGCCTGAACGAAGCCGGCATTCAAATCCGCGCCTGCCTTTAAAACGTTCAACCATGACCTCTGACTCAGGGCTGGCTGCGCACTTCCAGCGTATAGAGCCCCCCGCCCTGCGGCTCGGCGATGATGTCCAGCAGTTCAACAACTGAATCCGGTGCTTGTGACTGCAGGGCCAATTGCGCCCGGGTATGAAAGCTGCCGTTGAGAGATACTGTCGAACGCATGGCAACATGTAAGGGAGTATCCGTCTGTTGCGCCAGCAGATCACCATTGTCCAGCTCCACCGTCAGACTGTTGTCACTTTCGCGACCAACAGTGAATGGCAGCGTTTGCAGGGACAGATTGAGCTCGTCAGACAGAATTCTGGCATCACTCCAGAGACCTCGTCCGCTTAACGCCTGCAACTTTCCGCCCTGCCATGTCAGGTTTGTCAGTTGACCGGAAATATCGCCACCCAGTGTCACGTCGGCAGAGCGCAGAAAGATCCCCGCTGGCAGATCAAAGCTCAGGTCACGCAAGCCGACCTCGCCTGCCACAGACAGGCAGGCAACGCCCGCCACGGTCGCTGGCTGTTCTGGCGAGCGCCTGGATGACACGCCGCTACCGTCAAAGCCGAGTTCGACGCAGGGAGACAGCTGCAGCACTGACAGCGGCCTGATCCGCCATGTCAGCCGACCGTGCAGCAGAGCCTGACCGGCCGGTGCCAATGTCGCCTGTGTCGCCGCGCCGGACCAGAGCGAACCGGACAGCCCCTGCAGCACCAGCGGGCTGTTCACGGGCAGGAATCTGATTACCAGCGTGGCAGGCGCCAACACAACGATCCAGACCAGAGTGAGCACCAATACCAGCAGAGTCATCCTGGTTTTTTTCCACCTGACCATGGCTCAGCGTCCGCGCAGTCGCAGGCTGACGCTGACATTGCCCGGTGTCGTGACCGGAGACAACGTCAGTGAGTCAATGCTCATCGAGCCGCTGCTTTCAATGCCATTCAGCCAGGTCAGTACAGACGCCATGCCGACGTCATTGAGTCGCACCGCGACCGATGAATTATCCGCTGCCGGCTCCAGCGAGGCGATGCGCAGCCCCAGCGCTGACGCCGACTCATCCAGGGATTGCGCCAGATTGCCAGTACCGCTGGTTTGCGAGCCTGCCGCTGCACGCGCAGCGGCAAGTTCCTGCGACAGCGATCGCACTGCGAGCAGCGACTGTTCAGCATTGCTCACACGTTGCGCCGACAATGTCCTTGCCTGCAACATGGGTTGCCATGCCAGCTGCCAGACCAGAACCATCAGCACCACGGCGAGCCCGGCAAGCAGTATCAGTTGTTCTCTGGGAGTTTTCTGCAGCAACCAGCTCTTAATCCTCATTGCTGCTGCCCCTCATCGCTATAGTCCCTCATGGTACCGTCTCCGTAATCATCAGGCTGGCCTGCTGCCGGCTCCCTGACTGAGTCATGTTCTGGGCGCGGGCCTGCAGGCCCGCGTTATTGAGCTGTTCACTGAATTGCAGGATATCGGTGTTGCTGGCGGCCTCCAGACTGAGTTGCAGCTCACCCAGACCGGTCGCCGAGCTGCTGCCGTTATAACTCAGTCGGTTTATACTGATCTGCGAACTCCGCACCAGTTGTGGTGTCAGTTGGTCAAGCAGACCCAACACACTGCCGCCGCTGGCGTCGCCGCGCAACTGCCGCAACTGTGAGCTCAACTGCTGTTCGGCATCCACCAGCACGCCTGCCGGCACGACCTCACGATAGGCCGACTCGATGTCCTGCTGCAGCGATCGAAAACGCTGATTATTGAACTGTATTTCCAGTACTGCCACGAAAGCAAAGGTGACAGCGGCGAAGCATGCAGCGATGAGTGGCAGGCGCGCCGGACGCCAGGCTTTCTGCCAGCGTACCGGCCGGGCAAACTCTCCCTGCCGCAGATCCGGAATCGTTGACGATACTTTATTGTTGTGGCTGCCCGCGCCGGTGTGGCATATCCCGTGCCAGGCCCCTGACAACAAGGCACTGGCGACCTCGGGTTGCCAGCTCTGCACCAGAGCACTGGCATTTACCTGGGCGGCGAGAACATCCAGTTCAGGTTGTGTCACAGCCTGCAATTGCAGCTCTCTCGGTGGCGTCACCGAGGCCGCTGCAGGTGAATGCAGCATGGCGTCCAGCAATATGCCCAGCATCGACAGGTCGACACTGGCGGCAGCGCCGGTTCCCCAGGCTACGTCCACCTGACCGTCTGTCAGTCGCAGCACCCAACTGTCGACAGAGGCTGGCAGCAACAAGGGTTCAGCGTAACAATGCCTGACATCAAAACCGATCGCTTCCAGCACCCGGATCCGGTCAGCCAGTTCACGTTTGTCGATATACGATGCCACCAGCGCCGGTTCGTCTACGTCGGACTCGGCAGTGGTGCCAGCGTTCGGTTGGTTCTCGCTGCTTCCGCCCTGTATTGGCGATCCCAGCGCAACATGCAGCCCTGCCACATCCTGCGCCAGATCGGATTCCAGCTCATACGGGACAAGACGGGCCAAATGCCTTTTTTCCTGGGATTTGAATTTAATGCGTCGACTGGGGCAGTCAGCACCAGAAATCAGCAGCGTCAAAGTTGCCTCCGGCCAGCGGGCTGCCATCACTGACAGCTCACCGCTACCCTGCTCACCGGATTGGCTGACAAAC
Organism: Pseudohongiella acticola; assembly: GCF_001758195.1. NCBI lineage: Bacteria > Pseudomonadati > Pseudomonadota > Gammaproteobacteria > Pseudomonadales > Pseudohongiellaceae > Pseudohongiella > Pseudohongiella acticola. The sequence goes on from NZ_MASR01000003.1 coordinate 260,911, forward strand.
CAACGGTAGTGCGGTTGTTCTGTATCGCCACTGATCTGTCTGACCCATAAATCAGTCATCGTGTATTCCTGTTAAGCTATAAAGCAAAATTTCTGGATAGCGTTCGCACGCCATTCTCGTCACGAAACAACAAGGCCATCATGTATCGCGACCGTTCGCCGATGGTTGCACTGGCATGGACAATAAAGTACTCACTGGCGACACCGTAGGGCCGGTTCTGCGCGACCTTGCTGTCTCCGGAAGTGTCTTCAGTAGTACCACCGGAACCGTCTCCTGAACTGCCACCAGCGTTTTCGTTGAACGCAATTTTGTCGCCGATGCCCTGCAGAACCGGTGCCGTTGCCAGCTCCGCGGTTTCGCTAAACAGGGTCTGTTCACGATACTGCGCCAATGCCGACACCGACTCCGCTGGCAATGGGGTCAGATCATTTGTTGCATTGATCATGCCCATGACCCGCGGTACCGCGGTATTGATATTGAGCGCTGTGGATACCGGCAGTGCAGTGATCAGGGGTGTCAACCTTGTCAGCAACTCAGGAGTCATGTGCCGCACCAACGTCAGTTCGCTGACATCAAAAATCACCTGGTTGGCAGCATTCAGCACTCTCGGCTCAGAGCTGTAATACAGCGACTCGGCGCCACCCGGGCCAGCAGGCTGATCATCTTCATCCACCCAGTCGATAATCGCTTCCGTGATCTCTATCGCCTGCGCCTCACTCAGCGGGTAATCGCTGAAGCTCTGTAACAGCCGTATAAAATGTTTTTGCTGTTCACTGAAGCGCTGTGCCGGTGGCGCTGACAGGTCATCATGATACTGGCCCTTCACTGTCAGATTGTTGATATTGTACAAACCCTGAGCATCAATCAGCTGAACCTCCAGCCAACCGTCATCGGTTGGAAATGGCGGTAATTGCGTGGCCCAGGCTTCCTGCAGATGATCCAGTTGCGACTCCGCACCATCTGTTGCCAGTACTTGCGCAGCCAGCGCTTCAGCACCCTGCAGGTAAGCGTTAAATCGCGCCTGCAGCAGTCCATTTTCAGTGCGATTGGCCTGCAGTACAAACGCCTGACCAAACTGCATCGCCAGCACCGCCACCAGGCCGGCAACCAGTAGCGCCAGTATCAAGGCACTGCCGCGACTGCGCGTCGGCCTGGTTAAACTGTTTCCATGTCTGTGTGTCATGGCGCCCCCGATAACAGAAACACACGGCTGACCGTGCCCAGCGTGCCATTTCTCATCTGCAATTGCACTTCTACGGCCGCTGGCAGCCTCTCTATCATCGCCTGCGCTGCTGGCACCTCATCGCCTGCTGTGTCTGCGCCCGAGCTGTTGTTCATGACTATTGGCCATTCGCTAGCCCAGGCCTCTGCAACGGATTCTGCGTTAACCGGTAGGAACCGAAAACGCAGAGTCTCGATACCCTGCAGCAGCCGCAGACTGCCGGCAGGAGCCTCGGTCAGCCCCTGATTGCGTTCCGGCCAATAGTCACGATACAGGTCCCCGTCAACCACCCGATAAGCCACTCGTTGCAGCCCGGACCGCTGCTGTTGTAAGGGGTTGCTCCAACCGGTGCGCACGAACCATAGCTGCGCGCCCGGCCGTTGCAGTAAAGCCGGCAGGAACAGACCCGCACCGCCCTGACTCAGCATGGCAGGGCGGCCGCGGGGCAGAAAATCGGTAGCCGCCAGACTATCAACGCCGGTGGCGGGTTTCGCCGCCATCCGGGTGCTGGCCTGTTGCAGGTCAGCCGAAAACAACAACCAGACACGTTCAAGTTCATTGATCTGCTGCAGAACATCTGTGCCCTGTTCCGACACAGCCATGGCTGTATCCAGAAATCGGTACGACATGGCACCTATCAAAACGGTCAGGGCCATCGCAATCAGCAGCTCGATCAGAGTAAAACCGCGTTGGTTATTATGTGCAGGCATGTCAGCGTACTCCACTGGCTGTCGCTGTGCGCGCATATACCATTATTTCGACGAAGGCATCACGTTGTTGCTGTCGCGCTATCGCATCGGGATAGACACTCAGCGTCTGCCTTACCATACCCGGCACAGGTGTCGCTTCCGTGGACAATAACCAGAGCCATTGCCGCCCTGCCAACAGACGTTCGCCCTGTAGTTCACTTTGAGAACCATCAACGGTCTGCAACCGGTCAGGCGTCTGCAACGCATAAAGAGCCAGTTGATCCTGAGCCACCCAGGAAGCCAGTGTCTTTTCTTCAAGCACCCCGGTGCTGGTCAACTGGGTGCTCAATTGAAACATCAGCGCAGGCAGCGCCACCGCTACAACAAACAGCGCCACCATCACTTCAACCAGGGTGAAGCCTTGTGCTTTTGCTGTTAATCCGGTTGTCATCGCTGCCGCCTTTCCACTTCACCGGTTGTTGTGTTGCTCAGCGTCACCACCTGCTCATCCTGTGACAATGACCACTCAAACGCCGTGCTTTCTCCGGTCGGATAGAACACCACTGCTGGCATACCAGGGTCCACTGTCAGTGCCTGGGTATTGACTCTTTCACCTTCAATCATCAGATTACTGGCAAGGCCTGGTGACAGATTCAGATCCTGCAGATCACTGTGCGCCGACACTGGCTGCCAGGTCGCCTGACGATTGCGAACCAGGCCACCCGAGGTGCGGCCATAACGCAACCAGGTAACGGCAATACCGTCTTCTTGCGCTGTCGATGAAGAGGTAAACCCCAGGGCCACAGGCTCGCCGCTGAGTATCGCCTGTGACGAAGCCGCTGCCATTAGTACCATCAACTCTTCTGAGACAGATTCCGGCGAAACGCGATTGCCGCCACCAAAGACAGCAGACAGTGACCCTGTCGACAACGTCACCACGCTGACAATAAGTCCCATAATGGCCATCACCACCAGCATCTCGATCAGACTGAAACCCTGCGCCCTGCCACGCACCAGAAACTTACTCCGCGTCCTGCCAATTGCCATAATCCTGGTTCTGCCCGTCACCACCGCGAGTGCCGTCAGCGCCATAGGTGAAAATATCGTAGTCACCATTCTGGCCCGGACTCAGGTAGAGATAGGGATTACCCCAGGGATCAACCGGCAGCGACTCCAGATAACCATCGCTTTTCCAGTTCGCAGGCATCGGCGCCAACGTCGGCCGCTCCACCAGCGCATTGAGTCCCTGCTCACTGCTGGGGTAGGCATAGTTGTCAAGCCGATACATGCGCAGCGCCGTTTCAATGGCACTGAAATCAGCGAACACTTTTTGTACCCGGGCTTCATCGGCGCGACCCAGCACATTGGGCGCGATGATACTGATCAGCAAGCCCATGATAACCAGCACGACCAGAATTTCGATCAGACTGAAGCCTCGCTGGCTGGTTTTAGCCGGCCCTGGTTGTTGTTGCATTTGCATAATATCCACTTCCTCGTTAACAAGTTATCGGGCGTCGCCGCCGGCTCAGATCAGTGTGTTAATATCAAAAATCGGCAACAGCACCGCCAGCATGATCAGGGTTACCAGACCGCCCATCAGAACGATGGTCAGCGGCTCCAGCAACGCCATGGTGGTACCCAGGCGCATCTGTAACTCGCGCTCCTGATTATCAGCAGCGTAGGCCAGCTGCCTGGCCAGCGTGCCATTGGCTTCGCCGTTAGCTGCCATCTGCACCAGCAAAGGCGGAAACACGTCTGCCTGCCGCATGCTTTTACTGAAGCTGCCCCCTTCCTGTACGCGTACCGCCAGTTGTTCAGTCGCTGTACGCATCACTTCGTTATCCAGTACCTGCGCCGCAATCCGCACCGACTCCAGCAAAGGCACACCGCTACTGAGCAGGATGGCCAATGTTGATGCAAAGCGGGCGCTGTCCATTTGTCGAAGCATGTCGCTGAGCAAGGGGACATGCAGCAGAAACTGGTGCCAGCGCCTGCGGGCATCTAGGTCGCGCAGACGCCAGCGAAAGCCGATGACGGCAGCAACTGTCGTGAATAACAGCAACAACGCCCAGCCCGACGCCATGAAATCACTGACCACAATCAGGGCTCGCGTCAGCCCCGGCAATTCCCGGCTGGAACTGGCAAACATGCTCACCAGCCGCGGCACGACAAAGGTCATGAGCAGGCTCACCACCAGCACGCTGACCCCGAGTAGCGCCATCGGGTAAACAAGCGCCATTTGCAACTTTTGCCGGGACTGCTGACCGGTCTCGGTATACTCAGCCAGCCGCTCCATCACCTCACCCAGATAACCGGCCGATTCCCCGGCACGCACCATGGCGCAATACATGCGATCGAACGCCGCCGGATGCTCGCTCATGGCCTGCGCCAGCGTGTGGCCTTCCAGTACCCGCGAACGCACCTGTGACAGCAGGGTTTTGACCCGGATATTGCGGCTTTGACGGGCGCTGATCTGCAGCGCCTCATCCAGAGGTAAACCCGACTGGATTAACGACGCCAGCTGTCGGCTGACCAGGGACAATTCTGCTACCGACAGACGACGTTGACGCCGGAACAGACTGGCAAACCCCGCGGCGGAAGCCGGCGCCTTACCGGAGCTGATGACCAGAGGCCTGACGTTCTGTGCCCGCAACTGCGCCCGCACATGACGTTCACCGTCACCTTCGATAACCCCGGTGACCCGTTTGCCGTCGGCATCCAGCGCCTGATAGGTGAATGAGGCCATAACTAAGCTGCCTCAGCTGCCGTCACGTGGACGTTGATAATCATGCCCATGTGGTTACCCGTAATACTTCTTCCAGGCTGGTTTCACCGGCCAGCACCCGTTGCCGTCCATGTTCATCAATGGCCGGACTGCTAGCACGCAGATGCGCCAGCATGGTCTGCTCACCGGCGCCGTCGTGAATCAACCGGCGCAACGCTTCATCCACTTCGATCAATTCATAAATACCGGTCCGGCCTTTATATCCACTCTGGTTACAGGCATCACAACCGTGCGCACGATAAACTACCGAGCCTGATGGCAGGCCAAAGCGCTGCTGTTCACTGAGGTCTGCCTCGACAGGTTGACGACACTGCTGGCACAGACAGCGCACCAGACGCTGCGCCAGTATCGCCTCAAGACTGGATGACAACAGGAACGGTTCTATGCCCATATCCTGCAGCCGCGTGACAGCACCGATGGCGGTATTGGTGTGTAGCGTTGACAACACCAGATGGCCGGTCAGCGATGCCTGCACGGCGATCGCCGCGGTTTCCTGATCGCGTATTTCACCGACCATCACCACATCCGGATCCTGCCGCAGGATGGCACGCAATCCCCGCGCAAACGTCATGTCGACTTTGGCGTTAACCTGGGTCTGGCCGATGCCGGGCAACAGGTATTCCACCGGGTCCTCAATGGTCAGAATATTGCGATGGCGATTGTTGATATGATGCAACCCTGCATACAGGGTTGTGGTCTTGCCCGACCCGGTGGGACCGGTCACCAGAATAATGCCGTGAGGTTTTTGCAGCGCGCGACTGAAAGCCTCGAAGACCTGAGCCGGCATTGCCAGTTGCTCCAGGTTCAGTTGCCCGGCGGCCTGGTCCAGCAGTCGCAATACCACACGCTCACCGAAAGACGATGGTATCGTCGATACCCGGATATCAACCGCGTGCCCGGCCAGACGGACACTGATGCGGCCGTCCTGCGGTAAGCGTTTCTCGGCAATATCCAGCCGTGCCATCACTTTCAACCGTGATACCAGCACCGGACCCAGTTCGGCTTTGGGGGCCAGTACATCGCGCAACACGCCATCAACCCGAAAGCGGACCGAGACCCGGTGCTCGAACGGTTCGATATGGATATCAGAGGCTTTTTCGCGTACCGCCTGCGACAGTACCGCATTGATCAACCGGATCACCGGCGCATTATCAGCGCCCGACATCAGATCGCTGTTCTTGGGAATATCATCCACCAGTGCCCCGAGATCAAAATCATCGCCAAGCTCATCAGCAGCACGCTGAGCGGCGTCAGCGCCACTCTGATACAGGCGCGTCAGGCGTTGCTGAAAAGTCTCAGCATCCAGGCTGACCGGCGAAAACGCACAACCCAGCACTCTGCGTAACTCCAGCAGCACCGGCACTGTCAGTCCAGGGCGATGATAAACCACGCCCTCCTCCACAATGACACCGTGGGCATCGGCAAAGTCATAGGGCAGCATGGCAAACCCATTGTCCGCAACAGCCTGTTCGTTCACGGCGTTTCCTCACTCGCTGAGTCTGTTGCAGCGCCACGTGACATGCTTTCCCATGGCGGCAACACCGGCAGTTCGCCGGCGTCGAACAGGAAACCGTGCAAAGGCGTCTGTTGCAGCTGCTGGTCTCGTATCAATTCATATTTTTCTGCGGTGGCACCGCGCAGCGCATCGTCGGTGCGCAGAATGGTGGGGCGGATAAACACCAGCAAATTTGTTTTCTGCACTGAACTGCTGCGCGAGCGGAACAGGTGACCGATGCCCGGCACGCTGCCCAGCAATGGCACGCGGGTTTCGCTCTGCACCACGTTGTCACGAATCAGGCCGCCGAGCACGACGGTTTCACCATCCGCAACAGTGACCCGCGTTTCGATCTTGCGTTCATTGGTAATCAGGTCCACGGCGCCGGCCTTGGGTGATATGCTGGAAATCTCCTGGCTGATATCCAGCGCCACGCGGTCACCCCGATTGACATGTGGCGTCACTTTCAGGGTAGTACCCACATTCTGCCGGTTGATGGTCTGGAATGGGTTTTCGACACCGCCACTGCCACCTGGGGTGGTAAAGGAGCCGGTCAGAAACGGCACACTTTCACCGACCGTGATCACCGCTTCGGTGTTATCCGTGGTCAGGATGTTTGGCGTCGACAGGATGTTGGCGCCGGAGTTGGCCTGCAACATATCGATCAGCGCCAACAAATCGGTGCTGCCACCGAGCCGACCCAGACCGATTGTCTGACCAGCACTGCCGGCGAGACCGGCAGCAAGGCTGGTCAAAGCGGCGGTGCGATCCTCATTTAGCGCGCCATCCACAACCAGACCCAACTGCTGAAGATTGTTGCCAGCGTCAAAGCTGCTGGCGAAGGCACCACTTTCATCACGGAACAGCCACTGTATGCCCAGGTTCTGGCCCACGTCATCATTGATCTCGACAATAACCGCTTCCACCAGCACCTGTGCCCGCTGAATATCCAGGCGCTGTACAATGTCCATCAACGAATCGATGATATCCAGACCCGCGGTAATGATCAGCGCATTGTTGTCCGGGTCCGCTTCAATGGTCGCGCGTCTGGCAGTCTGACTGTCGCCATCGTCGCTTTCGCTAAGCCCATACATATTGCGCACAACAGAGCTGAGCACCTCAGCAATACGTTCGGCATCGGCGTATTCAAGGTAGATCACCCGCGTGTTGCCGCTTTGCTCCCGCGGCTGATCCAGCAGGCGGACCAGACCCCGTATGTTGTCACGCTGCCGCTGCCCCCCGGTAATCAGCACCGAATTGGTACGCGGGTCGGCACTGATCTGCAGGCGTGTAGCAACGGGTTCCTGGTCAGCGACTTCGGGGTTTTCGTTCATTTCCCGCAGCAGCGTGACTACGGTGGCTGCCTCAGCAAACTCCAGTCGTACCACTTCGGTTTCAGGAATAGATGTCTGATCAATACGTTCCAGAATCTGGCGGATACGTTCGATATTGGCGACCGTGTCTACCAGAACAATCATGTTGCCATTCGGGTACGCGGACATCTGGCCGTTGCTCTGTGATACCAGCGGCCGCAGCACCGGCAGCACTTCAGCCACCGACACGTTATCAAGCTGAATGGCTTCGGTGACATACCGGTTGCTGTCCGCCGCATTGTAATTGGAGAACGGCAGTGGCGCGGAGCGTGCTTCCTGGGTTGGCAGGATGCTGACCATGTTGTCGCTGGATTCCACCGCGGTAAAGCCGTTGATATCCAGCGCGCGCAGGAAGATACTGTAGTAGCCCTGCGCATCAACTGGCTGACTGCTCATCACGGTGATCTGGCCGCGCACGCGCGGATCGATGATCATGGTTTTGCCGGTGACATCCTGCACCGCGCGTATGACTTCCAGAATATCGCTCTCGCGAAAGTTAGGCGTCCAGCTCTGTGCCTGTGCCAGTGCATTACTGGTTAATGCAAGTGCCATCACAGCCACGCCCAGCAGGCGACACCAGGCGGAGCCGGAAAAGGATTGCTTGTTCATCATGGCCTGCTGTTTCATCAAAAAAGGTTCCTGCTATTGTCGTCAGAATGCAAAGGCATCACGGCGGACCGTCACCGTCATGGTGTTGCTGTTACGAATCAGTTCCAGATCTATCCGATCGCGGTTTTGCAGCTCCCGGGTCAGCGCCGAAAGATCGCCGCCCTGATCGACGGCAACGCCATCAACGGCAGTGATAATGTCTCCAGCCTGCAACCCGGCCGCCCGCAGCATGCCAGCGTCGCTGTCTTGCCTGATCTGTAAACCACGAACATTGCCGTTCTCGCGATAGATCCGGACCTGTACCTGCCCATTGACCTGAGGCGCTGCAGCGTTGTTCGCGCGTGAACCATCAGCTCTTGGCGGCGGCGCATCAGTTGAATCCTGGGGGTCGTACATCCACAGCGTTTCCAGGCGGCCATTGTTGTTCAACACCACATATCGGGGATGCACGCTGTCAAGGGTGACGCCGGGGGTGGTGAGCGCCAGTTCGTCGTTGACCGAATAAACCTGCTGCCGGTCACCGCTGGCGATGATGGCTGAGGAGTTCGCCGCCGAACTGCCGGCAATCGAACCTCGCAGGACCAGACTTAAACGGGTATTGGCTGCCTGTTGCAGGTCGCCATTGCCCGTGCTCTGGCCAAGATCACCACGACCATTACTGAGCCGGAAGTTCTCCTGCAGATAGGCAATATCAATCCGCTCCGCCTGCAGCCCATTGCGCGCCACAGGCGATGCGACAGGCACCACCGGACCGGCAGCTGCCGAGGGTTGCGGGGAATTGAATAACCAGAAAAGTCGTGCCAGGCTGTGTCCGGCCCAGGCCAACATCGCGACAATGATTATCGCGGTGAGACCCGGACGCAGCACAGAGACCAAACTCTGTCGAGTTTTGTGAAAGATCGTGTTCAGTATACTCTCCCAAATATGCTGATCGCGCTCAGATATGTCTGACTGCTCCGTAGGGTTACGGAGCAGGTGTTACAGTTACAGGTTCCATTGCAGATCAAGTCGCAGTCTGGCACCACTTTCCACATCGATGATACGTACATCATCACGGTAGAATTCGCGGTTCTCGTTCAACAGGTTCTGTGCGCGCAAACGCAGCGTCAGGCTGTCGGTCGGGAAATACGAGTAAGTCAGGTCCAGTGAGTGGAACGGATCTTCGAACGCATCCGGTGACGGCGAACGCCCACCAAAGAACACACGATCGCCGAACACGTTGTACAGCAGTGACGCTGAATGTTTGGCGTTTTCGGAGTCATATCCCAACTGGGTGTTCACCACGTACTCCGAGTGGCCGGTCAGACGACGCGTCAGACTGGTCTGCGAACTGGCTTCAGTAAAGGTCAGTTCGGAGTCACTCAGTACCACGTTACCACTGACAAAGAAGCCGCCACCAATAACTTTCAGGCCTTCGAATTCAATGCCGTATATCTCACCGCTCTCAGCGTTTTCGAAACTGAGCAGGCGAGCATCCTGCGGCCCCGGACGCTCAACGCGTTCGATCGGGTCAGTGATGTCCTTGTAGAACAGTGACACCGTGATGTTGTCACCATTATCAAAGAACAGCTCGGTACGCAGATCGATGTGCTCGATATCCGAGAACTTCAGGTTGGGGTTGCCGGCAACACGGTCGTTTAATTCCGGGTCGATAAACTGGATATTGGCGTATTCGCGCAGGTCGGGTCGAACCACTGTTTTGCCGTAGCCCAGACGAACCTGGAAATTCTCCGTTCCCAGGAAGCCGTCCTGCATGTAGGTCAGCGCCGCAGCTGGATAAAAGTCGTCGTCTCGGACAGTGAATGTCTGATCGGGGTCACGCATGTTTTCAATAATGCCGTCCAGCGATTGACCCGTGTAATCCAGCAGATCCAGCGGCAGAACACCGCGGCTGAAATCTTCCCAGCGTACGCCTACCGTGGCACGCCAGTTGTCCATGAAGAAGGCATCAACAGAGCCAAATGCGGCCGCTTTGGTTTCACCGGCCAGATAGCTCTCCGTACCGAAGTTTGATCCCATATCCAGGAAGAAACCGTTGTCCAGATTGGCCAGGTTGTCGTCGCTGAATACCTGAGCGGGCGTACCATCACGGCCTAGCGCACCCATCACAATATTGGCGGTGTAGCCCCGGTAGTCGCGCGACTTTCGGCTGCGATTATAGCCGCCACTGATGGTGCCGTCGGCAAAGCCGAGATCATACGGCGCATCAATCTGATAACCCCAGCTTTCTACCTGGTCTTCCAGGTTCAGGAAGCTGAACTGCGCGGAGGCACCGGTATTCACCTGTGTCGCCAGCAGCGCATCTGTACTGGGATCACGCTGGTTAATGGACTGCACCGACGACGCGTTAGGCACTTCGGTGCTGGCACGCGCGTCTGAATAGAACCAGTTAACGTCCAGGCTGGTAATGAAATCGAACACGGCAGGAATGGTCAGAAAATCGAGGTCGTAACGCTCCAGCGTATGCTCACCCGTTACCTGGTTTACTTTCAACTCCCGCTTTTCCAGACGTGTGATGTTGGTCTTGCGTTGACGTCCGTTAGCCTGCTGAAAGTCACCGTTGTATCCCAGCACGATGGAGGATTGATCCTCATCATCCTGAAGCAGATAGCTGTTAGTGCCGATCTTGTGACGATCTTGATAGTTCAGGCTAAAGTTTACCGCCGCCGTCGTACTTTCATTGCTGAATGTACGCTGGATGTTGCGGAATGATTCATCAGGATCAGTGAAGTTCTGTTCAAACTGATCTGAGTTGCGGCTGGACTCACCAATCGAGACGTTGGCCAGCGCACCAAAAGACAGATCGTTATTGATATCCCAGGCGTTGCCGGCGGTTACGGATATGTTGGTATCCGGATCAAGATCGGTCTCCCGATCAATATCGATGTTGCGATTCAGGTCGAGCATCAGATCGCGGTTGATGGCAACACCGGCAGCCTGTTGCGCGGCCGTTGGTGTACCTGAACCCGGGAATTCAAAGCGGGTAATATTGGCGGGGCTGATATCACCCTGATACTTGTTCAGCGCCTGCGTGATGGATGCGGGCAGAGATCCCTGATCACCCAGGTTGGGCAGGCCTTTGCCTGAGTTTTCGGTATTCCAGCCGGTGCCGACACTGACGTCGAACACCAGGTCGTCTGGCGTGCCACGGGTACGGATATTGACGTTACCGCCGCCAAAGGCTGCTGGCTGGTCAGCGGAATAGGCTTTGCTGATTTTAACCGACTCAAGAATAGACGCAGGAATATAATCCAATGGTATGACGTTACGGCTCAGCTCCGGTGAGGGAATCTCGGCGCCATTGAGCGTTGCGCTGGAATAGCGCTCGCCCAGACCACGCACGTAGATGAATTTCCCGTCTACAAGAGTCAGACCGGTCACCCGACGCAGCGCTGATGCGACATCAGAGTCACCTGCGCGCGATATCTGCTCAACACCAACCACTTCGGCGGCGAACGGTTGTTCAATACGCTCCATAATCAGAGACCGAGCAGCATCCCGAAGTCGCCCGGAGACAACAATTTCCTCAATCTGCGGTGGCGGCACCGCAGAACCGGACTGCGCCATCGTTTCTGGCACGGCCGTGAAACCTGTCACCGCCAGTGCAACGGCCAGTGCCAGTTGCCGTTTCTGCCAAACCATTTGTTTCTTCATGATCGTAACCTGTAATTTTGTCAGCATCTTTAAGCCCGAACGGGGATAAGTCCGACATCGGCCTTATCCCCGTGAGTCTGCATCCGCGAGGCGGACACAATCGGCGTGTTACAGACCGGTTGTCCAGCCAGACACCCAGTCATTGCCTTCTTTCACTGCACCAACGAAGTCGACTGCGGTAAAGAAAGAGCTGCTTCCTGCGCTACCCAGTGACGGTGCCGCTGCTGCGTTGAAGCTGTCGTTGAGGCGAGTCACGTCGAACACTGTGACGTTGATCGCAGCACCGTTAGCGTCTGTCATGTTGGATGCAGTGACATACGCAGTCGGGTTTGCAGAACCCAGACCGGTAATGACATTGGCAGGCAGATTGGCAGATTCATCAATTACCGCGTTGCCGCTGTTAACCCACCAGTTGCGAATGTCGAAACCGCTGGCTTTCAGAGACTCAGAGCAGGCAGCAACGTTGCCGCTTGCAACAGAAATGCCTGAGTTGATGCCGGCAAACGTCTGGTCGCTGTCAAGTTCCACACATTCGTTGCTGGACATGCCGTCAGCGTTGGACGTAATGATGGAGTTGTACATTTCGAAGTAAGTACCTTCACGGTACAGAGGACCTTCTGAATCACCTTTGGAGCTTGGGGCAGTGCCCTGGTTAGTATCAACAGCGTTAGTAATACACGTCATGTTGGATACACGGCCTTTGGTGAAGGGACCAATATCATCAGGACGGGAATCGCCAGTGTTGTCGGCCTCGATGCAGCGGTTGCCACCAGTGCCGGGAGGAGAAACAAACAGACCAAACTGCATGTTGCCCGCCCAACCTTCTGAATAATCGAAGGCATCATCGCCAACGTTCACGCCGACAATGTACTTGAGATTGACCGCACCGCCGAACATTTCAAAACCGTCATCCAGCGTAGTGTAAGTCTGTACGTACTCTACTGTTGTACCAGAACCTACCGCGTTGAAAGTCAGGCCGTTAACTTCATCACCGTCAACAACTTCGAAACCGGCATGGCGGATCTGCACGTAGCGAAGCACGCCTGAGTTTTCTGCGTTGTTGTTGCCGCCATAAGTGTTCGGCTTGCCTTCAGCAGCCACGTGGCAGTTATGCGGATTACTGGAAGAGGACTGACGATCAGCGTCTGTGCACTTGTTGGTTATACCGTTACCGTTGATCTGTACACCACCCCACAGACCGCGGTCTGACAGAGTACCCTGGCCATCACGCAGGTCAGCGACGGCGCTGAAAATAATCGGACGATCACGCGTGCCTTCCGCAATGATGCGGGCGCCGCGGGTAATCACCACGTAGTCCTGGGAGCTAAAGAACGCAAGCTCGGCACCAGCACCAATGGTCAGCGTGGGACCTTCACCATCCTGCGGAATACGTACGCCCTGAGCGGCGGAGTTGGCGTTGACATCGCGACCCACAAACAGGCTGTCTTCGAAGATGTGCAGGCCATCATTGGGCAGATCGTTGATAACCAGATCAGTGGTCAGAGGGCGGGTGTCGGCCACAAACGTTGAAGAATAGGTGCAGTTGGTGCCATCGAAGCTGCCTTGCAGCGTCTGACCGGATGTTGTGTAGCTGGCGCAGGGATTGGTTGTACCGCTGTTGCCACCACCATCATTGGTGGTATTGTTGGAATTGGACACAGTGGTTGAGGGTGCCAGTGTTACACCGCCGCCGTCACAAGCGGTTACGGCCGCTGCCAGCAGGCTGATGCTGAAAATTGTCTTGATGTTCATGTTCACAATCGCTCCTTTTTATGGTCCTGCACCAGAAATTGGTTTTTACAATCGAGTCGCTGTCGAATCGAAATCTGAGCGGTATTTGCTGCCGAAAATCCAAATTAACCAGGTCCGGACTACCGCGGTGCGATATTGTTGATCAGCGATCATGTCAGAATCGTGACAGCACCGGATAAAAATGAATTTTTTGCCCTCACGCCTTAACTACTATTTATCAATGACTTACGAAGAATTCGTATTCGTCGACAGAGACTGCAGAATCCAAAAAAGAGGAAGCAAATCATGATTTTGAGACAGTTGTATGACGCAGTGTCTTCGACCTACACATATCTGTTGGCAGATGAAAAAACACGGCAGGCGATATTGATTGATCCGGTATTCGAGCAATCCAGACGCGATCTGGCGCTGCTACAGGAGCTGAATCTTGCCCTGAAAATTGTTGCTGACACCCATGCCCATGCTGACCACATCACCGCCGCCTGGCTTCTCAAACAGAAGACCGGGTGCCGTATCGCCTCGTCCGCTGCCATCGCCGCCAGTCATGTTGACCTTCCCTTGCAGCACGGCGATGAATTTGGCGTCAACAACATTATTCTGCAGGTGCGCTCGACGCCGGGACACACCAACGGCTGCACTACATATGTGCTTGCCGATCTCAGCATGGCATTTACCGGAGACACGCTGCTGATACGGGGGTGCGGGCGCAGTGATTTTCAACAGGGCGACCCGGCTCAACTGTACCGCTCCATCACCGAACAGATTTTCACCCTGCCTGACGATTGCGCGATCTATCCTGCGCATGATTATCATGGCCGCACTCGCTCGTCCGTCGCCGAGGAAAAGGCATTCAACCCGCGTGTGGGCGGTGGTGCCAATGAAAGGGATTTTGTGCAATACATGAAGGCCATGCAGTTGCCACACCCGAAAAAAATAGACGCTGCCCTGCCTGCCAACATGCGCAGCGGTATGCCGGAAGATGGCCACCTGCCCGACGAACCGGACTGGGCCGATATACGGACAACCTTCGCCGGCATCGCCGAAGTTGAACCTGAATGGGTGATACAGAATCAGCCTTCGGTGACCATCCTTGATGTCAGAGAGGATGATGAGCAGGAAGAACGTCTGGAGCCTCTGAACAATGCGCTGAGCATCCCGCTGAGCGAACTGCGCCAACGCATTGCCGAAGTCCCCAGAGACAGACCGGTGGTGACGTTGTGCCGCTCAGGCAAGCGTTCGTCTCTGGCAGTGAGCATGCTCAAGGAGGCTGGCCACGACAAGGTCGCCAATATTCACGGCGGCGTGTTGCGCTGGAGAAGCAGCTAAGGCAGAACCTGTTAAGCAGATGTTCATTCACAGCATCGTACGCTGACTCTGACAATCACCAAACCGGATTCAGTTAGCGCCGGGATCAGAGGGACGATGACATGACCCATAAACACCTGTTTAACATTGTGTTGGCAACAATACTGGCTACCGCCAGCAGCATGGCAGCGGCAGACAACGATGCAGTCAGCAGCTCGTGCGCGACACTGGAATTCATGGCCAAGATGCTGGCGGTAAACGCTACCCTGCCCGCCAATTACGATAACCCGCACCAGATGGCAGATATGCAGGTCTCACTTCAGGAGCTGAATCGCCTGGCCTGCCAGCCGGTGCTGTTGACAGAGAACACCCGCTTCAGCAGTCGTTATGGCAATGGGCGTGCGGTGTCGACGGACCTCTACGACAATGCCTGGTATTTCCCCAACGGGCAGTTATTTGTCGCGCGTCCGGGTCGCGATACCACCGTATACTATCCCAACGGTCAGGTCATGGCTTTCCGTTGGGCACTCGGCGGACAAACACTGTATTGGCCCAATGGCAACCCCGCCACCTTCAGCTTCAGAACAATCAATGAAGCCTGGTACTACCCGGACGGGCACATCATCACCTATCTGGCCGGCGCCCGTGATGAACGCTGGTTCTACCCGTTCGCCCGCCTGGATGGCCAGGTTGGGCAGGAAATGATTTCCTCGCACTGGGGCGTGGACGGCGAATCGTTCCAGGCCATCGTCTACACTCAAGACGGTCGCATGTTCATGCAGCGCGAGCGCATTCGCGGCAAGCTGGTGCTGTCAGAGAACGAATTGCTGGATGTACCGGGTGTGTTGTTGATGCTGACCCGCTTTTATCAGGTCCCTGACAGCGCCAAACAATTCATGCCCGGCGACAGCAGTATCACCGGTGCTCCCTGGTAGCGTTTTTGGCGCAATTCCGGTGAAAAGCCACACGGCAATGTCTTTTTAAAAAGGGGAGGAGGTCTAAGCAGGTGCGCGCTTCGGTAATGGAGCCGCGCACCAGACGCTCAGGGCCGGTTTCCCAGCGCCCGCTGCATGACTTCATATTGTACTGACATCAGATGACCAACAGAGCGCCGCCAGTATTCCGAGTTGTGACGTCCGCGCGCCTGCATGTAGTCAAAGGGAACGTCATTGATTAGCAGGATCTGCATAAACTCCCGCGCCTGCTCGATCAGATTGTCATCAGTACCGCTGTCCAGATAAATATGTGGTAGCTGGCTTTTGGCAACGTCGTAGATAATATGGAACGGATCATAGGCCTGGGCCTGCTCGACAGTTTCGAAGTCTCGCCCCTGCGGGTGCCGCTCGTCCTGGCTGCTGAAACCCGGTATATCAATGATTTGCGAAATGAATGCATCGGCCTGCGCCAGCTCCGGCGATGAATCAACACTGCGCGGCACTGGCGCTGGCTGGCCTTCCTCTATCGCGGTGGCGCGATTGCGGGCGTGTGCCAGCGCGCCACTGGTGCTGGCCATCGACACAAACAGTTGTGGGTGACGAAGCCCCAACATGATGGCGCCATACCCGCCCATGGAGAGCCCTGCGATAGCTCTGCCTTCGCGCTGGGCCCGGGTGCGAAAATTACTGTCCACATAGCCAATCACATCCTGCACGATATGATCTTCCCAGTTGTTGCGTTGACGGCCTTCACTACTGGCGTAGTTGATATACCAGCTATTGCCAGCATCAGGCATCACCACGATCAGATCCGAAAAATTACGCGCATAAAAAGCGGCGCCAAGATTACGCCCCCAGACGGTGTAATTCTGCATATACCCGTGCAGCAGATACAAAACCGGATACCGGGAATCAGATTCGCTGTAATCGGGTGGCAACACGATATCAAACTTCATTTGCCGCGCCACTGCCGGACTGAAAAAGGACACGGTCTGCAGGCCTGCGGGTCGTTCCGCCGGCACTGGCTGCGCCCACAATTGCGGCGCTGTCAGCAATAGCACTGATAGCATGAATGCGGACACAATCTGTTTGTCGGGTCGCCTGAAGCTCATCACATGTTCCGTCTATTCCGTGTATTTAAAGAGGGATGGGGCCCGACGAGAAACGCTCCCGATCAGCCTCCGTGGCATCTTCCCGGCACTCTCCCCTTACCGAAAAGCTGTTCAGGGTCTGTTCCCGGTACAGTTCAAAGAACCCTTCCCGGCAATACGCTGTTCTTTCCATGATCAGCGTGAGTCGCTGTTCGATGTAGCGCTCCCCCATCAACAGATCATCGTCCCGCCCGCGTGTACGATCCATGCTGGCAGCACCACGGCCCTGGTCCGGTCGCAAATAATCACGCTGCAGGATAAAAAATTTGGTGCCTTCGGTAGTGATTTCTGGCACCAGACGCTCATCTGCCGGCGGTGCCAGATAACCTGCTGTGCCGCTGCACGCCGCCAGGCCCACCACAGAAATCAGAACCAGGACAAACTTGAATGACATACTGTACCGCTGTACTCGCATAATGTCCTCGCCAAGACCCGCTTCTGGTTGAATTCGCCGCAAAGGGAAACTCTAAAGTCACTGGCGAGCAAAGGCAAGCGCTGACTTGTCCTGAACTGGACTATATCAGCGCGCACTGACATGATTGACACCGCTCTGGCGCGAACCCTATCCAGAACAAACCACAAGGCCAGACCACAAGAGCCAAACCGGATGACCCCGACACAAGAAAACAGCCCCGTCAGACAGGACCTGAAGCCATTCGGCAGTTATCGACCGAACCCCGTATTGGGCTGGTTGCTGGCGTTGTGTCACCGCGAACACGGCCCGCGCAGCAGCCGGTTGCTGGCACCCGTACTACGAAAAATCATGACAAAACTGACGCCATTGCCTGTCGACATCTGCGTCGGCGGAATGAAGCTGCGATGTCAATTCACCGACAACTATTCCGAGAAAAAATTCGTTTTCACGCCGTGGCGCTACGACCGTCAGGAGCGCAGGCTGTTACAGGACAGCCTGCCAGCCAATGGCGTTTTCCTGGACATCGGCGCCAATATCGGACTGTACACACTCAGCGCCATGCAGGTCATCGGTGCAGCCGGCCGTGTTCTGGCATTTGAACCCAACCCGGCGACGCGACAACGCCTATTATTCAATACCGCAGCAAATAAATCGCCTGCCAATGCCACCGCTCTGACTGTCCTGGACATAGGCATCGCTGACGCTGACAGTCAGTTTGTATTGCAACTGGACAGCAGTAATCTGGGCGCCAGCAGCATCACCAATAACAACCGCTCACGCCTGGGGAACGCTGATTCGCGCAGGACTGAGGTGACCATCAACTGCAAGCCCCTGTTAAGCGTACTGCAGGAGCAGCAGATCAATGCCATTGATGTTATTAAAATCGATATCGAGGGTGCCGAAGACAAGGCCATGTGCCCTTATCTTAGAGATGCCCCCGCTGCGCTACTGGCAAAACTCATCATCATCGAAAATTCGCCGCATTTGTGGCAGGAAGATATTTTTGCCCTGCTGAAACAGCGAGGCTACCGGCGTATACTGCATAACCGGATGAATTCCGCCTTTTTGTTATCGACTCAACCGACAACGCAGACACCCGGAGAGGCGCCCGGTATCGCCGCAGACCCTGAGAGAGAAAACTCATGAAGCTGTCCGTTATTGTCACGACCTACAACTCCCCGGCCTGGCTGGAGAAGGTCATTTGGGGCTACAGTGTGCAGACTCACACGGATTTCGAACTGATTATCGGAGATGATGGGTCAGGACCTGAGACTCGCGCCCTGCTGGACCAGCTGCGCTCTGAAACCGGCCTGGATATCAAACATATCTGGCAGCAAGACGAAGGTTTTCGTAAATGCGCCATTCTGAACAAGGCCATCGCCAGTGCCAGCGGTGACTATCTGGTGTTTTCTGACGGGGACTGTATTCCACGCTGCGATTTCCTCGCAGTACACGCCCGTGAAGCTGAACCGGGTTACTACCTTTCCGGCGGCTATCACAAGCTCCCCATGTCTACCAGCACTCGCATCAACCGCGATGACGTGCTCAGTGGCCGTTGTTTTGACCTGTCATGGCTGAAGCAGCACGACCTGCCTGCAAGCTACAAGAACAGCAAACTGACTGCCGGCCCGAAACGCGCCAGGTGGTTCAATCGTTTAACGCCGACCCGATGCAACTTCAAAGGCTCCAACGGTTCAGCGTGGCGCCAGGATGTGCTCGACATCAATGGTTTTGATGAGCGCATGGCCTGGGGAGGACTCGATCGGGAGTTCGGTGTACGACTGATCAACCTCGGCATCAAGCCCAAACACGTGCGCTATAACGCCATTGTTATCCACCTGGATCATAAGCGCGGTTACAAAGACCCGGCCACCGTGAAGGCAAATAAATCACTGCGTCTGGAAAATGCAAAAAATGGCGTTTACTGGACAGACCATGGCATTACAAAGCAGCAAGAGGCAGAATAAGGCAGTTCAGGAAATCGTTTAGCAACCCTCAGGCGCGCACGATGGTCCGGTTGCGACCCGCGTCTTTTGCCTCGTAAAGTGCCAGGTCAACTTTCATCAGGATTTCTGCAGGTGACAACCTGACATTCTGATCGATCGCTGTTATGACGCCCGCACTCAAAGTATGACGAATCATCTGCCCGCCAAACAGAGTCGGCCGCTCGGAGAAGCGGATTCGGATTCGTTCAACAATCTGCTCCACGGTTTCTACGTTGTCGGCCTGCAGCAACAGCACAAACTCGTCCCCACCATAGCGAATGCAGGTGTCATCGCCGCGACTATGCTGCTGCAGAATATCCGCTAGCCGGCACAGAACAACATCACCGGCATCATGACCGTATCGATCATTGACACTCTTGAATTCATCCAGATCGATCAGCCCCAGAAAAACCGGCACACCGGTCTGTTCAAAGCGCCTGACCAGACGCTGGTACGTTTCCACTAACAGACGCCGGTTGCCCAGACCCGTTAACGGGTCCCTGTGCGCCAGATTCAGCGCCTCGCGCCGCTCTTTGTCTATCTGCATGACGCGCTCGCCAATGGCCACCATCAACAACAGCACTTCAACCGACGTGCTGACCTGTACCATTGCCAACACAGCGTCCATGCTCCAGCCCGGAAACGATGTCGCCGCATTGAGTACAGCCAGCGTCAGCGTCAGTGAATACATCAACCAGGCAACACAAAACCAGCGCGCATGCCTCACACCACGCTGCCAGGCCCGCAGGCCCACGATGGGTAATGACAACGTCGATGCCAGCGCCAGATAAGACAGCATCAACACAATGTCATGACTGCCAAGCAGACGCAGCGCAGCAGCCGCCACCATCAACGCCTGCGCGTACCACATCGCACGGTTGATACGCGGCATTACATCTGACAGGCGCAGAAAATGTCGCGAAAACTGAAAGGCGCAGAACGCAAATAACAGATAGGCCAGGTGGAACCCCTGGTTCTGCAAATACACATTATCTGACCACAAATACTGGAAGCCCACGCCATTGAGCAGGCCCCACATCAACATTGTGCTGCCAACAAACGCCGCGTAGTAGGCGGCACTTGGCTGGCGCATGATCAGCGCCAGCATCAGTGATCCCAGCAACAATACGGACAATACGCCATACCAGGCACCAAACAGCAGATACTCAGCGCGACTGCGATCATCAAAATAGCGTCGCTCATAAATCGAGAACTCAAGCCTCATGGCATCTGCCTGCTCGTAGCTCAGCGCGACATAAACGTCTGTGACCGCCCCTGCGGGCGTGTCGTGCTCAAAGGCCAGTTTGCGATAGTCCAGCATTCTGGACGAGAAAGGCTGTTGATCAGTCAGCAGACGACTGCCGAACTCAGGGACAGCGCGGGCAACGCCGGTATCCCCGCGATCACGAAAATACACCTGCATGTTATCCAGATAGTTACTGTCCCCGTGAAATACCCAGCCCATCGACTGGCTGGCACTGTTGACAACACTGAACCGGAGCCAATGCACTTTATTTGTCAGACCGCGGGAAATGTCAGTCGGCCACAAGGTCTGGAAACCCAGACGCCGGGCTTCCTCTAACGACACCGCAGCGTCGCTGACCGAGAACTCAGCTATTCCGACCAACCGCGTTGCATCTTGCAAGTTAATGTCGACGGCGGGCAACGCCTGTGCGTTCACTTGCCCGGCTGCGAGCAACGCCCACAGCAGCAGGCCGAAGATGAACTGCGCTGCGCGAACGACACTGACCATTAGACTGATTCCCGGAATTTATCGGGTTATCGACTGAGACAGCAAAGACTTGAACAATGCTGACAAATTAAATGCGCCTGACGGCTCTATCTGCATCATCAGCACGGCAACGGTGCCAGTTTCAGGGTCCGCCCAGGAGAATGTCCCCAGAGAGCCATTCCAGCCAAATTCCCCGTTGTTGCGGGCAAAACCGCTTTCGGTGTTATCGATGACGACGCTGAACCCATACCCCCAACCCAGATCCCGCATGGGACGTTGCGGATTCAATGCGATTGGCAGCAGGTC
The DNA here is from genome assembly GCF_001758195.1 of Pseudohongiella acticola. Classification (NCBI taxonomy): domain Bacteria; kingdom Pseudomonadati; phylum Pseudomonadota; class Gammaproteobacteria; order Pseudomonadales; family Pseudohongiellaceae; genus Pseudohongiella; species Pseudohongiella acticola. The sequence continues at coordinate 282,319 of NZ_MASR01000003.1, forward strand.
GGCGGGCAGCTGATTGGTGGTCATCAGCTCGACGCCGGCATTGCCGAGCACTCGCTGTCCGTCGAGTGTACCGTCGTTCATGAACACCTGCAGAAACCGCAGGTAATCCGGCACCGTGCTGACCAGACCCGCCGCACCTTCAAGCAATGGCGGGTCGCGCGTGATCGGAACGCTCATGTCAGGTTGCCGCTGCATGCCCTGGGAGCCTAACCCATAAACCTGCACCAACTGGTCGATTTTATCATCGGGCACATAAAAGCCAGTGTCGCGCATGCCCACGGGGATGAAAATTGCTGTCTGCAGATAATCATCCAGCGGCTGCCCGGAGGCTATTTCGACTACCCGCCCCAGTATGGTGGTCGAGATACTGTAATTCCACAAAATCCCCGGCTCTGCGATTAGCGGCACTTGCGCCACTTTTTCTGCCAGCTGAGCCAGGGTGTCTGCACGCGAACGCACGCCACGCTCCCGATACAGGCTGCTGTTGCGATGACTCAGACCGCTGGTATGAAGCAAAAGATCAGCGATGGTGATCTGCCGCGAGGACGCTCGCGTGACGGCATCAGGGTCGGCCGCGTTGTCAGATACCGTCATGCCTGAAAAGACCGGAATATAGCGGGCAACCGGATCCTGCAGACTCAGCTGGCCGTCCTCAATCAACTGCATGGCCGCCAGCGACACGATGGGTTTGCTCATGGAGCGAATCTGGAACATGGCATCGGGACGCATGGGGATCTGTTGTTCCACATCCTGCCAGCCCATACTTTCCAGATAAACGATCTGCCCATGACGGGCAATGCCGGCCACGATACCCGGTATATGCCCGGCATCGACATAGTGCTGTAAGGTTTCGGTGATCAGTGCCAGCCGCGCCGGTGAGAATCCGGAAGCTTCGGGCTCGGCCCGTGGCAGTGCCAACACCGGTCCGGTCACACTCATCGCAACCGCCATACTCACTGACGTGAGCACAGCCTTGTAGACACGGCGGATAACAAATAAGTTCATGATAATTTCAACACCCGGAGCCAGACATGGCATTGTTTTACACCAGCCGGATCGGTGATACAAGCGCCATAAAAAAAGGGAAGCATTGCTGCTTCCCTTTTCCATCATCGTTTTTAACCCCGCTTATCCCGAAGCAATACTGCCTTCGAAATCAGGATCAACGAATCACTGAGCCGCGCTCACCAGATTGGCGTCCGCTGATTCATCTTCAGTGGCTGCGTAGACACTTTGGTCAGCCAGTTTGTAGTAAACCTGACCGAAGAACATTTCGTCCCAGCTCTGGTCACCCCAAGGCACATTCCGCGACGGATCCGGGTTGGCCTTGTTCTGCTCAGAGTTGTCAAATGCACCCGTCGCCACAATACGCGTACCAGCAGGCACCAGCATGGATTCTTCCAGCTTGTACTCCATCTGCCAGTTATAGTTATAGTTGGCGATGTTAATCAGAGGCTTCACGGTACCATCTGGCAGATGCGCGTCAAAACGCATGTACTTGCCGCGGAAGTGCATGTGCGGCAGGAAACTATGCAGATAGGCATCAGCCGGAATCTCGATCTGAGCCGACATTTCAAAGTTCGGATCATAGGCCGGGATTTCAGTCCAGGTTGGCGTGAAGATACAGGCACACTCGCCCGTCATGCGCTCTTCCGGAATTTCATCGTCGTCGTAGAACCACAGACCAATACGGCTGGCATCGGAAGTCTCACGACCGGTCGTTGTGTAGTGCAGCTGAATCGCAATAGTAGAACCATCTTCCAGCAGACCACCCGTGTTTGGCTCTTCAACATAAGGCGCCGCGCCGGGGATGTACGGCGTAATGTAGGCCATATTTGGATCGGGCGTAGCAACAAAACCATTACCACTTGGACGCACGCCAGGGCCAAACAACGCATTCAGCGTATGGTGCAGAACAGTGCGGTCGCCCGCCATATACTGACTTGCCTTGACATAACGATCTTTGCCATCGGGCAGGTTGATGGGGATGAACTCATAGCGATAATCCAGTACACCGGTAGCAGGAACTGCCTGCTCGGGCACTTCGATCACGTAATCAGGTTCACCAAACGCCCACTCGGTTGGTGGCCATTCCAGCATGGCCAGCGGATCAGTGCTGCCATCTTTCTGCGAACCGGCGGCAATCCAGTCCAGCACTTTGCGCTGGTCATCAAAAGGCACGACATAGCTGTTGCGGAATTCGTTGATGTGCGGATCGATCTGACCTGGCGGCATGCGCTTGGTCATCAGAACTTCACGAATCATCGGCGACCAGCCCTGTACCATGGCATGGTTGTTCAATGCGAACGGTGCAATACCGCCTTCGCGGTGACAACTGGCACAGTTTTCGGCAATGATGGGTGCCACGTCTTTTTCATAGGAAACGTCGGTGATGTCCCGCTCGGGATACTGCACTTCGGTACCCTCGGCAGCGACATACTGAGTCGCTACTGCTTCACCAGCGGCGACGCTGGCGACGGCTTCAGCAAATTCCGAGCCTACTGCACCGCGGTAAACCACACGGAAAGACTTGGGGTCGAAAATAACGGCTTCGCCAATATTTTCGATGCCGATAGACTCTGACACTGCCTGTACATCATCAATCAGCACGGGCATGTCTACGCCCATGGCGGCAACGTCAGCCGCAACCGCGGCACGGTCTTCGCCCAGCGGGTTGATCATCATGAACTTCAGACCCTGGTCTGCGTAGCGTGCCTGCAGCTCGCTGTAGGCTGACAACGCATCTCGGGTTTCCGCTGCGCCATTACCCTGTACCAGAAATACCACCGCCTTGTTGTTGTCATACCAGGCCATGTGGTGGAAATAACCCTCATGGTCCAGCAGCGCGAAATCGCCCACACGCTCATCGGCGGCCTGGCTTGTGCCAGCGCCCACTGCCAGGGACAGCGCTGTCAGCGCTGCACAGGCCGTGGCCTTACTCTTGTTCTGAAACCAACTGATCATTGTACCCTCCAACAATTAAGTACTGATGCCTTGAACTAACAAAATGTCCTGGCTTTCTTATTTGCTGTCTACTGACGGCCTTGTGCCCCCAAAAATGAGACACGAGACTGTACTCAGCTAAAAATGAGCCCATTCATGTTTCGAATCGTATCACTATGGAAAGCAAAGTCAAACGCAATCAGACAGATACTGAGGCGCTGCGACAGGATGCCGATGGCGTGCGACAGCCGGTTGCCGTATGTGTATGGGTCACGGTGCAGCGGGCGGTGAGGGACTCAGGTCAACAGCGCTGCCAGCGCATTGCGCAGACTCTTGCGGAACTCTTCTTCGGTATGGAATCCGCACAAAAAGCCCTGCAGCAGATGGTAGTACAGAGCAAATGTGCTCCAGGCCATGGTGCCGGTATACATCTCTTTATCGAGACGCCCGTCCCGGCGAGCGCGTTCGATAAGCTTCATCAACTTGGCGTAGGTGCTGTTCATGATCTGATCAATATCCCGGCGACGCTGTTCCGTTGTGGAAAATGACAATTCCTTGAGAACTATTCGCGACAGTGCCTGATCTTTCAGGTGATAGTTGATATGGCAATCAAAAAACGCCATCAACTGGTCCATTAATGGCGCGCCAGGGGAAATCGCAGCATACGATTCATCGATCATTTTCAGAATATCATCCTTGAACACCAGGACCAGCAGATCTTCTTTGCTTTTGGCATAAAGGTACAGGGTCCCCAGGCCGACATCAGCCTCCGCGGCGATATCCTGAATTGTTGTGGTGTTAAAACCCTTGTCGATGAAAAGAAGGCGTGCAGCAGCCACGATGCGCTGCAGTCGAATCAGTTTCTTGCGCTCTCTGAGCCCCATGGACGCCAGGTCAGGCTCATCGTTAATCTGATTTGTTTGCACTGTATTGTCACCGGCCATGCTTTCTACAACCCTGCTGGATTTCTGTTTCCGACAAAATGCTCTGTCACATCGAGCTCAATATAATGACAACATGCTGCCATATATCACACTACCACCAGGCTGCTTTTGTCATCCAACACTAAAGATTAACACAGTCGGATATGGCACAATAGCGCAAATTTTCTCAAAGGTGGCATTCATGGCAGCGACTCAAGCACCTCACACCAGCGCTCAGGCAATTCTGCAACACGGCGGGAAACCAGTCACCGTGTTCTCACTGTCCTGGTGTTCGTACTGTCATGCCGTCAAGAGCCTGCTGGACAGCATGCGGGTGCCTCATCAGACTATTGAGCTGGACTCAGGCATTTACCTTGACACCCATGTACACCAGCAGATCCGTGCGGAGCTGAGGCAACTGAGCGGCAGCCAGACCCTGCCGCAGGTGTTTGTCGGTAGTGAGAATATTGGTGGTTATACCGAAACCCAGGCGGCGGCGCGTGCTGGTCGCCTGCAAAGCCTGCTGGCCAACCAGGGCGTTACAATCAGCCAACCCTGACATCCGGAGACCGCGATGGCTGAAGTTCTGTTCCGCTCACTACACCTGCTTGGCGCGCTGGGTATGGCCGCGGGCATCCTGGTCGCGGCGCTGGCAGCCAGCAGTATGAATGCAGACCGTGACAATCTTGATGCTGCTGATCCGGCTGCGCTGTTTCGTAAAATTTATGGCTTAACCGCAGCCGCAGTAATGCTCTCAGTTGGCGCCGGCCTGATGTTATGGCTTGTCGTTGGCAAACCGGCTGCATTCTTCAGTAACAACCCGGTGTTCCATGCCAAGATCGCTCTCGTGCTGGTCATGCTGGCGACGCTGATCTACCCGGCATGGTATTTGTGCCGCCCACGCCCACCACAACCAATGCCTGCTTCTGTGCTCCGGCTGCAGAAAAGTACATTTCCACTATTGCTTATCGTCCCTGTACTTGCCTACCTGATGGCCCGGGGCATCGGCTACTGATCTGTCTGCGTCGGGGCCAGCACCGTCTGCAACCATTGTGATATATCACGAATTTCTTCCAGACAGACACTGTGCTGCATCGGGTAGCTGCTGTATTGCGGCTGGAACCCCAGAGTTTCGAGTACACTGACACTGTGCTTGCCCAGCGCCTCGTTGACCACCGGGTCGGCTGTGCCGTGACAGACCCGAATCGGCAATTGCCGGTTAGCGTCGTTTATGTGAACGCTGTCTGCCGTCGGAAAATAACTCGACAGCGACAGCAAACCGGCCAATGGCTGTGGACAGCTCAAGCCCGCCTCCAGTACAACCGCACCGCCTTGCGAGAATCCTGCCAGAACAATGCGTCGACTATCGATTCCGGCGGCCACCTGCTGTGCAACAAAGGCATGCACAGCCGCCGCAGAGTCACGCAACTGTTTTTCATCAACACGGCGCTGCACGTCCATTTCCACAATGTCGTACCAGGCCGGCATGATATAACCCTGGTTAATGGTTACCGGTATTGACGGCGCATGCGGAAAGATAAAACGAACAGCCAGCTCTGCCGGCAGATGCAGCTCCGGAACCAGGCCGGCGAAATCATTGCCGTCGGCGCCCAGGCCATGGAGCCAGATCACCGCGGCATCAGATGCCTTTCCCGGATTGCTTTCACGGACGATGGCAGGTAAAAGTGACATAAACATCCCCAACTGTATTTTTTGATCAGGCACTCGGCCCGGATACATGACAGCAGGGATTATAGGGGACTGAACACTTGCTATCGACTATAATCAGACTTATGAACAAAAACCCTCTCGCACACATCCGGCCCGCGGCGGCATTACTGCGCAACATTATTGCCATGGTCATGTTGTTATGCAGTGCCCAGGCTTATTCGCTGGATCCAGACGCGTTGCGCGACAGCCTGCGCGGCAGCGACCGGGACATCTCCGACCGGATGCGTGATGATGCCCGCAAACCGGTTGAAGTCCTGACTTTTCTGGGCCTGCAGGAAGGCATGACCGCGCTCGATGTTTATGCTGCCGGCGGTTATTACACATTTGTGCTGTCACATGCAGTGGGACCTGACGGCACCGTGTATGCACAAAACTCACCGCGTGCGTCGCGTTACGATGAAGACCGCACAGATATGACTCAGGGCGAAGCGCTGGACGGAAAAATAGAAAAAGGCAACCTGACCAACGTGATTCGTGTCGACAGGGCTATCCGCGACAATGGTCTGCCAGACGCTTCAATCGATTTCATTCTGGTGTCTCAGATATTGCACGATTATTACAACGGCAGCCCGGCCCGGGCGTATGGCTTGCTGGTTGAGCTGCACCGGTTGCTCAAACCAGGCGGCATTATTGGCATTATTGACCACACCGGCACTGAAGGTAACGATAACCGCCGCCTGCACCGTATGCAGAAGGCCCAGGCAATTGACGTGATTACGCGAGCGGGTTTTATCGTCGAAGCGGAAAGTGACCTGCTGGCCAACCCCGACGACAATCCCCGTCGCTCAATTTTTGACCCTCTACTTAACCGCGGCACGGACCAGTTTCTGCTGCGCCTGCGCAAACCCGGAGCCTGAAACCCATGGAAGACGTCGTCGACATGTTGCGTGAACGTAACGAGACAATCCCCGTGCCGCTGGATTTGCCTGATGAAGACCTGCTGGTAGAAATAGAAGAACAGCTGTTGATGTCATTGCCTGACGATTTCCGTGACTACCTGCTGGAAGTCAGCGATGTGGTTTTCGGCAGTCTGGAACCGGTTACCGTCACTGATCCGAGATCACACACCTTTCTGCCGGACGTTGCCGCACAGGCATGGAACGATGGCATGCCCCGCTACCTGCTACCGGTCTGTCAGCTCGGCGACGCGTATTACTGCATCAACAACGAAGGTGAGGTCCGTTTCTGGAATGGCAACAAACTGGGCAAAGACCCGCAAGGGTCAAAATCCTGGCCCAGCATCTGGCACTGGGCGCGTGAAGTCTGGCTACAATGCTGACTAATTGAGCAAGGCTGACAGTCGAGCATCAGCGCCCAGCACACGCACTATGCGCCCACGGTCGTCAACAATGGGCACAGAGATCGTAAAACAGAAATCGTCAGTCGCCGCCGAACGGTAGACGTCAGTGATGTGAGCACATTTGCTTGCCACAACCGCCCGAAACCAGTCGCGACCGTTCCAGTCCTTACCTTTTGCCGAGTCTGATCCACGCCCGGCGAGATCAGGCGCAAAGATGTTCTCACTGATCTGCTTGCCATCGGCACCGACCAGATACATCAATTCAAAATGCGCATGCCTGCCCAGTGCCTGATGCATGAGATTCTCTGCTTGCGACACGCCCCCATCCAGCAGAACGCGTTCCTGCGCCAGGCGGCTGATATCATCACAGGCCTGAGTGTGCACCTGAAGCCGGAAACTGCCGAGACTCTCAAGTAAGCGGTCACTTTCACGGTGAACCTCATGACCGCGCTCACCGACCTCGGCTGCCTTGCGTTGCATGTCAGCCGCCACGGTGGAGACGGTGTGCACATCGCGGTTAACCGTCGACATCGCCATGCCCATCTGTTCCGTACTGGCGGCAATGCCATGTACTTTCTGATCGAGGTCGTCCATTGCCTGACGGACGCCGCCGAGCTCACTGCGTATATGGCGGACGCTGCTCGCGCCTTCGCTGACCGCCAGCTGCATCTGCTCTCCTGCGCGCCCCAGTCCGGACACTTCGGTCTTGAATGACTCGATGATCGTCGCCACCTGGCTTGCTGCATCGGTGGTGGTGTTGGCCAGCGACCTGACCTCTTCTGCGACCACGGCGAACCCGCGTCCATGTTCGCCCGCGCGGGCTGCTTCGATCGCTGCATTCAACGCCAGTAGATTGGTTTGTCGAGAGATATTGGAGATCGACGAAATAACCCGCACCACTTCATCGAGCTGGCCCTGCAGACTGGTTATCACCTGCGCCAGGTGCTGCTCGGTGGTACTGACCTGGGTGATGCTGTTCTCAGCCTGTTCACTGTCGGTTTCGCAATTGCGCACGGCCTTGGCGACCGAAGCCGACAACCTGGCGACATCGGTGGTGGCTGGAATCAGCTCCGACTCGATTGCAGTGGTAACCTGTTCGCTACTGCTGGCAATGGCTTCGGAAGATTGCGCCAACTGCGACCCCGTCTGCATGGTCTGATGCGCGATCGCAGACAAGGCCGGCGCCTGAGCGGCAATGCCCACTGCGGCTGCAACGCCACCCTGAATACGCTGATGCAGCTTCTTTTGCAATCTGATCAGCGACTGCCCGGCGGCACTGTCAATGCCTCGATAATCAGTCAGATTCAGGTCTGTGGACAGCGCATCAAGTGCCTCATCCACAGCACTACGTTTGCGCAGCGGCTTCAATATACCCATGAAGGTTCGTCCTTATTCTGTAAAGTCCTGTTATCAACAAAGCAAACAAGGTGCCAGCTCCCATTCCTTGCCGGAAATGTATCGGCAATACGGCAGAGAGCCTTAGCAGCGACAGGCAGCATTAACAGAAACCAGCGGAACCGGACGCAGGAGGCACCAAAAAAGTGCAACGCAGGAAGAATCGCACTGACAGTAGGCGAATAACAGCAGGTAAAATACAGCTGGCGAAAACTAACGCCAGTGTATTATCGAATTTGCATAATAATGGATCAGCTTCTCAAATTCCGGATTAACCCGGTAAACATCATTTTCTTCCAGCAATATGTGGCGATGACGCAAGTTTTCCAGCGCTGCTGCAATGGTTTTCTGTCGCGGTTTCTGTTCGTCCCGGATCGCCGCACCTGCTGCAATCATGTCATCGATAATATCGTCGCAACCGGCCACAATATCCAGCGACCGCATGCCCTGGTGGTTTTGCCTGGTGAATACGGTTGCGATCACCGGTACCGGCAACACCGGGATCACATAGCGCACTGCCTGCATCAGGTGCTCAGCGAGCGCAGTCACCGCCGGAATACGATCACGCTGTGGCAAGTCGGCAAATAGCAGCCTGTGTTTTTCACAGTATTTGCGCATATCAATCGGTATACCAAAATTAACGCCAGCGTAACCGTAGCGCTGCCAACGACTGCGCGAATCGGAGAATATATTGACCCGCAGAAAACGCAATACCCTGGAGAATGTCTGCCACTTGGTAAAACGCCGACTCTTGTCATCCCAGTGCATCAGGTTCTTGTCTTCAATAACCCTGTCGTAATTGATACCCACTGGAATAAACGTGATGTTCCGGTGTTTGCGATGATCGTAGTGACGCAGCATGTAGTCCAGAAACCCGATCTTGGGTTGCGCCACATTGCCATCACGGCTCAGCCCACCTTCCAGAAACACCGCCTGACACACACCCGAGTCGGTAGCCAGCTGCACATAACGCCCCAGTACTTTTCTGTACAGTGGGTTCTGTGAGCCACGTCGCACAAAAAAGGCACCCATCGCCCGAATGATGGATTCGAGCGGAAATACGCGCGCCCACTCGCCAACGGCGTAAGACAACGTTACCTGTTCCGCTGCCAGATAACAGATCAGGATATAGTCCATATTGCTGCGGTGGTTCATGACAAACACGACCGTTGAATTCTTGTCCAGTGTTTCAAGCACAGTCTGGTCAACAGCCGAAACACGAATCCGGTACAGGAATCGCGATATTTTTTTGGCGAACCAGTAACCCAGCTGGTAGTAAACGTACGCGTTAAACGATGGCACAATTTCCCGGGCATAACGTTTAACATCTAGCAGCAGAGCTTCCCGCGGCACATTGGTCTCACGTGCCTGGCTGTCTATCAACGCCAGTACCTGGGGATCAAACACAAGCCTGTCAATCAGCTCCTGCCGCTTGGTTTGCTGAAAGGGTTTGATCTTGATACTCAAACTGGTATTCAACCGCTCAACGGCGCGATTGAGACGCCGCCGGACAAACCAGCGTACACTGGGATAAAGCACACTGACGACAACGGCGTACACGGCAGCAGCCCAGAGCAGAACGTAGAGCCAGGTCGGCAGGCTGACGTTATCGTCGAGCATAATTTACGAGCCCTGAGTCGCGTGCGCCTGCAGATAAACCTCCAGGTTGGCACGTGCTGCGTCGTCAAACCACAAACCCAGTTTGGTGCGTCGCCACAAAATGTCATCGACGCTACGGGCCCATTCCTGCGCACATAAGTAGTCGACTTCACAGGCATACAGGCCCGGGCCAATGCAGGCACCCAGCGCCGTCATGTCTTCCGCCCCGGCCAGGATCTCGCTGACTCGCCGCCCGTATTGCCTGACCCAGCGTTCGCGCAGGGCCGGCTCGAGCCAGGGGTATTCGGCCGACAACTCAGCCGACAGACTTTTTTGGGAGTCGAACTCACCGCCCGGCAATTGTGCATTTGCTGTCCAGTCATCACCCATGTCGGGAAACACTGACGACAGTTTGTGCAATACCGCTTCTGCCAGCCGCCTATAGGTGGTGATCTTGCCGCCATATACCGTTAGCAGGGGGGCCGGCGCCATGTCCAGCTCAAGTGTATAGTCGCGCGACACCTTGCTGGCGTTCTCCACTTCCTCATCAATCAAAGGCCGGACGCCCGAGAAGTGATGTTTGACGTCCTTTTCACTCAGACCTTTGCGGAAATACTGATTGACGATATCCAGCAGGTAGGTCACTTCCTCGGGAGAAATTTTGGCTTCAGCGGGGTCATCGGAAAAATCCTGTTCGGTGGTTCCGATCAGCGAAAACTCGTTTTCGTAGGGAATCACAAAAATTACCCGACCATCGCTATGCTGAAGCATGTAGGCCTCGTCACCGTCGTAGACCCGTGGCACAACAATGTGGGAGCCTTTGACCAATCGCACGGGTTCGGTTGACGCCTCCGGCAACAGTTTCTTACCCAGCTGACTGACCCACGGCCCGGCCGCGTTGACGACGCAGCGCGCCGACACCTGGTGCCGGACACCGGTATCAGTCTCAGTCAACGTCGCCTGCCAGGCTGACTGACCACCGGCATCAGTTATTGCCGACAGGCTGTTGCACGCCGTTCGGGTTCTGATCACGGCGCCATGACGCCGGGCCTGCATCGCATTAAGAACAACCAGCCGGGCATCGTCTACCCAGCAATCCGAATACTCGAAACCTTTACTGAACCCGGCCACCAGGGGACTGTTGTCGCCAAAACGAATGGCTTTGGACGCTGGCAGGGTGACTCGCTTGCCGAGGTAGTCGTACAGGAACAGACCGGCGCGGATCATCCATGCCGGCCGCTGATTGGGTTGATGAGGCAGGCGAAACCGCAATGGCCAGACAATATGTGGCGCCGAGCTCAACAATGTTTCCCGCTCTGCCAACGACTCCCGCACCAGTCTGAATTCGTAGTACTCCAGATAGCGCAGCCCCCCATGGATAAGTTTGGTGCTGGCAGATGACGTGGCACCGCCGAGATCACTTTTCTCACACAACAGCACTGACAGACCGCGCCCGGCCGCATCAGCAGCGATGCCAGCGCCGTTGATGCCACCGCCCACGACCAACAGATCAACGTTGCGCGGTAATGTAGCTGAATCAGCCACCGACGAAACAACCATAATCGAGCCTCGGAAAACAGGATTTGTAATTTAGGGTATAGTACCATGCCAAAAAATGAGGGACAGCGAACATGAGTCACTACCTGCTAGCAATTGATCAGGGCACCACCAGCAGTCGTGCCATCATCTTTTCGCGCGAAGGCAAAGCGGTCAGTTCTGCACAATATGATTTTGAACAACACTATCCTAATGATGGCTGGGTCGAGCATGATCCGGAAGATATCTGGCAGACCTGTCTGCAAAGCTGCCGTGACGCCCTGAGTGCCGGCCAGCTCGATGCCGGGGATATTGCCTCCATCGGCATCACCAACCAACGTGAAACCACCGTCATCTGGAACCGCAAGACTGGCAAGGCGATTCATCGCGCCATCGTCTGGCAGGACAGACGCACAGCAGCGTACTGCCAGACCATCAAAACCAGACTGATCAATGAAGGACGTGGCCAGCTCATTCAGGAGCGCACCGGCCTGCTCCCCGATGCCTATTTTTCAGCCAGTAAAATCAACTGGATTCTGTCCAATGTGGAAGGTGCACGGGCGGCGGCCGAAGCTGGGGAACTGGCATTTGGCACCGTTGACAGCTTCCTGCTGTGGCGCCTGACCAATGGCCAGCGGCATTGCACCGATGCCAGCAATGCGTCGCGCACCATGTTGTTCAACATTCACACCCAGCAATGGGATCCGGAGCTGCTGGCGTTGTTTGATATCCCGGCTTCCCTCTTGCCTGAGGTTCTGGACAGCGCGGCAGATTTTGGCAACAGTGACCGGAAATGGCTTGGTCATGCCATCCCCATTGGCGGCATCGCCGGCGACCAACAGGCGGCCGCTTTCGGGCAGGCCTGCTTCTCTGCGGGCATGACCAAAAGTACCTACGGTACCGGCTGCTTTCTGCTGATGAACACCGGCGAAAAAGTACTGCAGTCACGCCACAACCTGTTGAGCACAGTGGCCTACCGACTCGAAGGCAAGGTCAGTTACGCCATGGAGGGCAGTATCTTCATGGCCGGTGCCACCATGCAGTGGCTGCGTGACAAGATGCACTTTTTTGCTGACTCGGCCGACTCCGAGGCCATGGCGGCACAGGCACAGGCTGGACTGTCGCTTATGTTTGTACCCGCGTTTACCGGTCTCGGCGCGCCGTGGTGGGATCCCGATGCCCGAGGCGCCATATATGGCCTGACCCGCGACACAGGCATTCCCGACATCGTGACCGCCGCAATGATGTCCGTGTGCTACCAGACCAAGGATCTGCAGAAGGCGATGGAGTCTGATGGTCTGCGCCCGACCACCTTTCGCGTTGATGGCGGTATGGCTGCCAATAATTTTGTTGTTCAGAAGCTGGCCGACCTGCTCGGCTGCGAGGTCGATCGCCCACAGATAACCGAGACCACGGCGCTGGGTGCGGCCTACCTGGCAGGGTTGCAGTGCGGGTTCTATTCAACGCTGGACGACATTAGCCGTCTGTGGCAGCTGGAACGCTCTTTCACGCCCGCGCAAAACAAAGACTGGCGAGATCGGCACTACGCACGCTGGCTTGACGCCGTGCAACGCACACGCAGTGACCACAGCAGACAGACTTTAGATCAGGAGACCTCGTCATGAGCGCGCCCAGACGTATTCACCTTATCCGTCACGGTGAAACCAACTGGAACAAAGAGCGGCGTGCGCAGGGTCAACAGGAATCCGTCCTGACCGAGGCAGGTAAAGCCCAGGCCCTCGCGCTTCCGGCTATACTCAGTGCACTGAACATCGACGAAATCTATTGCAGCAGCAGTGTTCGTACGCGTGAAACCGCTGCCATCGCCTTTGCTAATCATGGTCTGCCCATTATGTACTGTGACCATCTGCGTGAAATTCATATGGGTCCCTGGGAGGGCAGGCTGTATGAGGACCTGCGGCAGGACTTCCCTGAGCAATACGATGCATTCTGGAACAAACCTGATACATTTGTGCTGAAAGGCGCAGAGACCTTTGCCCAGGTCCAGCAGAGGGCCATGACGCGGCTGAACAGGATACTGGCGGAAAGCCAGTCACAGAACATTGCCATCGTCAGTCACGGTCTGTTGATAAAAACCATTCTCAGCTCTGTTGAACAACGACCACTGGCGCAGGTCTGGCAACCACCGGCCATGCACAACTGCGCCTTGAGTACAATTGAAATCCATCATGACGGCAATCAACGTATAACGCTTTATGCCAATCAACCTTACCCATCAATCGCCTGAACAGGTGAATATCGGAGTCTCGCATGAACAATAACAATCTGGGGTCTACCCAAGGAACTACACCCGGCTTTCTACGAATACTGACCGCTCTGGCCGCGTTCGCGGGTCTCGGCCTGGCCCTGTTTGCCCTGGCCGCCCCTGTTGGCGTCTGGACCGGCTGGTGGGATTTTCGGCAGGGTTTCACAATCCTGCGCTCTGCACAGCCATTTGTGCTGTGGATAACAGTAGGCTGCGCTGCCATCACCATACTTGTTGCTGTCATCGGTCGGCAGGGCGCTGCCCGTCTTGTGGCAGTGGCTGCACTGGCCACGGTTGCCGCTGGCATCGCCTGGTACGTGCCGCAATCGTACCTGCCAGGACAGGGCGCTGATATTCCTCCCATTCACGACATCAGCACCGATCTGGTAGATCCGCCCCAGTTTGTCGCCGTGCTGCCACTACGCGGTGACACCAGTAACCCGACTGTGTACGGTACCGGCAACCCCAACATGACACCGGAAGAACATGCTCAGCGTCAACAGGCCGCCTATCCCGATGTGATCACGCAGACCTACGACGAACCTGCGTCGGCAATATTTGACCGGGCATTGGCGGCAGTTGATGCACTGGGCTGGGAACTGGTCGCACAGGATGCCGACGCTGGTCGCATCGAAGCGACAGACACAACCTTCTGGTTCCGCTTTAAAGACGATGTTGTCATTCGTATTCAGCCTACGGCCGCCGGCACCGAAGTAGATGCACGCTCGACGTCACGCGTCGGCCTGAGTGACGTTGGCAAGAACGCTGCACGATTGCGCGCTTTCTACAACGAGCTCTGAATTAGTCTGGCGCCCGCCCCTTTTGCGTGACAACCGGCGGCGGCTTCCGTTAAGCTTGCCGCCGGATACCAATTGCAAGTCACCTGAAAGTGTTCAGATCGGGTGACTGGAGACAAGAATGTCACGCCACTCATCATCCTTACGTAGCTTACTGACCGCAGAGGTTGCCACACAGCGCGCGCGTTACCTGACCTGGTTTGGCATTATCAGCGCAAGCTGTCTGGCCTTGTCACAGCTCGGTAGCTACCTGATCAACACCCGCATCCCTCTGGGTACCAGCGTAGAAATCAGCTCAATTTTATATTTCACACACATTCGCAATCTTGGCGGTGTGTTTGGTCTGGCACAGGGACAGGGCTGGATATTCGCGGCCTTCAGCGTGCTGCTGATTTCCGCTCTGGTGCTTTATCTGGTGCTGAGCAAACGGGTTCGGGTCTATGAATACCTGTGCTTCGGTTTTATTGCCGGCGGCGGTCTCAGCAATGTTCTCGACCGTCTTGTGTATGGCAGTGTGATCGACTTTATTGATGTTCGCGGCATCCCCTTCTGGCATTACATATTTAATACCGCGGATACGTTTGTTCATATCGGGCTCTGGCCGATGCTGTTTATTGGCCTGTTCTGGCACCGCGACTAAGAATAGGCCGCAAGAATTCCGGTGGACTAAACAGAGTAGAATTCATGTGCCGCTGCCATTGCAGCGTCCGGGTTTACCGCTGCTCCCATGGACTGCAATGTACTCCCAAGCGCGCTCAGGCACAGCAACACATTCTGTTGATTTGCTGCGTGCCCCATCAGCCCGATTCGCCATACTTTAGTGGCCAGACTTCCCAGACCGGCACCTATTTCCAGATTCCATGACTGCAGCAGATGCCTGCGAACAGCAGCCTCATCGATGCCGGGTGGTATCTCAACAGCATTCAGTTGCGGCAGACGGGCGTCTGGTGAAACGATAAGACTCAGGCCAAGCGCCTCAATGCCGGCAACGAAGGCCTGGTGATGGTGGTCGTGACGGGCCCATGCCGCCTCAAGCCCTTCTTCCTGCACCATCAATAGCGATTCATGAAGTGCATACATGGCATTAACAGGCGCCGTATGGTGATAGCTGCGTTTGCTGTCCCCGCCCCAGTAGTCCATGATCAGATTCATGTCCAGAAACCAGCTTTGCACTCGCTGCCGGCGGTTACGTATGCGTGTAATGGCACGTTCACTGAAGCTGACCGGGGACAGCCCGGGCACACAGGACAGACACTTCTGTGTGCCTGAATAAACTGCATCAATGCCCCAGTCATCCACACACAACTCTATGCCCGCCAGAGAGGTAACCGCATCCACAATAGCCAGGCAGTCAAATTGCCTTGCCAGCGCGCACAGGGCCTGCGCGTCACTGCGGACACCGGTAGAGGTTTCTGCATGTACAAAAGCGACAGCAACAGCGTCCGGGTTGCTTACCAAAGCCTGTTCCAGTTTATCCGGGTCAACCGGAAGACCCCAGTCATCCTGCACCATGATAGCGGTGGCGCCACAGCGCTCGACGTTTTCCTGCATACGCCCGCCAAACACCCCATTCTGACAAACGATAACCTTGTCACCCGCTTCCAGCAGATTACTGAACACGGCCTCCATGCCGGCAGAACCTGGCGCAGACACTGGCAATGTCAGTTCATTCCCGGTTTTGAAAGCAGCTTGCAGAAGACCTTTGATGTCGTCCATCAAACCAATGAACTCCGGATCCAGATGGCCAATGGTGGGACGTGACAACGCAGCCAGCACACGAGGACTGACATCAGATGGCCCGGGGCCCATGAGTGTGCGCTGAGGCGGGAAAAAACTCTTGCTCATGACATACTCCCTTTGCAATGGGGAAAACACAAACAAAAAAGCCGGGACAAGCCCGGCTTTTTTGTTTCGACAATCGAATCAGGCGATGACACAGCGCCCGGGTTCAGAGAATCAATCCTCTGATGCCTCTGCTGTTGCGTCAGCGCCATTCGGACGGCCGACCAGCTCAACGTAAGCCATAGGCGACTTGTCGCCGGCACGGATGCCACACTTCATGATACGGATATAACCACCGGGACGATCCTGATAACGCGGGCCCAGGTCGCTAAACAATTTACCTACCGCTTCTTTGCTGCGCAAACGCGCAAACGCGAGTCGACGGTTAGCAACGCTATCTGTTTTAGCCAGTGTGATCAGCGGCTCAGCAACCATGCGCAGCTCTTTGGCTTTAATGACGGTAGTCTTGATCAGCTCGTGCTCAACCAGCGACGTGGTCATGTTTCGGAACATGGCCTTGCGGTGAGAAGAGTTTCTGTTCAGCTGACGTCCACTATGACGATGACGCATATCTACTATTCCTATTCCAACAGCAGCCTCACGGCTGACTAACTTTGATTAATTGGCTTTGTCTTCTGTACGCAGGCTGGCAGGTGGCCAGTTCTCCAAACGCAGACCCAGGGAAAGACCACGGGTCGCCAGCACATCTTTGATTTCAGTCAGTGACTTCTTACCCAGGTTCGGGGTTTTCAGCAGCTCTACTTCCGTACGCTGAATCAGATCACCTATGTAATAAATATCTTCTGCTTTCAGGCAGTTTGCCGACCGTACAGTCAGCTCAAGGTCGTCTACCGGACGCAACAGAATAGGATCGATTTCATCTTCTGGCTCTTCCGGTGCCGCGGCTTCTTGGCTTTGCAGATCCACAAATACTGCCAGCTGATGCTGCAGAATGGTGGCCGCACGACGAATAGCCTCTTCCGGATCAATCGTGCCATTGGTACGCAGATCTATTACCAGCTTGTCCAGGTCAGTGCGCTGCTCGACGCGGGTACTTTCCACGGAGTAGGCGCAACTCAGAACCGGGCTATAAGACGCATCCAGTACCAGACGGCCAACTGCACGGGTCTCATCGTCGTCACTCTTGCGTGAATCAGCCGGTACATAACCACGGCCTTTTCGCACAGTAATGCGCATGTTGAGTTCACCGGCATCATTGAGGTTGGCAATCACGTGCTCGGGATTGACAATCTCAACGTTGTGATCGGCCACGATGTCACCCGCCGTTACCGCACCTGAGCCTTTCTTGCTCAGGTTCAGAACTGCTTCGTCCTGACCATTAAGTACAATCGCCACGCCTTTCAGGTTCAGCAGAATTTCGATGACGTCTTCACGTACGCCTTCGATGCTGCTGTACTCGTGAACAACGCCGTCGATTTCAACTTCTTCCACTGCACAACCGGGCATGGAGGACAGCAGGATTCTTCGCAATGCGTTACCCAGTGTGTGGCCGAAACCACGCTCCAGGGGCTCAAGCACCACTTTGGAGTGATACTTGTCAAACTCTTCGACTTTTATCAACTGTGGTGTAAGAAAATCCGACAACGAAATCTGCATGGTTTCACCCTTAACAATTAGCCTGGTAATGTTCTTTACTGCCTTATCTGTTTAGTCCCTCAGGACTTACTTGGAGTAAAGCTCTACGATCAGGTTTTCGTTAATATCCTGAGACAAATCAGCGCGATCAGGTTTTCGGGTAAACTGCCCTTCCTGTTTCGTTGTATCCACAGTGAGCCACTCCACTGCAGTACGCTGGCCAGCCAGATCCATCGCTGACTTGATACGCAGCTGCTCTTTCGCTTTCGGACGCACGGAAACCACATCACCGGGCGCTATCTGGTATGACGGCACGTTAACCACGGCGCCGTTTACCAGGATGGCTTTATGTGACACCAACTGGCGGGACTCCGCACGAGTTGAGCCAAAGCCCATACGATAAACAACGTTATCCAGACGGCATTCCAGCAGTTGCAACAGGTTCTCACCGGTTGCGCCTTTGCGGCGAGCTGCTTCTTTGTAGTAAGAGCTGAACTGACGCTCCAGAACACCATACATACGACGTACTTTCTGCTTCTCGCGCAGCTGTACACCATAATCTGACAGTCTGCCACGGCGTGCACCGTGCTGACCGGGGATGGTTTCTGCTTTACACTTGCTTTCCAGCGGGCGTACGCCGCTTTTCAGGAACAAATCTGTTCCTTCGCGTCGAGCTAGCTTGCATTTTGGGCCTAGGTAACGGGCCATAGACTGACTCCTGTATTCTTACTCTCGGCAATAAGCCATGATGAGCGATAACTGATCCGGTGAATAAGCGTCAGACTCGGCGCTTTTTCGGGGGTCGACAACCATTGTGTGGAATCGGGGTAACATCCGTGATGTTGCCGACTTTCAGACCGCATGCGTTAAGCGCACGCACGGCTGATTCGCGACCCGGGCCAGGACCATTCACCTTGACATCAAGGTTTTTCAGGCCATACAACTCGATCGCTGTTTTACCGGCACGTTCAGCAGCAACCTGCGCAGCAAACGGTGTGCTTTTACGTGAGCCACGGAAACCTGAACCACCAGAGGTGGCCCAGCTCAGGGCGTTACCCTGACGATCAGTGATTGTCACGATAGTGTTATTGAAGGATGCATGAATAAATGCAATCCCGTCCACAACCGCTTTTCGCGCCTTTTTCTTTGGGGCTGCTTTAGCTGCTGGCTTTGCCATAGATAATTCCTGAATCAGATTAAAGCGTTTATCTCTCGAACCCGCGCACTGTTGCGCGGGTCATTACAACTTATTTACGAATCGGCTTACGCGGGCCTTTACGGGTCCTGGCATTCGTCTTGGTACGCTGTCCACGAACCGGCAATGAACGACGGTGACGGATACCGCGGAAACAACCGAGGTCCATCAGGCGCTTGATGCTCATTGACACTTCGCGACGCAGATCACCTTCAACAGTAAACTTGCCAACTTCCGCACGAATATTGTCCAGTTGTTCCGGGGACAAAGAGTTCGTCTTGGTCTGGGGAGCAATACCGACACGTTCGCAAATCAATTTGGCGCGCGTCGCGCCTATCCCGAAGATGTACTCCAGGGAAATTACGAGGTGCTTGTTATCTGGTATGTTGACACCGGCAATACGTGCCATAGTTTAACTCCAATCTTGTAAATTACTCATGTACCAGAGACCCAATACCCCCTCCAATTGAGGGGCGCAAAGGATATACTCTGGCGATATAAAAATCAACCAGATACTTAGCCCTGACGCTGCTTGTGTCTGGGCTCCGCCGAGCAGATCACCCGCACAACACGGTTGCGTCTGACAACTTTGCATTTGCGACAGATTTTTTTAACTGATGTTCTGACTTTCACGTTTCTCTCTCCATTCAGCGGCCGGGGCTTTAAGGTCCGGCACCGCTAGTCAATCTTCAATTGCGACCAAAAGTGCCCAGATTCGACTTCTTCATCAGAGAGTCGTACTGGTGCGACATCAGATGGGATTGCACTTGTGACATAAAGTCCATGCTCACCACCACAACAATCAAAAGCGCTGTCCCACCCAGGTTAAACGGCACGTTGGCCATCATCTGGAAGAAGTTCGGCAACAAACAAACAATGGTGATGTAAATCGCACCAAACATTGTCAATCGAGTCAGCACAGCGTCAATGTAGCGCGCTGTCTGCTCACCGGGACGAATACCCGGAATAAACGCACCTGAACGCTTCAGGTTATCTGCCACATCACGGGGGTTGAACACCAGCGCCGTATAGAAGAAGCAGAAGAAAATAATCATGGCACTGAAGATGATCACGTACAGGGGCTGACCCGGACCAATCATCAATGCAAAATCCTGTAACCATTCAGCCCCTTCGGACTGCCCAAACCATTGCCCGATTGAGGCCGGGAACAGCAAAATACTGCTGGCGAAAATCGCCGGAATCACACCCGCCATGTTCACTTTCAGCGGCAGATGGCTCGACTGCGCCTGATACATCTTGTTGCCCTGCTGGCGCTTGGCATAGTTGACCGTGATGCGTCGCTGGCCGCGTTCAATGAACACGATACCTGCAATCACGATGACGGCAATGATGCCCACAACCAGCAACAGCAGCCCACTTATCTGTCCTTCGTACGCCTGTGACAGCGAGTTTCCGACTGCAGCGGGCAAGCCTGCGACGATACCGGCAAAAATCAGCATTGATATGCCATTACCTACGCCACGTTCGGTGATTTGCTCACCCAGCCACATCATGAACATGGCACCCGTCACCAGCGACACAATGGCGGTGAAGGTAAAACCCAGCCCAGGGTTATAGGCCATCGGGGCGAGCAGACCTACGGCCATGCCAGTGCCCTGAACCAGAGCCAGCACCAGCGCACCATAGCGCGTGTACTGAGTAATTTTGCGGCGACCTGACTCGCCTTCTTTCTTGAGCTGTGCCAGGTGTGGATTGACCGCACTCAGCAGCTGCATGATGATCGACGCAGAAATGTACGGCATGATGCCGAGTGCCACGATGCTCATTCGCTCAAGTGCACCGCCCGAGAACATATTGAACAGACCCAGGAACGTGCCCTCGTTCTGACTGAACATGTTCGCAAGCTGTGCCGGATCAATACCCGGCACCGGAATGTGCGTTCCTATCCGATAAACCAAAATGGCAAACAACAGAAACAACAGACGCGCTTTTAGCTCGCCGAGACCTGCGCCTACACCTTCACCGCTCATGTTAGGTTTTTTTGCCATTTTGTTTAAATCAGCCTTGCGCTACCGCTTTTTTGGTCTTTTTCTTGCCGACATAATCCGGCACCACCACGTCAATCACTTTGCCGCCGGCTGCTTCAATTGCTGCACGGGCGCCTTTGCTAACACGCAGACCTTCAACAGTGACAGCCTTGGTGACGTCACCAGACAGCATTACCTTAACGCGCTTGATGCTGCCGTTGATGATGTTGGCCGCTCGCAGCGTCTCAACATTAATCACATCAGCTTCGATCACATTCAGTTCACTGGTGCGAACTTCACCGGTAATACGGCTGATACGTGATGAAAAACCGAACTTCGGCAGTCGACGCTGCAAAGGCATCTGACCGCCTTCGAAACCCGGACGTACTGTGCCGCCGCTGCGTGACTTCTGACCTTTATGACCAGTACCACATGTTTTTCCCCAGCCACTGCCAATACCACGACCTACGCGCTTGGGCGCCTGTGTACTACCGGGTGCTGGACTCAGAGTATTTAATTGCATGACTTATCCCTCAACCTGCAGCATATAGCTGACTTTGTTGATAATGCCGCGAACCGAAGGTGTATCCTGCAGTTCAACGGTCTGATGCATACGACGCAGTCCCAGGCCTACCAGGCACTGACGATGTCTTTCCATCGTACCGATGGGGCTGCGAACCAGTGTCACCTTGACGGTACCCACTGTATCTTTACTTGCTGATTTCTTAGCCATAGCTGCTTAACCCAGGATCTCTTCAAGTGTTTTGCCACGCTTTGCCGCAACACTTTCGGCAGCACGCATTGTTTTCAGGCCTTTGAATGTCGCGTTAACCACGTTAACCGGGTTAGTCGAGCCATAGCACTTGGCCAGTACGTTCTGAATGCCGGCCAGTTCCAGGATAGAGCGCATTGCGCCACCAGCAATGATGCCGGTACCTTCAGAAGCTGGTTGCATGTAAATTTTTGACGCTCCGTGACGCGCCTTCACCGGATACTCCAGTGTGTTGCCGTCCAGGGACACAGAAATCATGTTTCTTCTGGCAGCTTCCATCGCTTTCTGGATAGCCAGCGGCACTTCACGCGCCTTGCCACGACCGAAACCTACACGACCATTGCCATCACCGACCGCAGTCAATGCAGTAAAGGCGAAAATTCGACCACCTTTCACCACCTTGGCGACACGATTTACCTGGATCAACTTCTCCTGTAAACCTTCTTCGTTCTTTCTCGCCTCGTCTCTAGCTGCCATATTCTTTAACCCTTAAAATTCCAAGCCGCCTTCACGTGCCGCATCAGCCAAAGCCTTTACGCGACCATGATAGTTATAACCGGCACGATCAAATGCCACTTTATCCAAGCCGGCCTTCTTGGCCCGTTCAGCAATCAGTTTCCCGATCTTGCTGGCTGCTTCGACATTACCTGTGGCGCCGCTGCGCATATCTTTCTCAACCGTCGACGCGCTTACCAATACCTGATCACCCGTTGCCGAGATAATCTGTGCATAAATATGGCGCGGTGTGCGGTAGACGCACAAGCGGTTAACACCCAGCTCACTTATCTTTGCTCTGGTTCGTCGTGCGCGACGAATACGAGCCTGCTTTTTCACATTCATCATGTCACGCCCTATTTTTTCTTCGCTTCTTTTCTGTAAACATTCTCTTCCGCGTATCGAATACCTTTGCCTTTATAGGGCTCTGGCGGACGGAAATCACGAATGTCTGCCGCTACTTTGCCAAGCAATTGCTTGTCGGAGGAACTCAACACGATCTCGGTCTGAGTCGGTGTCTCCGCCGTAACGCCTTCAGGCAGTTCGTAATCGATCGGATGAGAATAACCAACCGTAATATTCAGTGTTTTGCCTTGGGCCTTGGCACGATAACCAACGCCCTGAAGCTGCAGCTTGCGCTGAAAACCTTCGCTCACACC
Source organism: Pseudohongiella acticola (assembly GCF_001758195.1). Classification (NCBI taxonomy): domain Bacteria; kingdom Pseudomonadati; phylum Pseudomonadota; class Gammaproteobacteria; order Pseudomonadales; family Pseudohongiellaceae; genus Pseudohongiella; species Pseudohongiella acticola. Next base: position 305,296 of record NZ_MASR01000003.1, read on the forward strand.
CACAACCATGTTGTTGATCAGGGCGCGAAATGTTCCCGCCAGGGCATTTGCCTGACGCGAGCCATTTTTGGCCGACAGCTGCAGAACGTTGCCATCCTGTTTAATGTCGACATCGTTGTGCAGGTCGATGTTCAGGCTGCCTTTGCTACCTTTAACGGTAATTGCGCTTCCAGCAATCGCCGTCTCTACACCTTTCGGCAATGTAATCGGGTCTTTCGCTACTCTGGACATAATCGTGCTCTATATACTGTGTCTAAGAATTGTGTGTATCAGAATACGGTACACAAAACTTCCCCGCCAACACCGGCGGAACGGGCCTGCTTCTCTGTCATCAGCCCCTGATTTGTGGAGACGATAACGATACCGAGACCTTGACGGTTGCGTGGCAATTCTTCTTTGCCTTTGTACTGACGCAGGCCAGGCTTGCTCACACGTTTGATCTCTTCGATCACGGGCTTGCCCTGGAAGTATTTCAGGTCAACGGTCAGCTCACGCTTGGTGCCGTGCTGCTGAACATCGAAGCCAGTGATGTAACCTTCATCCTGAAGTACACGGCAAATAGCCACTTTCAACTTCGAGGACGGGCAGCTCATCTTGGGCAAGCGTGCCATCTGTGCGTTTCGGATACGCGTCAACAAATCTGCAATTGGATCTGACATACTCATAATAAAATTCTCCGCTTACCAGCTCGCCTTTGTCAGTCCAGGCACATCGCCACGCATGGCTGCTTCACGCAGCTTGTGTCGGCACATTCCGAACTTGCGGTATACCCCGTGAGGACGACCGGTCAGTTGACAACGTCTACGCTGTCGAACCGGGCTGGCATCACGTGGCAACTTCTGAAATGCTATTTGTGCTTCCCATTTTTCATCATCGCTGGCATTCACATCAGCAAGAATCGCCTTCAGGGCAGCGCGCTTTTGCGCATACTTGGCTACCGTACGGGTGCGCTTTTCTTCGCGTGCAATCATTGAAGATTTAGCCATCTCAAGACTCCTTCGCGGCAGACTTCTCTGCCTGTACTTTGAACGGGAAACGCATGGCAGTTAACAGTGCCCGGCCTTCCTCGTCATTCTGTGCTGTCGTGGTAATGGTGATATCCAGACCGCGCAGCTTATCTACCTTGTCATATTCCACTTCCGGGAAAATGATCTGTTCGGTCACACCCATGGCATAGTTGCCACGGCCATCAAAGGCCTTAGGGTTCAAACCACGGAAATCCCGGATACGCGGTATCGCGATATCAACCAGACGGTCCAGGAAATCGTACATGCGCTCGCCGCGCAACGTGACTTTACAGCCAATTGGCCAGCCCGCACGAATCTTGAAACCTGCGATGGATTTGCGTGCCTTGGTGATAACCGGCTTCTGACCACTGATCATGGTCAGGTCAGCAAAGGCATTGTCGAGCAATTTCTTGTCGCCCACAGCCTCGCCCACGCCCATATTCAACACCACTTTGGTGATGCGGGGGACGCGCATAGGATTATCAAACCCAAACTGCTTGGTCAGTGTGGGCACTACGTCACTTTTGTAAAATTCTTTCAACTGAGCCATGTTGGCGACCTGAGTTTCCGTTAATCAATGACTTTGTTAGAGGATTTGAAAATCCGCTTTTTCTTTCCGTCTTCTACCAGGAAGCCAACGCGATCGGCTTTGCTGGTTTCCGGATTAAAGATAGCTACATTGGAAATATCCATCGCAGCCTCTTTCTCCACGATCCCACCAGTCACACCCGCATTGGGGTTAGGCTTGGTGTGACGCTTCACAATATTGATACCACCGACAATCACCTTGTTTTCGCCGACCAGACGGGACACCGTACCACGCTTGCCCTTGTCCTTGCCGGAGATGACTATCACTTCATCGTTACATTTGATCTTACGCATATTTCGCGGCCTCGATTTCTATCACAGCACTTCGGGTGCCAGGGAGATGATTCGCATGAACTTCTCGTTACGAAGTTCTCGAGTCACCGGCCCGAACACACGCGTCCCGATGGGCGCCTGCTGATTATTGAGCAGAATCGCAGCGTTATCATCAAACTTGATAAGTGAACCGTCGCTTCTGCGAACACCTTTCTTGGTGCGAACAACCAGGGCAGACAGCACCTGGCCTTTCTTCACCTTGCCTCGGGGAATCGCTTCCTTCACTGTCACTTTAATGACATCCCCGATGCGGGCATAACGACGATGCGAACCGCCGAGCACCTTGATACACATTACTCGTTTGGCACCACTGTTGTCTGCCACATCTAAATATGACTGTACCTGAATCATCGATTCTCTCCGAACCCTTTAAACTGTCGCTTTAGCAACAACGCCAAATGGCGCCAAAAACCAATTTACTGCCAGAATCAGATCTGCGTAGCTCGTTCATCAATCGATACCAATGACCAGGTTTTGGTCTTTGACATCGGTCTGACTTCCTTAACAGTAACCTTATCGCCTTCTTTACACTCGTTGTTCGCGTCATGCGCGTGGAGTTTTGAAGAGCGTGTAATATATTTGCCGTACACCGGGTGTTTCACCCGACGCTCAACCAGCACAACAATGGACTTGTCCATCTTTGAGCTGACGACTTTACCGGACACCAGGCGCCCGGTTTTTGTTTCGTTAGTTTCATTAAGCGACATAATCAGGATCCACTTTTCTGCTTTTCAGTAATGATCGTCTTAACCCGGGCTATATCATGCTTAACAGCTGACAGCAGGTGCGACTGCCCGAGTTGTCCTGTCCGCTTCTGAATCCTGTAGTTGAACTGGTCACGATACAGGCCGTTGAGTTGTTCATTGAGCTCCGCAACGGATTTTTCACGCAATTCATTGGCTTTCATTACATCACCGTCCGTTTAACAAAAGTGGTCTCAAACGGGAGCTTGGAAGCCGCCAGCTGGAACGCTTCGCGCGCCAGCGCCTCATCAACACCCTCGATCTCGAACATCACGCGACCTGGCTGAATCAGAGCTACCCAGTATTCTACGCTACCCTTACCTTTACCCTGACGCACTTCGAGAGGCTTCTGGGTGATTGGCTTGTCCGGGAACACACGAATCCAGATTTTACCGCCACGCTTAACGTGACGGGTCATGGCACGACGAGCGGATTCGATTTGACGCGCGGTCAAACGACCACGTGAGACGGCCTTAAGACCGAATTCGCCGAAATCCACCTTGCTACCGCGATGAGAGAGTCCGCGGTTACGGCCCTTCATCATCTTGCGAAATTTGGTACGCTTTGGTTGTAACATCTTGGCCTATCCTCTACTTGGACGCTTTCTGGGGAGCCACAAAGGCTTCCTGCAGATCCAGGATTTCACCTTTGAAAATCCAGACCTTCACGCCAATAATCCCGTAAGTTGTGGCTGCTTCGGACGCCGCGTAATCGATATCCGCTCGCAGAGTATGCAAAGGTACACGGCCTTCGCGGTACCACTCGGAACGCGCGATCTCTGCGCCACCAAGACGACCACCTACCTGAATCCTGATACCTTCAGCGCCCTGGCGCATGGCGTTCTGCACCGCTCGCTTCATCGCACGTCGGAACATGACACGACGCTCAAGCTGCTGCGCAACACTGTCAGCGACCAACTGGGCATCCAGATCAGGCTTACGAATTTCTTCGATGTTGATGTGAACCGGAACACCCATCTTTTTGATCAGGGCATTACGCAGTTTCTCAACGTCTTCGCCTTTCTTGCCAATCACGATACCTGGACGGGCAGTGTGAATGGTAATGCGGGCAGTCTGTGCAGGACGCTCAATCTCAACCCGGGATACAGATGCATTGGCAAGCTGCTTGCGGATGTAAGCACGAACCTGCAGGTCTACCAGCAAATGCTCAGCATAATTTTTACCTTCAGCAAACCATACTGAAGTGTGTTTTTTAACTATACCAAGCCGAATTCCGGTTGGATGTACTTTCTGACCCATCCTGATCTCCTACTTATCGGCTACTTTTACGGTGATGTGGCAGGTACGCTTGACGATGCGGTCGGCGCGGCCTTTGGCTCGCGGACGAATTCGCTTCATGCTCATACCCTCATCTACAAAGATAGTGGAGACTTTCAACTCATCCACATCCGCCCCTTCGTTATGCTCAGCATTGGCAATCGCTGAATCCAGCACCTTCTTGATGATCTCTGCACCCTTTTTGGGGCTAAAGGTCAACAATTGAAGAGCCTCTTCAACCGCCTTGCCTCGAATCTGATCAGCTACCAGCCTTGCCTTCTGGGCAGAGAGCCGAGCGCCGCGCAATTTTGCTACAACTTCCATCTCATTATCCCCGCTAATCAGCGCTTGGCTTTCTTGTCTGCAACGTGGCCACGGTAATTCCGTGTCGCCGAGAACTCGCCCAGCTTATGGCCAACCATGTCCTCGGAAATAGACACGGGCACATGCTGCTGACCGTTATGCACGGCGATCGTCAGGCCAAGCATATCCGGAGATACCATTGAGCGGCGTGACCAGGTTTTGATCGGACGCTTGTCATTGGAATCGCGCGCTGCCTGCACTTTTTTCATTAAATGAAGGTCTATGAAAGGACCCTTTTTCAGTGAACGTGGCACTTTTATTTCCTCTGTTATCAGGCCTTATCGGCTTGCATTTCTGCGGCGTACGATCATGTTGGAAGTACGCTTGTTTGTCCTGGTCTTGTAACCCTTGGTCGGCTTGCCCCATGGTGTTACAGGATGACGGCCACCGGAGGTACGACCCTCACCACCACCGTGCGGGTGGTCTACCGGGTTCATTACCACACCACGTACCGTCGGGCGAATACCGCGCCAGCGCGTTGCACCGGCTTTACCCAATGATCGCAGGCTGTGCTCGGAATTCGAGACTTCGCCCAGCGTTGCGCGGCAATCAGCCAGCACTTTACGCATTTCACCAGAGCGCAATCGCAATGTTGCGTAAGCACCTTCACGGGCCACCAGCTGAGCTGAACCGCCTGCGCTTCGTGCAATCTGCGCACCTTTGCCTGGCTTGAGCTCTACGCAATGCACTGTGCTGCCCAGCGGAATGTTGCGCAGCGGCAGACAGTTACCTGTCTTGATCGGCGCTTCATTGCCTGACACCAGGGAGTCACCAGCACTGACCTTGGCCGGCGCGATGATGTAACGACGTTCGCCGTCGGCGTACAGCAACAGAGCAATGTTGGCGGTACGATTCGGATCGTACTCCAGGCGCTCTACCGTTGCCGCAATTCCGTCCTTGTCGCGACGGAAATCAATAATCCGGTATTTCTGCTTGTGGCCACCACCCGCGTGACGACGCGTAATTCGACCTGCATTATTACGACCACCGGTCTTGGACTTGCTTGCCAACAAAGGAGCGTACGGCTCACCCTTGTGCAGCTCAGGGTTCACAATCTTGATGACGAACCTGCGCCCCGGCGAGGTGGGTTTACATTTTACAACTGCCATAACCGCGACCCTTCCTTACGCCATGTCCGCAAAGTCGATTTCCTGACCTTGCGCGAGCTTAACGTAAGCCTTTTTCCAGTTAGATTTTTGTCTCAGTTTACCGCGGGCTGTACGCTTGGTTTTACCCTTGACGTTCAGCACCTGAAGCTCTTCAACAGTCACTTTAAACAGTGTCTCGATTGCTTCGCGAATCTCTGGCTTGGTCGCATCGTTGGCAACGACAAACGCTACCTGGTTGTGACCTTCAGCCATGATTGCCGCTTTTTCAGACACGTGAGGACCAACAATAATCGAATACAGTCTTTGCTGGTTCATGACAGCATCTCCTCAACTTTTTTGAGTGCAGGCACAGTCATCATCACTTTCTCGAAACCAATCAGACTGACCGGATCCAGACCGGCAACATCCAGCACATCAACGTTGTGCAGGTTGCGCGCAGCAAGATACAGGTTCTCTGCCACTTCCTCGGCAACGATCAGCACGTTATCCAGTGCAAACTCTTTCAGCTTGCTGGCCAGATCCTTGGTTTTGTGAGAATCAAGCGCAAACTGCTCAACAATGATCAGTCGATCCTGACGCAGCAACTCGGACAGGATGCAACGCATGGCACCGCGATACATTTTGCGGTTCAGCTTTTTGCTGTGGTCCTGAGGACGCGCGGCAAATGTAACACCACCGGAGCGCCAGATCGGGCTGCGGGTTGTACCAGCACGCGCGCGGCCAGTACCTTTCTGACGCCATGGCTTGCGGCCACCGCCTCGAACATCCGACCGTGTTTTCTGCTGCACAGTACCCTGACGAGCGCCAGCCATGTAGGTGACAACTGTCTGGTGAACCAGCGCTTCATTGAATTCTTTACCGAAAGTCTCATCAGATACCGAGACTGTTCCGTTACCGGCCTGGCTACCGGGTTTTGCGAGATTAAGTTCCATCGCTGATTACCCCTTGGATCCGGCTGATTTGACAGAAGGACGCACTACCACTCTGGAGCCAGTAGCACCAGGAATAGCACCCTTGACCAGCAACAGATTGTTATCAGTGTCGACCCGTACGATTTCCAGTGACTGTGTTGTCACGCGCACGTCACCCATGTGCCCGGCCATTTTCTTGCCTTTCCAGACACGACCCGGGGTTTGACACTGACCAATGGAACCAGGCGCTCTGTGCGAGAGCGAGTTACCATGAGTGGCATCCTGCATGCTGAAGTTGTGACGCTTGATGGTACCGGCGAAGCCTTTACCTTTGGACGTGCCAGTGACGTCAACTTTCTGGCCAGCTTCGAAGAGGGAAACTGTGATTTCGCCGCCGGCTGTAAAATCGGCAAGCTCCTGCTGGGCCGCACGGAACTCCCACAGGCCTTCGCCTGCCTCGGTACCCGCTTTGGCAAAGTGACCGGCAAGCGAACGGGTAACACGGGACGCTTTGCGCGCACCAACTGTTACCTGAACAGCGCTATAGCCATCCACTTCCTCAGTTTTAAGCTGAGTAATTCTGTTGGGGCTGACCTCTACCACTGTTACCGGGATAGACTCTCCGGCTTCAGTGAATACACGGGTCATGCCGCTCTTTCGACCGACCAAACCAATCGACATTTTTTGAACCTCATCGTGTACGGGGCTTGAACCCGCTATGGCTGCTATCGCATTACACCATGTTTGCTGTGGGACACTATCTGCCCCCTGAGCTAGCTGTTATCAGTTTTAAACCACTGAACCATTTCTCGCATCAATTTAAACAAACCGGCCTAACACAAAAATTCTGGAATATTCAGCCCTTACCCAAGACTGATCTGCACTTCAACACCTGCCGCCAGATCCAGTTTCATCAGTGCATCCACTGTTTTTTCTGTTGGCTCTACGATATCCAGGAGACGCTTATGCGTTCTGATTTCATACTGATCGCGCGCATCTTTGTTTACGTGCGGCGATATCAATATGGTGTAGCGCTCCCTGTTCGTCGGCAAAGGGATGGGGCCACGCACTTGCGCACCTGTCCGCTTGGCAGTATCGACTATTTCCTGAGTAGACTGATCAATCAGCCGATGATCAAAGGCTTTAAGCCGGATTCTGATACGCTGACTTTGCATCTACTCTGCTCTCCAAAAACTTTTTAAATTAAACAGTTACTTCTTGAACCGTCCCTAAAAACACTTTCGGGACCGGAAAAAAGGAAGCGGAATTCTAAGGCTGAAGCACTCCGGTGTCAAGCAAAACTCTCAACTATCCGTTATTCTTCTAACCCGCTCCCATCTACAAAAGAGGCGGCCTGGGGCCGCCTCTTCGCCAAACACCTGCGATATTACTCCAAGATCTTGGATACAACGCCAGCGCCCACGGTACGGCCGCCTTCACGAATCGCAAAACGCAGACCTTCGTCCATCGCGATCGGTGCAATCAGCGTCACCAGGAACTTCAGGTTGTCACCAGGCATGACCATCTCAACGCCTTCTGGCAGCTCTACCGCGCCAGTCACGTCAGTGGTACGGAAGTAGAACTGTGGACGGTAACCTTTGAAGAACGGTGTATGACGACCGCCTTCTTCCTTGCTCAGTACGTACACTTCGCCTTCAAACTTGGTATGCGGCGTGATTGAACCCGGCTTGGCCAGTACCTGACCACGCTCCACGTCCTCACGCTTGGTGCCACGCAGCAGCACGCCCACGTTCTCACCAGCACGACCTTCGTCCAGCAGCTTGCGGAACATCTCAACACCGGTACAAACTGTCTTCACGGTGTCTTTCAGACCGATGATTTCCATCTCGTCGCCAACTTTCACAATACCGCGCTCTACACGACCGGTCACAACCGTACCACGACCTGAGATCGAGAATACGTCCTCGATTGGCAGCAGGAACGGCTTCTCAATGTCACGCACCGGATCAGGAATGTACTCGTCCAGTGTCTCTACCAGCTTCTGTACCGCAGGCATGCCGATATCAGACGCATCACCTTCCAGCGCCTTCAGCGCAGAACCGATGATGATTGGCGTGTCGTCGCCCGGGAAGTCATACAGATCCAGCAACTCGCGCACTTCCATCTCTACCAGCTCGAGCAGCTCGGCATCGTCAACCATGTCCGCTTTGTTCATGAACACAACGATGTAAGGTACACCCACCTGACGTGACAGCAGGATGTGCTCACGCGTCTGCGGCATGGGGCCGTCAGCGGCTGATACCACCAGGATTGCGCCGTCCATCTGCGCAGCACCGGTAATCATGTTCTTCACATAGTCAGCGTGACCAGGGCAGTCAACGTGCGCGTAGTGACGCTTCGGCGAATCGTATTCAACGTGCGCTGTGGAGATCGTGATACCACGCTCACGCTCTTCCGGTGCGTTATCGATCTGATCGAATGCACGCGCTTCACCTGAACCCCAGATCTCTGCACAGACACGTGTCAGAGCCGCTGTCAGCGTTGTCTTACCATGGTCAACGTGACCAATTGTGCCAACGTTGACGTGTGTTTTATTACGTTCAAATTTACCCTTCGCCA